>NZ_JBMOXA010000002.1:0-369724 GCF_049316285.1 Variovorax sp. HJSM1_2 | reverse complement strand
AACAGCGCCGAGGCGCCGTAGGGGGCCAGCCATTCCAGGCGGGCGGCGTACGACTTGGCGTTGAAGTTGCCTTGGGCATCGAAGTCGGTGACGGGGAACGACAACAGGCCGGAGCCCATGATTTTCTTGAGGTCTTGTGGGTTCATGCTCATGATGATCTACCTTGAAACAATGTATTGAACTGGAAGTTGAGGAATGCGGCGCCGTGGTCGGCGCCTGCCTTTTTGGTTATTTGCTTTAAGACAGTGTTTGCGGCCAGGCCGCATCAATCAAGCCGGATGTTGCCGTCCTTCACCACTTGGGCCCAACGAGTGCGTTCCTGGTTGAAGAACTGGTCTTGCTCGGTAGGCAACATCGTCACCACTTCAGCGCCCTGCCCGGTCAGGCGCGAGCGAATGTCGGGGCTGCGAATAATCTTGATCAGTTCGTTGTTGAGCCTGGTGATCACGGCCGCAGGCGTGCCATTGGGCGTCAACACCCCTTGCCAAGTGCCGGACTCAAAATTGGTCACACCTTGTTCTGCCAGCGTGGGCACATCGCCCACCAACGGCATGCGGGTTTTCTTCGAGATCGCCAACACCTTGAGCTTGCCGCTTTGCACGTGTGGCAAGGTCGCAAGCATGCCGTTCATCAGCACCTGGGTCTGGCCGCCGATGGTGTCGCCAATGGCTTGTACGCCGCCCTTGTAAGGCACGTAGATCCACTTGGCGCCACTGGCGCGCTCGACCGCCACACCGGCCAGATGCGGGGCGCTGCCCATGGCGGTGACGGCGAAGTTCAGATCCGATTTTTTGGAGTACGCCACCAACTCCTTGAAGTTGGACACGGGCACCGACGGATGCACCACCAGCATGTGCGGCGAGTAGGCCAGCATGGTCACGCCACGCAGGTCTTTGCTCGGGTCAAAAGCCAGCTTGGTGTAGACCGAAGGGCTGATGGCCAGCGCGCCCACGTCGCACAACAAAATGGTATGGCCGTCTGGTGCAGACTTGGCGACAAACTCCGCGCCCAGGTTGCCATTCGCACCGGGACGGTTTTCCACGATCACCGACTGCTTCAGCGCTTCAGACAGCGGTTGGCTGATGGAGCGCGCGATGATGTCCGACGAACCGCCTGGAGGGTACGGCACGATCAGCTTGATCGGCTTGTTGGGAAAGCTTTGGGCCATGGCAGGCAAGCCCACCGTAGCCAATGCGCCGGACGCCAGCAATACCGTTCTGCGATTCAATGTCATGTTTGTCTCCTGGTCTCGTGTTTACTTGAACACACTCGGCAGCCACAGCGAGAACGCTGGTACGTAGGTCACGAGCGCCAGACAAACCGTCAGCGCACCGTAGAAAGGCAGGATGGACTTCATCACCTGCCCCACCGATATCTCCCCAATGGCACAGCCGACGAACTGGGTCACCCCCACTGGCGGTGTGTTGAGTCCCAGGGCGCAGTTGATCAACATGACGATGCCGAACTGCACGGGATCCATGCCAAACTGTGCCGCGATAGGCAAGAAGATGGGCGTACAGATCAGAATCGTGGCGGCCATGTCCAAGAAGGTGCCCAGCACGAACAACAGCACGTTGATCATCAGGAAGATGACCCATGGCGTGGCCGAGACAGACGTCATCAGCGCGCCGGTTTTCTGCGGCACTTCATACAGCGCCATGAAATAACCGAAGGCCGAGGAGATACCGATCAGCAGCAGCACCACACCGGTGGTCTTGCAAGCCTTGGCGCAAGCCTTCAGGAAGTGTTGCCACGACAGCGAACGGTAAACCAGCACCGTCACCAGCAAGGCCCACAACACGGCCGTCGCAGCCGACTCGGTCGCGGTGAAAATGCCCGACAAGATGCCAGCCAGGATGATCACCACGATCAGCAGGCCAGGCAAAGCCGCCAGGAAAGCCTTGATCACGACCTTCCAGCCAGGGAAGGTGCCGTGCGTGGGGTAACCACGCTTCACCGCCACATAGTAGGCCGCCACCAGGTTGCAGATGGTGAGCAGCAGCGCAGGAATGACGCCAGCCAGGATCAGGCTGAACACGCTGACCGAGGCAATGCCGGTGGTGGCCAGTGCAAAGATGATCAGGTTGTGCGAGGTCGGCATCAGCGCCCCCACCAGTGCCGCGTGTGTGGTCACGTTGACCGCGTAATCGGCGTCGTAACCCTCTTTCTTCATCAGCGGGATCATCACTGAGCCCATGGCCGACACGTCGGCCAATGGAGAGCCGGCAACACCGCCGAACAAAGTACAGCCGATCACGTTGCTCATGCCCAGGCCGCCACGCACGTGGCCCACCAGGCTGTTGGCAAAACGCACGATGCGGTCGGCGATACCGCCGTAGAGCATCAGTTCACCGGCGAACACGAAAAACGGAATCGCCAGGAACGAGAACACCTGCATGCCGCCGACCATTTTCTGGAAGACGATGGCGGTGGGAATGCCCGAATAAAGCACGGTACAGACCGAGGCCAGACCGATGGAAAACGCCACCGGCACACCCAGCACCAGCAGAATCGCAAAACTCAACGAGAGAACGGTTAGTTCCATTTAATTCTTTCAGTCAATACCAGGATGGAACCACGTCCTCGTTGCGCAGCAGTGCGATGATGTGCTCGATGGAGAACATCACGATCAACACACCACAAATCACGAGCGACAGGTAATCAAGACCCGCAGGCAGACCCAGCATGGGATCGAGTTCGTCCCACTTCAGACGCGTCCAGAGCCAGCCGTTTTGCACCATGATGATGCCGAACACCACCACCAGCAGGTGGATCAGCACCTCCAGTTTCAAACGCATGTTTTCTGGCAGCAGGGACACCAGGGATTCCAGGCCGATGTGGCCGGCATCGCGCACGCCCACAGCCACGCCGAACGAGGTGACAAACAACACCAACTGCAGGGCCAGCGCTTCAGCCCAGGTCGGGGTGTCGTTGAAGATGTAGCGGCCGACCACCTGGGTCTGCACGCTGAGAATGATGCCGATCAGGCAGATGATCCCGAGGATCAGGCAGCTCTTGCTGAGAAAGCCGCACAGGCGCGCATAAAAATGCCGCGCAGGTGGACGTTCGTGTTCGGAGTCGAGACCGGGGGCGACGGAACTCACGGCCGCCGTGTTGGCCGCAGCCGTCGCCGAGGTCGATGTAGAGGATGCACTCATGGGGGTCCTAAAGAACGCGAGAAGCTCGGGCCAGCAACTGCCGGCCGGAGCTTCTCGCGGTCATGGGTTTACTTCGTGTCTTGAACGGCCTTCACCAGGCGTTGCAGGTCAGGCGTGGTGATGAACTTGGCGTACACCGGAGCCATGGCGTTCTTGAACGAAGCCTTGTCCACGTCGGTCACGATCTGCGCGCCGGCCTTGGTCACGATGGCCAAAGCCTTGGCTTCCTGCTCGTCCCACTTCTGGCGCTGGAAGGTCACGGATTCCTTGGCTGCAGCACGGAACATGGTTTGTTCGGCTGGCGACAGCTTGTCGAACACGGCCTTGGACATCACCAGCATTTCAGGCGCCATGGAGTGCTCGGTACGCGAGTACACCTTGACGGCTTCGTAGTGCTGGAAACCTTCGTACGAAGGGATGTTGTTTTCAGCGGCGTCGATCAGGCCGGTCTTCAGCGCGGTCAAGACTTCACCGGTAGGCATTGGCGTGGCGTTGGCACCCATGGCGCCGACCAGCGAAACCCACAGTTCAGACTGTTGCACACGGATCTTCAGACCCTTTGCATCGGCAATGGTGCGCACCGGCTTCTTGGCATAGATCGAACGCGCGCCGCTGTCGTAGAAAGCCAAGCCGACCAGACCCTGGCTCTCGCAACCCTTGAGGATTTCTTCGCCGATAGGACCGTCCAGGGTCTTGCGCATGTGGGCGATGGAGTCAAACAGGAAAGGCATGGTGGGCACCAGGCTCTTGGGGCAGATCGCGTTCAGCGAGCTGATGTTGACGCGGTTCAGATCGAGTGCGCCGATCTTGACCTGGTCCAGCGTTTCCTTTTCGGAGCCCAGAGCACTCTTGTTGAACACCTTGATCGTGTACTTGCCATTGCTTTGCTTGGACAGCACTTCGCTCATGTGCTTGACAGCTGCAACGGTGGGGTATTCGTCGCTGTTGTGCACATCGGCCGAGCGCAGTTCGACAGCCTGGGCGCTCACGCAAAGGCCAGCGATTGCAGCAGCAATAAGGCGATAAGAAAACTTCATGTTTGTCTCCTGTGAAGGATTGGTTAGAGAAAAGAAAAAACGCGACGCAAAACTACCGGGGAAAACGACTTCAAAAATGCTTACCTGGGGAAGCGAGAAAACAGTGGTTCGGGCAAGCCCCGCACACCTGGGTCCAGCGCAAACACCGCGCCGTTGAGTCCCGGCGTATCGGCGGCCACGGTGCCGGGCAGGATGGACGTGACATACAACACGTCAAGGTTTGGACCACCAAAGGCGCACATCGATGGTTTGGCCACCGGCACTTCGAGTGATTTCACCAGGCGGCCTTGCGGATCAAAGCGGTGTACCTTGCCGGCATCGTTGCCGCAGATCCAGTAATGGCCTTCTGCGTCCACGGCGGCGCCATCGGGGCGGCCAGGCAAGTTGGTCATGTCGACGAACTCACGCGGGTTGGCCAATTTGCCGTGTTCGGCATCAAACTCAAAAGCCCAGATACGCTGCACGCTGGGGTGCGAGTCGGACATGTAAGCGGTTTTGCCATCAGGACTGAAGGCCAGTCCGTTGGGCGTGATGATGTCCTGCACCTGGGCGGCGCTCAGGCCGTTTTCGTCCAGATAGTACAAGGCACCCAAGGCGGAGGCCTTGGACATGTCCATCACCATGGTGCTGATCCAGAAGCGCCCCTGCGCGTCGCAGCGGCCATCGTTAAAACGCATGCCTTCTGCGAGGTGCGTGATGGGTGCCAGCAGGTTCACGCGCACTTCGGGCGCAGCCAACAACTCAACAGCAAAAACGCCGGTCTCCATGGCGGCGACCACCACGCGGTTGCCGCCGTTGTCAGCCGTCAGGGCAATACAACCCACGCGCTCGGGCAGTGCCCAGCTTTGCACGGTGTCAGCAGCGGCATCCCAGCGGCGGATGAAGCGGCCTTCGATGTCAACCCAGAACAGCGCTTGGCCTGCTGGGTCCCACACCGGGCATTCACCCACACGGTCACGCGTATGGCCGATCACGGGCACTGCGCTCATGACTGGTAAGGGCCTTGCACCGTGAAACCACCGCCGTGCGTGGTGTGCGCGGGGTTGTTCAAATCAGGTGCGCTGGTTTGCGCGTAGATTTCTTCACGGAACTGATCCGAGCTGTCCTGCGGCACATAACCCACGTGTTTGGCGCGGCTGTTGTCCCACCAGGTGACGGCGTTGTTCGACATGCCAAAGATGATGCTGTGCTTGAGCACGGGCGTCGTCAGGCAGGCGGTGACCAGGCGATGCAAGTCGCCGTAGCTCAGCCAGGTGGCCAGCATGCGGCGGTCGCGCGGCTTGGGGAAGGACGAGCCGATGCGCACACACGCGGTCTCGATGCCATAACGCTCGAAGTAGAACTTGGACAGGTCTTCACCAAAAGCCTTGCTCAGGCCGTAGAAGCTGTCGGGGCGCGGAGGCGCGTCGGCATTAATGGTTTCGCCCTGGCTGTAGAAACCCACGACGTGGTTGGAGCTGGCAAACACAATACGCTTCACACCAAAGCGGCGCGCGGCCTCATACAGGTTGTACAGCCCCAGGATGTTGGCCTGCATGATGGGCAGGAACGGGCCATCGACCGAGATGCCACCCAGGTGCACGATGGCGTCCACGCCCTGCACCATCGCGTCCACGGCGGCCGCGTCAGCCAGGTCAGCCAGCATCACTTCTTCATTCGCGCCAGCAGGGCCGAAGTCAGCAATATCAGACAGGCGCAGCGTGTTGCAGTTCTGCTTGAGGCTTTCGCGCAGCACTTTGCCCAGACCACCGGCAGCACCGGTGAGCAAGATTTTTTCGTGCACTTTCAGGGTCATTTTTTACTTCTCTAGAGGGAATAAAGGATGGGCTGGACGGGCGCCGCCGGGCAAGAGGGCCTGTACATTTCCGGCCAACACATCAGTCGTACGTTGTCTGATGACTTGAAATTTTCAAGATTTGGCAGGGCTTTGTCAAGCGCTTTTTCTCCTGACATACCCTAGGAATGGATCTCAAATCGATCTTGGATCAAAGCGAAAAGCCAATCAGGACAGCAGGCAACTCAACTCGGTCGCTAGTTTCGCATCCCGTTGGGGACATCCTATTACGGGTAAACCCGTTGTCTTGCTTTGGCTTTAAGTTATAGGATGACTGATAAATGACAGTTTCTCGGTAAATCGCTACATGTTGATCACTCGCCCATTGCCTCAGGGCAACAGCGGCAAGCTTCTGCAACACCCCACCGACCCCTATCCGGCTTTTCCAAAGCCGTTCACCGGCGCAGCTATGGGCAATTAAAAACCGCACATCGCTGGCCATCCCTCGACGCTCAAACCTATATACAACAAGGAGCTCAACCATGCGTAAATTCAACCGCACCTTACTCAGCCTGATCGCGGCTGCAGCCGTCTGCGCCGTCAGCGGCCAGGTGTCTGCACGAACCTTCCGTTCGGCCGATGTCCACTCCAAGGACTTCCCCACCAATATGGCGGTGAAGTACATGGGCGAGGAACTCAACAAAGCCACCGGCGGCAAAGACACCATCAAGGTGTTTGGCGACAGCTCGCTGGGTTCTGAAAAGGACACCGTCGAACAGGTCAAGATCGGCGCCATCGACATGGTGCGCGTGAGCCTGGCCTCGTTCAACGGCATCGTGCCCGAGTCCATGGTGCCGTCGTTCCCGTTCATCTTCCGTGACCTGGCTCACTTCCGCAAAGCCATCTACGGCGCTGAAGGCGACAAGATCCTGGCCGCCTTCGACAAGGCGGGTTTTGTCGGCCTGGCCATGTACGAGAGTGGTTCGCGCTCCATGTACGCCAAGAAGCCGATCAAGACCGTGGCCGACATGAAGGGCCTGAAGATCCGCGTGCAGCCATCCGATCTGTCGGTGGCCATGGTCGCCGCCATGGGCGCCTCCCCCGCCCCCATGCCCATGGCCGAGGTCTACTCCGGCCTCAAGACCGGCCTGGTCGACGCCGCTGAAAACAACATCCCGTCCTACGAAGAAGCCAAGCACTACGAGTCCGCCGGCGTGTTCTCGGAAACCATGCACGTGATGACGCCAGAAGTGGTGGTGTTCTCCAAGAAGGTGTGGGACACGCTGACACCCGCCGAGCAAGCCGGCCTGCGCAAGTCGGCCAAGGCTTCGGTGGCCTACTACGTGACCCTGTGGGATGCCAAGGAAAAAGAAGCCAAGGCGGCCGTGCTCAAGGGCGGCGCGAAGATCGTTCCCGCAACGGAAATCGACAAGACCAGCTTCGTCAACGCCGAAAAGCCGGTCTGGGACAAATTTGCCAGCACGCCTGAACTGAAGTCGCTGGTGCAAGAGATCGTCAACGTCAAGTAAGCCGACGCACCGCAATTCAGCGCCGGACCGCTTGCCGCGATGCAGGGCTTTTGCCCCGCATCCGGCAGGCTGTCCGGCGTCGCGGTGCAACAGCAGAAAGCCATCCCATGGATCTCTTCAATTCAATCAACGAGCACCTGTCCAATTGGGTGCTGCGTGCGGCCAGCGCTTGCCTGGCGGCTTTGGGCATCGTGGTCATCTACGGCGTGATCATGCGTTACGCCTTTAATGACGCCCCACCCTACGTCGAACAAGTGGCATTGCTGCTGGTGATCTCGGTCGCCATGTTTGGTGCTGCTTCTGGCGTGCATGACGCGGGCCACATCGGCCTGGACTCGGTGGTCAAGCTGCTGCCCGAAAAGGCGCAGTTCCTGTGTCTGGTGGTGGTGCAACTGCTCACCATCTCGTTTGCCGTCATCTTGCTGTGGGGCTGTGAACACATGGCCACCTCGACACGCCACGACACCATTCCCACGCTGGGCATTTCCGAGGCCTGGCGCTACGTGCCGCCGATGATTGCGGGCGTTCTCATCATCCTGTTTTCAGTCAAGCACATGCTGGCACTGTTCACGAATAAAACCCAGGCCTGATCATGGAACTCGCTGTACTTTCCCTGAGCTTCGCGCTCTTTCTGGCACTTGGGGTGCCGGTGGCGTTTGCCATCGGCCTGAGTTGCCTGGCCACCTTTGCCGTGGAGGGCCTGCCCCTGGCCACCGCCATGCAGATGATGGTCTCCGGCATGAACGTGTTTTCCTTCCTGGCGATTCCGTTCTTCATCTTCTCGGGCGAACTGATGCTGCACGGCGGCATTGCCGACAAGATTCTCGACTTCGCACGCAGCATGGTCGGTCACATGAAGGGCGGGCTGGGCCTGGCCAACGTCATGGCCAGCACGCTGTTCGGCGGCGTCTCCGGCTCGCCGATTGCCGACACCTCGGCCATGGGCGGCGTGATGATTCCCATCATGAAGCGCGAAGGTTATAGCGCCGACTACGCCGTGAACGTGACCACCCACGCCTCGCTCACCGGCGCGCTGATGCCCACGTCGCACAACATGATCATCTACGCGTTTGCCGCGCAGGCGGCGGCCGGCACCATAGGCGGCGACGTGATCCGCGGCGTGTCCATCGGTGACCTGATGTTCGCCGGCCTGGTGCCGGTGTTCTGGATCATGGTGTGTATGTTGATCGCCGCCTACTGGCAAGCCGTGCGCAACGGTTTCCCCAAGCGCGCCGACGGCTCCTCCATGCTGGAACGTTTCCCCGGCTGGAAGGCCGTGCTGACCACCTTCATCGCCGCGATCCCGGGCCTGATGGTGATCGTGGTGATCCTGGGCTGCGTGATGGGTGGTGTCACCACCGCCACCGAAGCGGCGGCGATTGCGGTGGCGTATTCGCTGTTCCTCACGGCCGTGATCTACCGCACCATGAGCAAGGAAAAACTCGTCAAGTCGCTGAAGAAAGCCTCCAAGACCACAGGCGTGATCCTGCTGCTGATTGGTGTGTCCAACATGCTGCGCTGGCAAATGGCCTACCTGGAAATCCCGGAGGCAATTGAAAGCGCACTGATGCACGCCACACAAACGCCATGGCTGATGCTGCTGTACATCAACATCATCCAGATCTTCCTGGGCATCTTCCTGGACATGGCCGCGCACATCTTGATCACCACCCCGCTGTTCCTGCCGCTGGCCATGCAAATGGACGTGGGCCCGGTGCAGTTCGGCATGATGCTGCTGCTCAACTGCGCTCTGGGCCTGGTGCACCCGCCCGTGGGCACGGTGCAGTTTGTCGGCTGCGCCATCGGCGACATCTCGATTGGTGAGGCCACCAAAACCGCCTGGCCGTATTACCTGGCGATATGGATTGCGATCAACCTGGTGACCTATGTGCCGGCGTTCTCCACCTGGCTGCCGTCGCTGATCACCGGGCATCCGGTGCATTAGCCGCGCGCCCAGCCTGTCGCCTCAAACCCAGCAAGTCCCAGCCCGGCCCCCACACCTGCCGCCTGGGACTTTTTTTCACCGCCAGAGAATTCCAGCGTGAATCTTCGGCACAACAGCCTCTTACAAGATAGCCCCGCACAGGCTGGACTTTTACTTGGCCTTTGCTACAGTGAGCGCGTTACTGAGCACATCAGTCATACGTTGTCCGATAATAAAAACGAGTCCGACTCGCGACACATGCAAATCCCTGATGGAATCTAACACCCACATTTCACCACCCGGCGGCGTCGCTGCGCCCGCCGTGCCCGCTGGCGTTGACACGGGCATGCCACGCACACGCCGCGCACGCGGCCTGGTTTCCGAAGTTGTTGACAACCTGTCGGGCAGCATCCGCCAGGGCCAGTTGCAGCAAGGCGACAAACTGCCCACCGAAGCCGAAATCATGACCCGCTTCGACGTCAGTCGAACCGTGGTGCGCGAAGCCATCTCGCGCCTGCAGGCCTCTGGTCTTGTGGAGACGCGGCACGGCATTGGCACCTTTGTGATTGCGCCACCCGAATCCGGCAACTTCAAGATTGCGCCCGAAGACTTTGCCACCGTGGCCGATGTCATCGCGCTGCTGGAGTTGCGCATCAGCCTGGAAACCGAAGCTGCCGGCCTGGCCGCCCAGCGGCGTACTCCGGCCAATCTGGTGCAACTGGAAAACGCGTTGAAAGGCTTTCACGACGCCATCCAGAACGACCAGGACGCCGTGCCCTCCGACTTCCAGTTCCACATGGAAGTGGCCCGCTCCACCGGCAACCAGCACTTTGCCGACCTGATGACCTACCTGGGCACGATGATCATTCCGCGCACACGCGTGAACACCTTGCAAAACGCACCCGAGGGCCGTTTGCAATACCTGCTGCGTGTGCATGGCGAGCACGAAAACATCTACGCCGCGATCCGCCAGCAAGACTCCGAATCGGCCCGCGCGGCCATGCGCACCCATTTGTCGAACAGCCGCGAGCGCCTGCGCAAAAGCCAGCCGCCCGAGACCATGCTCAAGGGCTGACAACGCCATTCAGCGCGTACAAAAAACACAAGCGGCGCAGCCCTCTCGAAACGCCTGCCATTTCCCCAAAGCAGATCAAGCAGCGGGGGATGGCAGGCGTTTTATTTGTTGCAGCATTCACACGCTGAAGGCCCGGGAACCGGGTTTTCCCGAACCAGCAGCTAATGTCTTTAGTTGTACGATGACTTAACAGAATCGACACCCATATCTGCGCTGCTGCACGCCTTCGGCGTGTGTGGCTGTCATGTGGCCTGCACCCCGTGCAAGGCATTCTTTTGAATCTGCAAACCATCTCACCAGGGAAGAATCTTCATGGAAGACCTCAAAGGCAAAGTTGTACTCGTGACCGGCGCCAGCACTGGCATTGGCGCAGCCGTGGCCAAAGCCTTCGGCGCACGCGGCGCCAAGGTGGTGGTGCACTACAACCAGTCTGAAGCTGCCGCCAGCGCCGTGGCCGCCGATATCCAGGCCGCCGGTGGCGAAGCCGTGACCGTGCAAGCCGATGTGCGCGACAGCCAGGCCATCAAAACCGCCGTCGCCAAAAGCGTCCAAGCCTTCGGCCACATCGACATCCTCATCAACAACGCCGGTGGCCTGGTGCAGCGCGTGCCAATCGCCGAGATGAGCGACGCGTTGTTCGACGACATCCTGCACATCAACGCCCTGTCCGTGCTGGCCTTCTGCCGCGAAGTGGTGCCGCTGATGCGCGCACGCGGCCAGGGTGGCAACATCATCAACGTGACCTCGGTGGCCGCGCGCCACGGCGGCGGCCCCGGTGCTTACCTGTACGCCGGTGCTAAGGGTTTTGTGAGCACGGCCACGCGTGGCCTGGCCAAGGAACTGGTGGGCGACAAGATCCGCGTGAACGCGGTGGCGCCGGGCGTGATCGTCACGCCATTCCACGACCGCTACTCCACGCCGGCGATGCTGGAATCGTTCAAATCCTGTATTCCCATGGGCCGGCTGGGCGATGCCGACGAATGCACGGGCGCGTTCCTGTTCCTGGCGTCCGAAGTTTTGTCCAGCTACGTGACCGGACAGATCATTGAAGTCAACGGCGGCCAATACATGCCGTAACTTGTTGCACTCCCCAGGCTTCGCGCACTTCGTGTCGCTACGCCACCCCCTTGCAGGGGCGACACCGGTGGCCTGGCAAAGCCAGTTCCACGGTGTCCCCCCGCTACTGCAGAGCCCAGCTTAATAAGGGCTCGCTGACGAGAGTTTTTGTTCACCACTAACCGAGAGAGAGACATTTTGAAAGTTACCGCCCCCCGCCTTGCCGCAGTGTTTGCCGCTGCCGCCCTGAGCTTTGGTTTTGCCGCGCCAGCTTCGGCACAAAGCGACTACCCTAACCACCAGATCGAATTGCTCGTGCCCTACCAAGCCGGTGGTGGCACCGACGGTCTGGCACGTGCGTTTGCCGATGCCAGCCGCAAACACATCAACCAGCCCATCGTGGTGCTGAACAAGCCCGGCGCGGGCGGTGCCATTGGCTGGAGCGAGGTCATCAACTCCAAACCAGACGGCTACAAACTGGCCGTGTTGACGGTGGAGTTGCTGACGCTGCCGCACCTGGGCCTGGCCAAGTTCAAGTACGACGACTTCCAGCCAATCGCACAATTGAACTCCGATCCCGCCGCCATCACCGTCAAGGCCGATGCACCGTGGAACACGATTGAAGAGTTCATCGCCGCTGCGAAGAAGTCGCCTGAAACCGTGCGTGTGGGCAACTCGGGCAACGGCTCCATCTGGCATTTGGCTGCCGCTGCCTTGCAGGACAAGACCGGCACCAAGTTCAACCACATTCCCTACCAGGGCGCGGCACCTGCGGTGTTGTCGCTGCTGGGTGGCCATATCGAAGCCGTGGCGGTGAGCCCGGCCGAAGTCTGGACCCATGTGCAAAGCGGCAAGCTGAAGACGCTGGTGGTGATGGCCGACAAACGCCTCAAGGGTTATGAAAACGTGCCCACCGCCAAGGAACGCGGCATTGACCTGAGCATAGGCACCTGGCGCGGCCTGGGCGCACCGAAGAACACACCACCGGAAGTGATGGCCAAGCTGCGCGAGTTCACCGCAAAGACGGCGCAAGAGCCATCACTGCGCGAAGTCATGGACAAGCAAAACCTGGGCTTTGTCTACACCGACGGCGCCGCCTTCAAGGAAACGCTGGCCAAGGACAACGTCTACTTTGGCGACCTGATCAACAAACTCAACATCAAACCCTGATCTGTTGAACACCCCCAGGCTTCGCGCACTTTGTGTCGCTGCGCCAACCCCCTTGTAGGGGGCAACAGCTGCGGCCTGGCAAAGCCAGGGCCAAAGTGTTCCACGCGTGAAGACAGGGGTGATCTACACCGCAGCTAAAACTATTAAAACAGTAGCTGTTCCCGCAGATGCAACAGGCGTCTGCGGGCATTTTTTCTTATAGGCACCAGAGGAGATTTAGCATGCAACGCCGCACACTTATACACACCGCCGTCGCCACCTTGGCGGCCGCCGCCCTGCCGGTCTGGGCACAGGGCAACTGGCCCACGGGCAAGGCCATCACCTATCTGGTGCCGTTTCCCGCGGGTGGCACGACCGACGTGTTGGGCCGCTTGATCGCGCAGCAACTCGGCACCACGCTGGGCACCTCGGTGATCATCGACAACAAAGGTGGCGCGGGCGGCAGCGTGGGCTCGGAGATCGCGGCGCGTGCGGCCCCGGACGGCTACACCATGCTGGGCGGCACCATCAGCTCGCATGCCATCAACGTCAGCCTGTATCCGAAGATCGGCTACGACCCTATCAAATCGTTCTCCCCGGTCACCTTGATCGGCACCAACCCGGTGGTGCTGGTGGTGAACCAGAACAGCCCCTACAAGACCCTCAAGGACGTGGTGAATGCGGCCAAGGCCAAGGCGTCGTCAGGCGGCTTGTCGTCGGCCTCGGCCGGCACCGGCACCTCGCAGCATCTGGCGCTGGAACTGATGGCCTACAAGTCGGGCGTGAAGTTCACACACATTCCCTACAAAGGCAGCGGCCCGGCGATTCAGGACGTGATCGGCGGTCAGGTCGACATGATGTTCGACACCACCGTGGTGGCCGGCCCACACATACAGAGCGGCAAGCTGCGCGCCATTGCCGTGACCTCGGCCAAACGCCTGGCCTCCATGCCCGATGTGCCCACCGTGGCCGAGTCTGGAGTGCCCGGTTTGCAGGACTTTGAAGTGGTGTCGTGGCAGGCCATTTTTGTGCCGGCGAATACACCCGCACCCGTCATCGAGCGTCTGCACAAGGAAATCCGCACCATCCTGGCCAAGCCAGACATGCAGGAGAAGCTGAAGAACTTCGGCATGGAGCCGGCCGACCTGACACCCCCACAGATTGCCAGCTTCCAGAAGGCCGAAGTCGACAAGTGGGCGCAGGTGATCAAGGCGGCCAACATCAAGCCGGACTGAACACCACTGCCCCTAAATGCAAAACGCGCCCGAGGGCGCGTTTTTTACTGGAATTTACTGGGCCCCATCAGCCCGGCAACATCACTCTTCGCTGGTCCACTCCACATTCACACCCAGGCTGCGCAGGTTTTCCACAAAGTGCGGGTGAGCACGGCGAATCGGCGCGGCGTGGCGAATCTCGGAGCGCCCGTCTATGCTGGCGGCCACCATGAACAGCGCAATTGCCACGCGAATGATGTAGGGGCTCTCCACCACGGCGGGCGTCAGCTTGTGCCCGCCAAAGGTGACGATGCGGTGGGGGTCGGAGGCAAACACGTGGGCGCCAAATTTCGACAGCTCACCAGTCCAGCCCAAGGCGCCGTCGTACACCTTGTTCCAGAACATGGCGTTGCCCTCGGCACACACACCCAGGGCAATAAAAATGGGCAGCAGGTCGACCGGGAAATAAGGCCAGGGCGCGGCCTCCACCTTGGTCAGCACATTGCTGGTGAACGGGGTCTCGACCTTCAGCGGCCCGCTACGAATGGCACGCGACCAGCCGTCCTCGTGCACGATCTGCACGCCAAACTTGGCAAACGTGCGGTCGATCAGCGGAAAGTTCTCCGGCGCGCTGTTGCGCACCACCACATCACCGCCGGTGATCGCCCCCAGCGCCAGGAAGGTGGTGATCTCATGAAAGTCTTCGTCGAAACGGAATTCGCCGCCGCCGAGCTGGGCACCACCATGCACCGTGACACGCGAGGTGCCCATGCCATCTATGCGTGCGCCCATCATCACCATGAAGCGGCAGAACTCCTGCACGTGTGGTTCACACGCCGCATTGGTGAGGGTGGAGGTGCCATCGGCTGCGGCAGCACACAACACGAAGTTTTCGGTGGTCGTCACCGAAGCGTAGTCGAGCCAGTGATTGGTCGGGGTCAGACGGCCGGGTGTGCGCACGATCAGTGAACCATCGGCGCGCTCGACCTGGCTGCCAAAGCGGCGAAACACGTCGACGTGTGGGTCGATCTCGCGCACACCCAGGGTGCAGCCCTTCACGTTGTCTTCGAGCCGGGCCACGCCAAATCGCGCCAACAGCGGCGGCACCAGCATGATGGACGAGCGCATCTCCTCGGGCAGGCGGTGCTGCGCCGCATCAAATGTCGTGTTTTGGTGGTGCAACTCCAGCGTGCCGCTGGCGTGGTCCATGTGGACATGGCTACCCAGTGTGCGAAAGATCTCCAGGATCTTGCGTACGTCGGTGATGTCCGGCACGCCCAGCAGGCGCAGGGGCTCACGCGTGAGCAGCGTGGCACACAACACCGGCAACACGGCGTTTTTGTTGGCCGACGGCGTGATGCGACCGCGTAGCGGTGTACCGCCGTGAACGATGAGATTGGACATGTTGAAACCAGGGTGAACGGGGGGCTAGCGTGCGCATTTTTAGGCAACGCCAGGGGAAAAAATAGCCGCCATTGTCCGCCTTCTTGTGCGCTGCGCTGTAAGAGCCTGTTCAGATGAGCTGCCAGTTCGGCGCGGCAAGCTTGCGCGCCGTCTGGGGCGGTGCTGCGAAACCAGATGCGGCGTGAAGACAAACGGATTTTTTGATCAAAAAATTCAATTCAAAGAAAAATCATGTTAATTTATCGATTCATTTGATCAAATCCAAAGACACACCGCCATGCACCGTTCGCCACCAAGGCCGAGATTTGTGATCGGCGGCCAGCCCACATGACCGCCGTCAGCCGCCTTCCCCTGCCCCACCTGCGCTGCGCGACTCTGCACACCGCCCGTATCAGCCCGAAAACCATTTGGTGCTTTGTGCAGCTGTGCACCTACGACGGCCTGACCGGCGAAGCTGAGGCCACCCTCAACGGCCAGGAGGACGCACTGACGGCCACCGCAGCCCGGCTGTTCCCGGCACTGCTGCCAACAGCCAGGCCGCTGGAACCCTGGGCGCTGGCAGAAAAAGCGGCACCGGCCGATTTGCCGCAGGCGGCAATCATCAGTGCCATCGACCAGGCCTTGTGGTCGCTACACGCTCAGCGCCTGCAACAACCGTTGGCAAAAGTATTGGCGCAGCATGCGGCACAAGGGTTGGCGGCGACACCATCGGGCGCATCACCAAGCGCGCTACGCGAGCACATTCCGGTCTACGCCAACATCAACCGGCGCACGGTTTTGCGCAGCCCCCAGGGTTTTGCGCAGAGCGCCGCCACGGCACAGGCCGCCGGGTTCAACGCCTACAAACTGGCGCCGTTTGACGAAGTCAACACCAGCCTATGCGCCCAGGGCAACGGTGTGCAAGCCATGCAAGCCGGGCTGGCGCGCGTGGCCGCGGTGCGCGAGGTGGTGGGGCCGCAGGCGCGCCTCATGGTCGACTGCCATTGGCGCTTTGACGAGGCCACGGCGCGGCACCTCAACGACGCGGCGGCGGCACTTGGCGTGTATTGGGTCGAGTGCCCGCTACCCGAGGTGCCGGAGAACATTCCCGCCTTGACACGTCTGCGCACACAAGCCAACGCGCAAGGTGTGCGCCTTGCTGGCCTGGAAGAAAACATAGGCTGGGACAGCTTTCGCCCTTACTGCGAAGCCGGCGCCTACGACGTGGTGATGCCCGATGTGAAGTATGTCGGCGGCATGGCGGAGATGTTGCGCCTGGCGCAGCACTGCGCGGCGCTCGGCGTGCAGGTGTCGCCCCACAACCCTAGCGGGCCCATCTGCCATGCCGCCAGCTTGCATCTGGCCAGTGTGCTGCCGGCATTCGACATGCTGGAGATGCAATTTGACGAAAGCCCGCTGTTTCAAGCCTTGGTGACGCCGGCCTTCGCGCCGATTGAACACGGCCAGACCGTGCTGCCCAAGGGCCACGGCCTGGGCCTGCAGTTGCACTTGCCGCAACTGCAGATGCTCACAGAACGTGTGCCCTTGCGCTGGGAGGCCTGAGAGCCAGCAAATGGATGTTGACGTGAGCACATCGGCAGCGCGCGGCCCGGCGGCGGCTACCATGCCGGCATGAGCACCCATTACGAAACCATACAACGCGCCGAATCCTTTACCGAAGCCTTTCACGTGGCGCCGCCCGCCGCATTGGGTGCGCGCGACATGTGGCCGCGCAAGCCGGGGCTGTGTATACGCGCACGGCCCGCAGAGGCTGACGCACCCGAGGGCGCGACCATCACCCGCGAACTCATCCCGGCCCAATGGGGCCTGGTGCCGCACTGGGTCAAGTCCGCATCCGATGGCAAGCTGCGCGCCACCAAGCTGGTCAATGCCGTCGCCGAGACCGCCGCCAATTCGAAGAACTTTCGCGATGCCTGGCTGCAGAACCAGCGCTGCATCGTGCCCATGCAGGCCTTCTGGGTGGACGACTTGCGCAGCGGCAAGGCCGTGCCCACACGCATCTCGCGTGTCGACGGCAAACCCATGGCCGTGGCCGGCCTGTGGGCCAGTTGGAGCGGGCCCGAAGGCGAGCCGTTGTTGAGCTACACCCTGCTGACGGTCAACAGCAATAGCCACGCCTTGATGCGCCGCTACAAGCCTGCGGGTAACGACGGCTTCATGCCGGTCATCCTCAACGAAGGCGCGGTTGATGCCTGGCTCACGGTGCGCATAGAGAAGGCCAAGGAATTCATGCGCCAGTACCCGGCCAACTGGCTGACCGCGAATCCACTGGAAACCAAGGCGGACAAGATTCCCAAGGGTTTGTTTTAAACCGCCGCAGCGTTGGCAGCGGCCTTGTCCAGCCCCAGCAAACGCACGGCGTTGTCTTTCAAGATGCCGGGCATCACCTCGGGCTTGAAGCCCGCGTCTTCAAAGTCTTTCATCCAGCGGTCGGGCGTGATCAGCGGGAAGTCGCTGCCAAACAGGATGCGGTCTTTGAGCAGCGTGTTGGCATATTGCACCAGTTGCTTGGGAAAGTACTTCGGACTCCAACCCGACAAATCTATCCACACATTGGGCTTGTGTGTGGCCACGCTCAAGGCCTCGTCCTGCCACGGAAAACTGGGGTGCGCCATCACGATCTGCATGTCGGGGAAATCAATCGCCACATCGTCCAGATGCATGGGGTTGCTGTACTCCAGCCGCAGGCCGCCGCCACAACGCATGCCGCTGCCAATGCCGCTATGCCCGGTGTGGAAGATGGCTGGCAGCTTGTGCGCGTTGATCACCTCGTAAATCGGCCAGGCCATGCGGTCGTAAGGATGGTAGCCCTGCACCGTGGGGTGGAACTTGAAGCCGCGCACGCCGTGTTCGGTGATCAGCCGCTCGGCTTCACGTGCGCCCATCTTGCCCTTGTGCGGGTCTATGCTGCCAAAGGCGATCATCATGTCGCTGTTGTCACGCGCAGCTTCGGCGATTTCTTCGTTTGGAATGCGGCGCCGGCCTATCTGTGACTCGCTGTCCACCGTGAACATCACCAAGCCGATCTTGCGTTCGCGGTAATACGCAATCGTCTCGGGAATGGTGGGCCGGCGGCTCGATTTGAAATACTTGTCGGCGGCCCGGTCGTACTCTTCGGCGTAGTTGTCAAACGGGTTCCAGCAACCCACCTCGGCGTGGGTGTGGATATCAATCGCGACGAGATTCTTGTAGTCCATAAAGTCTCCTCAAACAAAACAGCGCACGGGCCAATCACCCGTGAAACAAGTTGGCGAACAGCACGGGATAACCCCAATAAAAAACTAAATTGCTCGCTTGAATTGATTATGTTCCATAACCATAATCCACACCAGAAAGAAACACACAGATGACCTCAACCGATCTCCATTTCGAACTCCACGGCGAAGAACAGGAAGTTGCCGTCGTGCGTTTGACGCGTGGCAAAAAGCGCAACGCATTAAACGACGGACTGATTCTGGCCCTGCGCGACCAGTTTGACCAATTCCCCGCCAGCGTGCGTGCGGCCGTGATCGACGGCGAAGGTGAACACTTCTGCGCCGGCCTCGATTTAAGCGAACTCAAGGAACGTGACGCCGGCCAGGGCCTGCACCACTCACGCATGTGGCACAGCGCCCTGGAACGCCTGCAGTTCGGCCCCGTGCCCGTGGTTGCGGCCTTGCACGGTGCGGTGGTCGGCGGCGGCCTGGAGCTGGCCAGCGCCTGCCACATTCGGGTGGCCGACGAAACCACGTTCTACGCCCTGCCCGAAGGCTCGCGCGGCATTTTTGTCGGCGGCGGTGGTTCCGTGCGCATCCCCAAACTGATTGGCGTGGCGCGCATGACCGACATGATGATGACCGGCCGCGTCTACAACGCCCAAGACGGCGAGCGCGCCGGTTTTGCGCAATACCTGGTGCCCACCGGCAGTGCGTTCGACAAGGCGCTGGAACTGGCCAAACGCATCGCCACCAATGCACCGCTGACCAACTATGCGCTGATGCACGCCCTGCCGCGCATCGCCGAGCAGCCGTCCGACCAGGGCCTGATGACCGAAGCCCTGATGGCCGCCATTGCCCAAAGCGCCCCCGAAGCCAAGGACCGTGTGCGTGCGTTTCTCGACGGCCGCGCCGCCAAGGTGAGCAAGTCATGAGCAACGCAGCCGGTCAGATCAAATACCGTCCGCTGACCTTCGGCGTGACACGCGGCGTGGTGCGCGAAGGTGCGCCCGGTGTGCGTTACCTACGGGCCGATGCCACGTTGCAGCCGTTTGTGGAACGCATGACCGACCGACTGCATCACTGGGCCGCCACACAACCCGACACCACCTTCATCGCCCGCCGCGAACGCCTGCTTGACGGCACCACCGGCGACTGGGTGCGCGTGAGCTACGCCCAGGCGCTGCAACACGCACGCAGCATCGCCCAGGCGCTGCTCGACCGCGGCCTGAGCGCCGAACGCCCCGTGGCCATCCTCAGCGAAAACAGCATAGAGCACGCGTTGATCGCGCTGGGCTGTCTGGTCGCCGGTGTGCCTTACTGCCCGGTCTCGCCGGCCTACTCCACCGTGAGCCAGGACTACGAGAAACTGCGCCACGTTTTTGGCGCGTTGACACCCGGCCTGGTGTTCGCCGCCGACGCAAAACGTTATGGCCGCGCCATCACACAAGCCGTGCCAGCCGATGCTGAAGTGGTGCTGGGCGAAGGGATGATCGATGGCCGCGCCACCACCACGCTTGATGCCTTGCTAAACACAGCCGCCAGCGCTGCGGTAGACGCCGCGATGGCCGCCACCGGCCCCGACACCATCACCAAGTTTTTGTTCACCTCGGGCTCGACCAAGCTGCCCAAGGCGGTGATCAACACTCACCGCATGTGGTGCGCCAACCAAGAGCAACTGCGCCACTGCATTCCGGCGCTGGGCGACGAGCCACCGGTGTTAATCGACTGGCTGCCGTGGAACCACACCTTTGGTGGCAACCACAACGTAGGCATCGTGCTCGACAACGGCGGCACACTCTACATCGACGACGGCAAACCCACACCCGCTGGCATGGCCGAGACCCTGCGCAACCTGCGCGAGATTGCGCCCACCGTGTACTTCAACGTGCCCACCGGTTTTGAAGCCATCGCCCAGGCGATGGAAACCGACGCCCAGTTGCGGCGCAATCTGCTGTCGCGTGTGAAGATGTTCTTCTACGCCGGTGCCGCCTTGGCCCAGCCGGTATGGGACAGCCTGCACCGCACACAAGAGGCCGAAGTGGGCGAACGCATCGTCATGGGCACCGGCCTGGGCATGACCGAATCCGGCCCGTTTGCGCTCTACATCACCGGCCCCGAAGTGCAGTCTGGCGATCTGGGTTTGCCCGCACCCGGCATAGAACTCAAGCTGGTCGACATCGACGGCAAAACCGAAGTGCGCTACCGCGGCCCCAACATCACGCCCGGTTATTGGCGCAACCCCGAAGCCACGGCAGAGGCGTTTGACGAAGAAGGTTTCTTCAGCACCGGCGACGCCGTGGGTTGGATAGACGAGCACAACATCCACCGTGGCCTGCGTTTTGACGGGCGTATTGCCGAAGACTTCAAACTCGCCACCGGCACCTTTGTCAGCGTGGGCCCGTTGCGCGCCAGGATCACCACCGCGGGCGCACCTTATGTGCAGGACGTGGTGCTCACCGGTCTCAACCTCAAGGAAGTGGGCGCACTGATTTTCCCCACACAAAAAGTGCGCACGCTGGCGGGCTTGGCGAAAGACGCAAGCCTGCGCGAAGTCCTAGACAGCGCACCCGTGCAAGCCTTCTTCCAAGAGTTGCTCAACACCCTTTCGGCCAGCAGCACAGGCAGCGCCAACCGCATTGCCCGCGCGCATCTGGAAAGTGATGCCCCGTCCATAGACAAGGGCGAGGTCACCGACAAAGGCTCGATCAACCAACGCGCCGTGCTGAAGCACCGCGATGCCACGGTGCAGGCGCTGCATGCCGACACCCTGCCCCATACGCTGAAACCGCAGAAAGCCGCCGCATGAGCACCGCCCAACTCGACACCGTGCGCCGCTACCTCAAAGCCTTGCATGCCAGCGACGTGCCTGCGTTGGTGGCCAGCTTCGCGCCCGATGGTGAGGTCATTTCGCCCTTCCTGGGCAGCATGCGCGCGAGTGACTTCTTCCCCAAGCTGGCGTCGGCCTCGTCGCGCAGCGTGATCACGCCCATCGACCTGTTTGCCAGCGTCGAGCCAGCCACCAATGGCACACGTGTGGCAGCCTACTTTCGCTACGACTGGACCTTGAAAGACGGCAAGCTTGTCACCTTCACCTGTGTCGATGTCTTCGACTTCAAGCCTGGCAGCGACCGCATCAGCCTGATGACCATCGTCTACGACACCCACCCGCTGCGCGAAGAAGTGGGCGACAAATACGCCAACGCTTAAAGCGGAAAGCCCCTAGGAGACAAACCCCATGCTGTTGAAAGACCAAGCCGCCATCGTCACCGGAGGCGCCTCCGGCCTAGGTGAAGCCACGGCGCGTGCGCTGGCGGCGGCCGGTGCCAAGGTGGCGCTGTTCGACCGCAACACCGAGCGCGCCCAGCTGGTGGCGCAGGAGATTGGCGGTGTCGCCTGCACCTGCGACATCACCGACACCGCCTCGGTGGAAGCCGCCATAGCGCGTGCCGCCGAGGCCCACGGCCCGGCACGCATCTTGATGAACGTGGCCGGCATAGGCTCGGCCAAACGCATCATCAACCGCGACGGCACCCCCGCAGCGCTGGAAGACTTTGCACGGGTGGTCAACGTCAACCTGATTGGCAGCTACAACATCAGCCGCTTGTTTGCGGCGGCCTGCGCCAAGCTGCCCGCACTGGAAGACGGCGCGCGCGGGGTGATGCTGTTCACCGCATCCGTGGCCGCATTCGACGGTCAGGTGGGCCAACAGGCCTACAGCGCTTCCAAGGGCGGCATTGTGGGCATGACCCTGCCGATGGCGCGTGATCTGGCGCAGCACGGCATCCGCGTCTGCACCATCGCTCCCGGCCTGTTTGCCACACCGCTGATGCAGGAGCTGCCCGAAGCGGTGCAGGAGTCGCTGGCCAAGTCGATTCCGTTTCCGCAGCGCCTGGGCAAGCCCGAAGAGTTTGCCGACCTGGCACTGCACATCGTGCAGAACGGCCACCTCAATGGCGAGGTGATACGCCTGGACGGCGCCCTGCGCATGGCGCCACGATGAACCGCCGCAGGGCCCCAGATGGGGCCATACGTTTTCCAATGCAGGCGGCCACCGCCGGCCTGCATGTCCCTAGTGCCCCCGCACATGTCGCGCCATTCGGCCGTCATCTACGTTAGAGCGAACCTCTGCAGCAACACCCGCCCGCAGCAGATTCGAACGACCACCACGCTAAAAAAAGAAGGATTCCTGGCAATGAGACATACCCGCATCGCAACCGCCGTGGCCGCATTGGCCATCTCCGCCGGCATGGCTGCCACCACTGCCCACGCACAAACCGCTTCTGGCGTCACCATGTACGGCATCGTCGACGTTGGTGTCGAGCACCTGAACCACGTGGCCAGCACCGGCGGCGGCAGCATCACACGCATGCCATCGACCACCAGCCTCCTGCCTTCGCGCTGGGGCCTGCGTGGCAGCGAAGACCTGGGCGGCGGCCTGAAAGCCAACTTCACCTTGGAAGCTGGCATTGCGCCCGACCAAGGTACCTCCAACCAGGGTGGCCGCGCCATGGGGCGCCAAAGCTGGGTGGGCATGAGCGGCAACTGGGGTGCGGTGAGCCTGGGCCGTCAATACTCGATGCTGTTCTGGTCCATGCTCGATGCCGATCTGATCGGCCCCGCCGTGTACGGCCTGGGCTCGCTCGATGCCTATATTCCGAATGCCCGGGTCGACAATTCGGTGGCCTACCGCGCCAACTTCGGCGGCTTGGCCGTGGGTGCGGGCTACAGCTTTGGCCGCGATGCGGTGAACGCCGGCCCCAGCCCCGCAGGAACCAACTGCGCCGGCGAAAGCGGTGCCGACAAACAGGCCTGCCGCCAATGGTCCTTGTACGCCAAGTACGACACCCCTGGCTGGGGTCTGGCCGTTGGTTATGACAGCCAAAATGGCCGCACAACCACATCGGCCACCGACCTGGTGTTTGGCGGCATGAACTCCAGCAGCAAACACGATGACCGCCTGTCCGTGGGTGCTTACGTCAAGCTGGCCAGCGTGAAGATCGGTGGTGGCCTGCTGCGGCGCGACAACGACGGTGATGCAGTGAAGCCACGCAGCGACCTGTGGTACCTGGGCGCCTCTTACCCCTTGACCGAAGCGCTGACCGTTGAAGGCCAATGGCTCAACCTGAGCTACAAAAACGTGTCGAACTACGACTCGAACATGCTGGTCGCCCGCGCCATCTACAACCTGTCGAAACGCACCGCCGTCTACACCCAGTTCGGCTTCATCAACAACGACAGCTTGGCCACGGTGTCGGTCAGCGGCGGCTCACCTGGCAGCAACACCACGCCCGGCGCTACCCAAACCGGTTTCAACGTGGGCATACGCCACGTGTTCTAAAAACCTTTGAAGTCTGCTGCAGCCGGGCCCAGACCCGGCGCAGCACAAACCACTTTCGAACAGCCCACAGGAGACAACATGACCACCCGCCGCCATTTCACCCAAAGCCTTGCCGGCATCGCCGCGCTCACGGCCCTGCACCCACTCTCCGCCCTGGCCCAAGGCCTGGCGCAAGTCAAAATTTTCTACGGCTTCCCACCGGGCAGCGCGGGTGACAGCGTGGCGCGCCGCGTGGGCGAAAAACTGGCCGGCACGGCCTACACCCCCAACCCCGCCGTGGTCGACAACCGGCCCGGCGCCGGTGGCCGGATTGCGCTTGAAGCGTTGAAGAGCGCGCCGGCCGATGGCTCGGTGCTGGCCCTGGCGCCGGTGTCGGCGATGTCGGTCTACCCCTATATCTACAAACAGCTGAGCTACAAGCCGGAAGACTTTGCACTGATTTCGATAGGCGCCGTCATGCACCACGGCCTGGCCGTAGGCCCCATGGTGCCGGCCTCGGTGAAAACGCTGAAGGACTTTCTGGACTGGGCCACCGCCAACCCAACTCTGGCCAATTACGGTTCGCCCGGCGCCGGCAGCATGCCACACCTGCTGGGCGCCTTGCTCGGCATTCGCAGCAAGGTGGAACTGAAACACGTGCCCTACCGCGGCACGGTGCCTGGCATCACCGACCTGGTGGCCGGCCAAATTGCAGCCACCATGAACCCATCGGGCGACTACCTCAGCTACGCCAAGGCCGGCAAGCTGCGGGTACTGGCCACGTCCGGGCCAAAACGCTCGCCCTACTATCCCGATGTGCCGACCTTTGCCGAACAAGGCTTCGCTGACCTGGTGGTCGAAGAATGGTTTGGCTTCTACGCACCGGCCAAGACGCCAGCAGCCGTGCAGGCCAGCGCCAATGCGGTGATCAACCAGGCGCTCAAAGACAAAAGCGTGCTCGACAGCCTGGCCATGGTGGGCTTGATTCCCGCCGGTTCTACCCAAGAAGAAATGGCGCGCTCGCAACACGCCGAGTACGAGCGCTGGGGGCCGCTGGTCAAGCAGATCGGTTTCTCGGCAGATTCTTAAAGCCTGACCTCGTTCGATGTGAGATGAGATGGGCGCGTGAGAGCGCCCAGGGGGAAGCTACGCCTGCAAAAGCCAGCCCCGCCCATCCTGCATCGATGCACCAGCGGCTTTGCGGTATTCCGGTGCATTCCGGGTGTTTTCGTGTTTTGTGCAAGTCAGTAGATCAAAAACCATTCGAGAGGAGTCAAACATGCACGTTCCCCACCACAGCGCTTCCACACGCTGGATCCTGGCCTCAGCCCTCGCCACGCCATTCCTGGCAGCGTGTGGCGGCGGCAGCGACGCGATCAGCTTGGTCGATGTGCCCTTGCCGCAACTCACGGCCGCCAGCGCTGCGGCGCTGCAGTCCTGCACCGACCTGGCGAGCAAATTCAGCTTCGCCAACACCACGGTCACGGCGACTGAAACCGTCGCCGCCGGCGGCCTCACCGTAGCCGGCAAACCGGTGCGTGCGCACTGCCGGGTCACCGGCAGGATGTTTGACCGCGTGGGCCCCGTCGATGGTGTGGCGTATGCGATTGGTTTTGAAATGCGCCTGCCCAACGACTGGAACGGCCGTTTCTTCTACCAGGCCAACGGTGGCACCGATGGCAGCGTGGTCACCGCCACCGGTGGCATCAATGGCGGCGCAGCACTCGACAATGCCTTGAACATGGGCTTTGCGGTGATCAGCTCGGATGCCGGCCACGGCCCCACCATAGGTTCGGCCTTCGGCATAGACCCGCAAGCGCGGCTCGACTACGGTTACCAGGCCGTGGGCAAACTCACGCCCATGGCCAAAGGCCTGATCCAAACCGCCTACGGCAAAGCGCCAGACCGCTCGTACATCGGCGGCTGCTCCAACGGCGGACGCCACGCCATGGTGGCCGCGTCGCGTTATGCAGCGCAGTACGACGGCTTTCTGGTGGGCAATCCGGGCTACCGCTTGCCGCTGGCGGCCATTGCCAACATCGCCGGGGTTCAGCAATACGCCAAGCTGGCGAGCACACCATCAGACCCAGCCACCGGCTTTACCACGGCCGAGCGCAGCCTGGTCAGCAAGGCCGTGCTGAACAAGTGTGATGCACTCGATGGCGCCACCGACGGCCTGGTACAAGACACTGGCGCCTGCCAGGCCGCCTTTAATCTGGAGCGCGATGTGCCCACCTGCTCCGGCGCGCGCGATGGCACTTGCCTGAGCAGCGCCCAGAAGACGGGAATCGCCGGCTTGTTCAGCGGCGCCACCACCTCGGCGGGTGCCAGGATCTACGCCAGCTTCCCGTATGACGCAGGGCTGAACACCGCAGGCTGGGCGAGCTGGAAGTTCAGCGCGCCGCTGACGCGCGACTCCGGCGCCGTGGCGCAGATCTGGAGTGTGCCGCCCACCCCTACGGCCAGCTTCAACGGCACAACGTTCGCGTTGACCGGCAACGTCGACAACATGCTCGCCGCCGTCAACACCACCAACACGCTCTACACCGAAAGCGCCATGGCGTTCATGCTGCCACCGAATCCGTCTGACCTGGGCATACTGCGCAACCGCGGTGCCAAAGTCATGCTGTACCACGGCACGGCCGACCCCATCTTCTCCAGCGACGACTCCACCGCCTGGTACGAAGTCCTGCGTGGCAAATACAGCGAAAACGCGGCCAACTTCGCCCGTTTTTACCGCGTCCCCGGCATGAACCACTGCAGCGGCGGCCCGGCCACCGACCAGTTCGACATGTTGACGCCGCTGGTCAACTGGGTTGAAAAAGGCCAGGCGCCCGATGCCGTTGTCGCCACCGCGCGTGGTGCCGGCAACGCCGCGAGTGTCAATAGCGATCTGCCCGCCGACTGGGCCGCCAACCGCAGCCGCCCACTATGCGCCTACCCCAAGGTGGCGCGCTACAGCGGCAGCGGCGACTTGAACAACGCGGCCAACTTCAGCTGCCAGTAAGCTGCCCTCAACTCTCACCCATTGGCCTATTCGTATGACCGCTTACCGCCCAAACCTTGCCGACATCCAGTTCATCCTGCACGAGGTGCTGCAGGCGCCGCGGCAATTGCAGGCCCTGCCCGCATTTGCCGACACCGACAGCAGCCTGTTGGCGCAGGTCTTGGATGAGGCGGGCAAGTTTGTGGCGGCCGAGGTGGCACCGTTGAGCCGAGTGGGTGACGAGGTGGGGTGCACATTCAAAGACGGGCGCGTGACCACGCCACCCGGGTTTCAAAAAGCCTATAGCGCCTTCTGCCAAGCCGGATGGCCCGCGCTGGCCTGCGACACCACGCATGGCGGCCAGGGCCTGCCCTGGGTGCTCGAAGGGGTGGTGTTTGAAATGCTCAGCGCCGCCAATCACGGCTGGACCATGGCCCCGGGCCTGTTGCACGGCGCCTACGAATGCCTCAAGCACCACGCAAGCGCCGAGCTCCAGGCGCGATATCTGGAAAAGGTCGCCACCGGCGAATGTTTGGCGACCATGTGCCTCACCGAACCCCAAGCCGGCAGCGACCTGGGACTGGTGCGCACCCGCGCCACGGTGCAGGCCGACGGTTCCTACGCCTTGCAAGGCACGAAGATTTTCATCTCGGGCGGTGAACACGATCTGACCGAGAACATCCTGCACCTGGTGCTCGCACGTTTGCCGGACGCCGCGCCCGGGCCCAAGGGCCTGTCGCTTTTCCTGGTGCCCAAACGATTGCCCGGCGGCCAACGCAATGCCGTGGTGTGTGAGCGCATAGAGGAAAAAATGGGCTTGCACGGCAGCCCCACCTGTGTGATGCGTTTTGACGAGGCCACCGGCTGGCTCGTCGGCCATGCTGGCGCTGGCCTCAACGCCATGTTTGTGATGATGAACGCGGCCCGTGTACACGTTGCACTGCAAGGCATAGGCCTGCTGGATGCCGCCTGGCAAAAGGCCCACGACTACGCACACGAACGCCGCCAGATGCGCGCCCCACGCGCCGAAGGCCTGCCCAAGGCCGGCGCCGAGCCCGACCTGATTGCCGAACACCCAGCGGTGCAAAACATCCTGCACACCCAGCGGGCCTGGATAGACGGCGGCCGCGTGCTCGCCTACCGCACTGGCGTGGAACTCGACATCGCCAAACACCACCCGGATGCCAAGCGCCGCGAGCAAGCCCAGAACTGGTGCAGCCTGGTCACGCCGGTGCTGAAGGCCAGTTGCACCGCGCAGGCTTTTGCCGGTGCCAGCGAATGCCTGCAGGTGTTCGGCGGCCACGGCTACGTGCGGGAATGGGGCATTGAGCAAATCGTGCGCGACGCACGGGTGCCGATGATCTACGAGGGCACGAACGAAATCCAGGCCATAGACCTGCTGCTGCGCAAGGTTCTGCCCGATGGCGGCGAGGCACTGGCGGCCCTGTGGCTGTCGCTGCGCAAAGATCTCGATGCCAGCCTGGCACTGGATGCCGAGGTCTTGCGCCGCATGGCCGAACTGCGTTACCTCGCCACACAAATCCACCTCGCCGCCGCGGGTGATGCGCGTTTGCCCTTTGTGGTGGCCGATGACTTTCTGCAAGTGGTGGCCCTGGTGCTGCTGGCCTGGGCCTGGACACAGATTGCCCACACGCCAGGCGCCGACACACCACGCTGGCAAGTGCCAGGCGTGGCGCTGCAGCAACGCATTCTGCCCACGCTGGAGATGCTGCTGCGCCGCATCCGCTTGCAACTTCCAGCGCCCAATCCGCTGGGCTGAGACCCGCCCAGGCTGCGATCGGACTGGCACAATCCACCGATGCACACAGATACCCAAGCAACGCCCCACGTTGAAACCGTAGACACCAGCTTTCTGGAAAGTCTGATGGGCTACAACACCCGCCGCGCGGCGCTCAGCATTGTTGAGTTGTTCATGCAGAAGATGGCGGTTTACGACCTACGTATCGTGGACTTTTCGGTGCTTTCGCTGATTGGCCACAACCCTGGCATCACTTCGCGCCAACTCTGTAGTGCGCTGAATATCCTGCCGCCCAACCTGGTGGGCATCATCGTCGGACTGGACAAGCGGGCCCTCATCACCCGCCTGCCCCATCCGCACGACGGTCGTGCCACCGGCCTGCACCTCGCCCCCGAAGGCAGTGAACTGCTGCGCCGTGCCGAGTCCACCGCTGCCGACCTGGAGCTCGAAGCCACCTCGCGCCTGAGCGTGGCCGAGCGCAAAACGCTGATTCGCCTTTTGCAGAAGATTTACCGCTGAACGGCTGTTGTGCGGCTTTTATGGCACCGTTTGGCGGCTACAACAGGTGATCCGCGCAACACTCGCTATGAAACTAGTAGCAAAACAAAATTTGCGATATAGTTGATCGCTCGTCTTGCCGCCACGCCAAAGGCTGGCCATGTTGAGGGCCCCGTTTCCATACGGCCCCCTCGGCCACAAGCCGCATAACCAATAAATGTCTCGAGGAGAGCCGATCATGAGTTCCAAGGAAAACGTTGCCATTCACCAGCTGCTGGCCTTGCTGGAATGCCGCTATGCGCTGCGCGTTCTGTGGTCGCTGCGTGATGGCCACGCGCAAACCTTCCGCCTGCTGCAAGACAGCGTGGGCGGCATCACCCCCAACACCCTGAACACCCGCATCAAAGAGCTGCGTGAAGCCGAGCTGCTGACCCACGGCTCCGACGGCTACAGCCTCACACCATCTGGCATGGACCTGCTCAAGCGTCTGAACGATTTGCAGGCCTTTGCCGGCAAGTGGGTGGCGGGCCGCGCCAAAAAGGCCGAAGCCGCAGCCGCCGAGCCCAGCAGCCCCAGCACCCCGGCCTGAACGCCCCCGCACCAGTAAAAAAGCGACCTACGGGTCGCTTTTTGCATGGGGCACATCAATACGCTCAGCCCGCCGCCCAAGGTGTTTTGCAGCGGGTGTATTCCAGTTGGTAGACCGACAGCTCGCTGTCGCCAGCGCCCGCCTGTGCCAGCGCGGCTTGCAAACCGGGCGTGATACCAGCCAGCGCGGTTGCATGGCTGCCCTCCACCAGCACCACCCAGGTCGGCACAAGTGTGGCGTTGGCGCGTGCCTTCTTCTCGGCAGTCAACACCTGGCTGCCTTCCACGTCGGCCAGGCACAGGTGTGCGCCCACGATGCCGGGCGCCTCCAGCAGCGCCGGTAATAGCTGCTGGCGCAACTGCCGCGCCACCGCTTCACGCAGCTCCGGCGCCACATCGAAGCGCAGTGTGGCGATGCTGCCGCCCTGGCCCACGCCGCCGGTAAAGTCCACACGACAGATGGAACGAGAGACGTCGCGGAACGCCGTCACCGACGCCTGCGTCCACGGCGTGGGGTGGTTCAGCCGGTTCAGGTAGTCCTGCCCGCCCACCACCTCGGGGCTTTGCGCCTCGTACAGGTTGAAATACTCGGGCGCACCCTGCAGCGCAACGTAGCGGCGGCCACGCAGAAAGCCGGGAATACCGGCGCGCTCGGGCATGTGCTCCCGGTTGTGCCACTCGTAGAAATTGGGCTTGGCCTCGGGCAGCAGGTTGTGCCAGATGGCCACCACGCCCAGGCCGGCCAGGCTCATGCCGCCTCCCCACGTGTATTCAGGACGCGGGCCGCCCAAGCCTGCCCCGCCGCATCGTCATAGGGCACGACTTCCTGGCGCTGCTCACCCAGGCCTTCAATGCCCAGCGTCATGACGTCGCCGTTGTTCAAGAAGATCGGCGGCTTGAAGCCAAAGCCCACGCCCGGCGGCGTGCCGGTGGGGATCACATCACCCGGCATCAGCGCCATGAAGCGGCTCAAATAGCTGACGATCACGTCCACACCAAAAATCATGGTGCGTGTGTTGCCGGTCTGGCGGCGCTGGCCGTTCACGTCCAGCCACATCGCCAGGTTCTGCACATCGGGCACTTCGTCACGCGTCAGCAGCCACGGGCCTATGGGGCAATGTGTGGGGTAGCTCTTGCCCTTGGTCCACTGGCCTTCAAACTCGGTCTGGAAAGCGCGCTCCGACACGTCGTTCACCAGGCAGTAACCGGCCACGTGTTTGAGCGCATCCGCCTGGCCGACATTCCAGGTCGGCTGGCCTATGACGATGCCCAGCTCCACCTCCCAGTCCAGCTTGACCGAACCCGGCGCGCGCAGCACCGCGTCATTCGGGCCGCTGAGCGCGCTGGTGTGTTTGTTGAACACGATGGGCTGGCCGGGAATGGGCGAGTTGGTCTCGGCCGCATGGTCCGAGTAGTTCAGGCCTATACACACCACGTTGTGCACCTGGCCGACACACGCCCCCAGGCGCACACCTTCGGGCACCAGCGGCAGCGACTGTGGATCGAGCGCGCGCAGCCGCGCCAGGCTCTCCGGGCCGAGCACGTTGCCCGCAATGTCGGCCACCTGGCCCGACAGATCGCGGATGCGGCCCTGTGTATCCATCAGCCCCGGCTTCTCGGCGCCTGGCGCCCCATAACGTAGCAATCTCATGTATTTGTCTCCTGTGGAATCGTGAACGAAAAATCAAATGCGTCTTGCGCCTCGTACTGCACCTGGATGCGGGTTTCGGCAGGCCAGGTTGGCACACCCGCCATGGAGCCGGTGATCACCACCTGCCCGGCTTGCAAGCCCAGGCCGTTCTCGCGCAAGAAGTTGGCCAGCCAATACAGGCCGGGTCGCGGCTCGCCATCGGCATTGCGCGCGGCGTGGCTTGTGTGTTGGCCGCCCACTGTGAAGGCCAGGTCGAAGGCGCGCCACGGCCGGTCATTGAACTTGGGCCCTAGCAGCAGGCCGGAGTTGAACAAGCCGTCGGCCAGCAGTTCGGGAAACGCCGCTTCGGCCGCAGCCTCGGCGTTGTAGCGCCCGCCCACCACCTCCAGCGCACAACAGGCGTGGCTGATCGCCGCATCCACCTCGGCAGGCGCATAAGGCTCGGCGCGTGGCGGCAGGTCGTGCGCCAGCACAAAGCCAATCTCCTGCTCGAAGCGGCAGCTTGACGCGCCCGCAGCCACGCCGTTGAGACTGATGGCCGGGCCATCCAGCGCCAAGCTTTGCACATCGCGGCGAAAGATAGGGCCGACCACCAGCTTGCCGGGCGCGGGCAGGCCACATTTCCAGCCGGCGATGGCATCCGGCCAAGCCTGGGTGACCAATTGCTGTACCTGCCAAGCCTGCATCAAGGTGCGCGGACGGCAGGCTTCAGGCAAGCGCCCGCCCAGGCTGCGTGTTTGGCGGCGTGCCAGCAAAAGTTGCGCGGCCTGCTGGGCCATGGCGGCAGACCAGTCATTGTCTTGGGGTTGGTTTGTCATGCTGCACGCGCCTTCACTTCTGCGACCACGTCACGCGACAACACACCCTTGCTGAAGAAGATCTCGTTGATCTCGTCGCAGGCATCGAAGAAGCGCTGGTCGCGCCGCGCCTCCAGGCCGCGTGCACGCGGCAGGTCTATCTTGAGTTCACGGTCTATCTTGCCGGGCCGGGCCGACATCACCAGCACGCGGTCGGCCAGCAGCACGGCCTCGTCCACGCTGTGGGTGATGAAGAGCACGGTCTTCTTGGTTGTCATCCAGAGTTTTTCCAGATCCAGCCGCACCTGCTCGCGCGTGAGCGCATCCAGCGCGCCGAAGGGCTCGTCCATCAGCAAAAGCGGCGGGTTGTGCAGCAAGGCGCGCGCAATCGACGCACGCTGGCGCATGCCGCCCGACAACTCGTGCGGGTAGCGGTCGGCAAAGTCCTGCAGGCCCACCTGCTCCAGCAACTGCATGGCGCGCTCTTTGTATTCGTTCACGTCGAGCCCGCGCATGTCGGCCTGGAACAACACGTTCTGCAAGGTGTTGCGCCACTCCAGCAGCACCGGGCTCTGGAACACGATGCCCACGTCGCTCACCGGGCCGGTGACCGGCTGGCCGTTGACCTCGATGCTGCCGCTGCTGACACCGTGCAGCCCGGCCACCAGCCGCATGAGGGTGGACTTGCCGCAGCCCGAAGGCCCCACAACGGCGATGAATTCACCCGGTTGCACCTGCAGGTCTATGCCCTGCAGCGCGGTGGTTTCAAGCCCCCCGCGCCGATAACGCTTGGTGACCTGTTGAATATTGATTCCCAGCACGTTTTGTCTCCTCTTTTTTCTGTCGATCTGAATATCTGTGTCTTGGGTGCGCTAGCTGGATGGCAAGCCCTCGCTGCGCGGCCAGACCATGCGCAAGGTCTGCACGGCCGCAGCCAGCTGGGCCTGGCACTCGGCGTACCGGTCTTCACTCAAACGCATACAGGGACCGGCAATGCTCATGGTGCCCACCACCTGGTCACTGGCGTTGCGCACCACCATCGCCAGCGCGCTGACACCGGGCTCGGCCTCTTCAACCGCCAGGCCGTAGCCACGCTCACGCGTTTGCTGCAGCGTCTCCAGCAATGCCGCCACGGTGCGCACCACGCGCGGCCCGCCCACAGGCGAGGTTGCCGCGTCCTGCGCAAAGCCCGCGCGCATGGCGTGCTGCAGCGCTTGTTCATCGGTCTGGCTGGCCAGCCAGGCTTTGCCGTTGGCCGTGGCGTGCAAGATGATGTCGCCCGACATCGACGGCTGGTACATCAGCCCAGGTGCGGCGCCTTGTGATGACGCAAACCAGCGCAGGCGGTCGCCGTCGACCACGGTCACACGCACCAGTTCTTTACATTGCCGCGCCACGCCGTCTATCACGGGCTGCACCAGGCCAGGCAAGCCGGTGCCATAAAGGTACTGCTGCCCCAGCAGCGACAGCTTCAGGCTGAGCCGGTAGCGCTCGGTCGTGGGCTGCTGCTCCACCCAACCCTGCTCGACCAGGTTGGCCAGCAGGCGGTGTGCAGGGCCGGCCTGCAGGTCCAGGCGCTGGGCGATATCGGACAGCCGCAGCCACTCGGGATGGGCCGCCAGCAGCTCCAGCGCCTCCAGGCAGCGGTCGAGTAATCCTTTGACAAGTCTCATTTTGTTGGAATTGTTTTTTTATTGGAATGACGTTACATTAACAAAACCGCAAGCTGCTGTCAAACAAACAAGACCACAGCGAACACAAAAACCGGGCGCCAAAGAGCGGCCCATCAAGACGGAGACAACATGAATTTGCGAATGTTTGGGCGCTACCAGCAGGCCGTGCGTCTGGTGTTGACCTTTGGCGGCTTTCTGCTGGTGTGGCAGTTGTTTTGCATGCTCACAGGCATCAAGCCTTACATCCTGCCGGCCCCCAGCCTGATCATCGTCAGCCTGATCCAAAAGTTTCCGCGCCTGGCCGAGGCCAGCTTCTACACCCTGCAGCCCATGGTGCTGGGTTATCTGGCAGCGGTGGTGCTGGGGGTGCTGATTGCACTCGGCATCGCCTTCTCGCGCACCCTGGAGCGCACGCTCTACCCGCTGCTGGTGTTTTTTCAGATCATTCCGAAGATCGCCGTGGCGCCGTTGTTCATCATCTGGTTTGGCTTTGGGCTGATGCCCAAGGTGCTGCTGGTGTTCCTGCTGTCGTTTTTTCCGGTGGTGGTCTCGGCGATCACCGCCTTCCGCTCGGTCGACGCCGACATCATGGACCTGGCGCGCTCCACCGGCGCTTCGCGCCTGCGCACCTTCTTCAAGATCCAGATCCCGCACGCGCTGCCCACACTGTTCACCGGCTTCAAGGTGGCGGCGGCGCTGTCCTCCACCGCCGCCGTGGTGGCCGAGTTCGTGGCCTCGGACAAGGGCCTGGGTTTTCTGCTGCTGGAGTACAACGGCGCGCTAGACACCACCATGACCTTTGCCACCATCATCGTGCTCAGTGTGCTGGGCCTGGCGCTCTACGGCCTGGTCGAGCTGATCGAAATGTTCACCATTCCGTGGCACATCTCGCGCCGCGAGCCGCAGGGCGTGGCGCCCGCCGGTGATGGGCACTGAGCATCTGTTTTCCTTCGTTCCTCGCTTCACTTTCCCAACAAAACCAACCGGAGACAAAAGTATGAAGAAGATCATGAAGACCGCCGCCCTGGCCGTGGCCTTGACACTAGGGGCCGGACACGCCATGGCGCAAGAGAAAGCCTCACTGCGCCTGAACTGGCTGCTCTACGGCTTCCACTCGTTTTTCCAACTGGGTGTGGACAAGGGCTTTTACAAGGAAGAAGGCATAGACCTGACGATTGGCGAAGGCCAGGGCTCGGGGCGCGCCATCCAGATCGTCGGCAGCAAGTCCGACACCTTCGGTCTTTCAGACGGCGGCAGCGTGATCGCCGGCGCCGCCAAGGGTGCGCCGGTACAAGCGGTGATGGGCATCATGAACAAGACGCCGTTCGCCATCATCTCGCGCGCCGACGCCAACATCAAAAGCGTGAAAGACCTGGAGGGCAAAACCGTTGCCGCCACCACCGGCGAGGCTGGGCTGTCCATCTTCCCTTCCATCGTCAGCGCCAACAAGCTGGACGCCAGCAAGATCAATTTTGTACGTGTGGACGGCAACGGCAAGCTTGTGGCCATGCTGGAAAAAAAGGTCGACGCCATGCTCGGCGGGCTGGAAAACCAGTCGCTGATATTGGCGCAGCGCGGCATGGCCGTGACCAACCTGGGTTATGCCGACATTGGCGCCAACACGCTGGGGCTGGTGATCTCGGCGCACACCGATACGCTGAAAGCCAACCCGGCGCTGGTGCAGAAGTTCATACGCGCGACGCAAAAGTCCATCGCCTACACCGAGAAGAATCCTGAGGAAGCGATTGCCGCGATCGCCAAAATCAAGCCCGATCTGGACAAGGACCTGGCGCTCAAGCAACTCAAGGTCGGCCTGACACTGCAACGCGCCGCCGGCGGCGAGAGCCAGCCGATTGGCTGGATGAACCCCGACGACTGGAGCCGCACCCTGAAGATGGCCCAGGACTACCAGGAACTCAAGACCGACCTGCCCGTCACCGCCTTCTATACCAACCAGTTGGTGGGCAAATAAACATGGGCGCAGCGCTGGTGTATGACTTCAAGGGCCGCGTCGCAGTGATCACCGGCGGCAGCGGCGGCCTGGGCCTGGCCATGGCCGAACGCCTGTGGGGCGCGGGTGCCAGCGTCGCGCTGTGGGATGCGCAGACCACCAACGCGGCGGCTCTGGCACAACGCCTGGGCCCGCGTGTGCTGCCGCTGCAGGTGGACGTGACGAGTGAAGAGTCGGTGGTGGCGGCGGCCCAGGCCACACGCGAGCACTTCGGCCACATCGACACACTGGTCAACAACGCCGGCATCCTGGGCCCGGTGGCCAACACCTGGGAGCACAGTCCGGCGCAGTTCCGCAAAGTGCTGGAGGTGAACCTGGTCGGCGCCTTTCTGTGCTGCCACGCCGTCATTCCGCTGATGCTGCAGAACCCGGCCTCGGCCTGGCGCGGGCGCATCGTCAACGTGTCGAGCATCCAGGCCAAGGAAGGCATGCCGCAGGCTGCCGCCTATGCGGCATCCAAGGCCGGACTGATAGCCCTGAGCAAAACATTGGGCAAGGAACTGGCGACCGAAGGCATTCTGGTCAACGCCATCACGCCCGCTGCCGTGATGACCGCCATGGCCGATGCACTGACCGATGAACGCCGCGACGCCATCCTGGCGCGTATTCCGATGCGCCGCTTCCTGACCGCCGAGGAGGTCGCCGACCAAGTGGCCTGGCTGTGCTCGGCCGAGTGCGCGTTTGCCACCGGCGCGGTGTTTGATCTGTCGGGCGGCCGCGCCACCTACTGATCATCTGATGCAAACCGTCGAAATCCAAGGGCTGCAAGGCCCGATCCAGGTGTCACGCCTCGTGCTTGGCACCGACTACTTCGGCTCGGGCGTGCCACGCGACGAGTCCTTCCGCATCTTGGACGCCTACGTCGCCGCCGGCGGCAACATGCTAGACACCGCGCGCTTCTATGCCGACTGGGTTCCCGGCGGCCATGGCGCCAGCGAACGCACGTTGGGCGAGTGGCTGCGCGAGCGCCCCGGCATGCGTGAGCGCGTGTTGATCGCCACCAAGGGCGGCCACCCACCGCTGCAGGACATGCACTGCAGTCGCCTGCATTTGGATGCAGTGCAGCGCGACCTGGATCTGAGCCTGCAAACCCTGGGTGTGGACAGCATCGATCTTTACTGGCTGCACCGCGACGACGAAAGCCAGCCCGTGGAACACATCATGGACATGCTCGCCGCCGTGGCCGCCACCGGCAAAGTGCGCGCGCTGGGTGTTTCCAACTGGCGCGCCCAGCGCATCCTGGCGGCCAACCGTTATGCCGAGCAGCATGGTCTGCCCAGGCTGTGCGCCAGCCAACTGCAGTGGAGTTTGGCGGTCTCCAGCGCCGAGGCACAGGAAGACGACACCCGTGTGGTGATGGACCAGGCCGAGTTGGCGTGTTACCAGCAACAGCAATTCCCGGTGATGGCCTATACCGCCCAGGCCAAGGGCTTTTTCTCGCGCCCGCTGCAAGGCCCGGGCGCCGCCAACGACAAATCACAGCGCTGGTTCACCAACCCGGTCAACCTGGCGCGGCGCGAACGGGTACAGCAACTGGCCCAGCGCAGCGGCCTCAGCCCCACCCAGATTGCGCTGGGCTATGTGCTGAGCCAGCCATTGCCGGCCATGGCCTTGATAGGCCCACGCCAGTTGCACCAGTTGCTCGACTCGCTGACCGCGGCCGAGGTGCTGCTGTCGCCGGCGGATATGCGCGCCCTCGTCGATGGCGATGCCTGAAGCCAAAGCATTGCCGCGCCGCTTCTGCGATTTACGGCCTGGGCGCGCGCGAAAGTCAGCATAATCAAAACACCGCTTAACGTTACCAAGCCTTCATGGCACATGAACCCGGCAACGCCACACTTCGGCATGAAGCGGCCATAGACCAACACAAACCTAACACCCAATAGGAACGAGACATTTCATGCAGCAACATTTGACGCTCTCCGCAGCACTTCCCGCCGACCACGCCCAGGCCTTGCTCATAGGCCGCATCTGGGTCGAGGGCACCGGCCCGGTGCTGGTACAAGTGCAGGCTGACGGCATTTACAGCCTGGAGCACATCGCCGCCACGGCCAGCCAACTGCTGGAACAGGCCAAGCCCGCCGCCCTGGTGCGTGCCCAGCCCGGCAAACGTATTGCCGACACCGCCGCCGTGCTGGCCAACTCGGCCGAAGAAGCACGCAACCCTGCCCTGCCCTGGTTCCTGGCGCCCAATGACCTGCAGGCCATCAAGGCCTCGGGTGTGACCTTTGTCGCCTCCATGCTGGAGCGTGTGATCGAAGAACAAGCGCGTGGCGACGCCGGCAAGGCCGAGTCGGTGCGCAAGGCCGTGGTGGCCGTGATCGGTGACAACCTGCGCAGCCTGGTGCCCGGCTCCAAGGAAGCCATGGCGCTCAAAGAAGTGCTGATCCAGCAAGGTGTGTGGTCGCAATACCTGGAAGTGGGCATTGGACCGGACGCCGAGATCTTCACCAAGTCGCCGGTGCTCAGCGCCGTGGGCATTGGCGCCGAAGTGGGCATCCATCCGGGCAGCGTGTGGAACAACCCCGAGCCCGAAATTGTCTTGGCCGTGAACAGCCGCGGCGAAGTACAAGGTGCGGCCTTGGGCAACGACGTCAATCTGCGCGACTTCGAAGGCCGCAGCGCGCTGCTGCTGGGCAAGGCCAAGGACAACAACGCCTCGTGTGCCATTGGTCCGTTCATCCGTTTGTTTGACGACAAGTTCAGCATCGACGACGTGCGCCGCTGCGACCTGGCCATGCGTGTCGATGGCCCGGCGATCGACGGCAAACCCGGCTTCACCATGCATGGCGCCAGCAGCCTGTCACAGATCAGCCGCGACCCGCTCGATCTGGTCAAACAGGCCAGCGGCGCCAACCACCAATACCCCGACGGTTTTATGCTGTTCCTGGGCACCATGTTTGCCCCCACACAAGACCGCCACGGCCCCGGCCAAGGCTTCACCCACGTGGTCGGCGACGTGGTGACGGTGACCACACCACAACTCGGCCAACTGGCCAACCGCGTCAACACCAGCGACAAGGTGAAGCCATGGACCTATGGCATCAGCGCCTTGATGCACGACTTGGCACGCCGAAAAGTCGTGTAAGTTGCTCTAAGCGTTTGATTTTGCTGAGATCAGCTTTGCTGCTGGCATAATTCAGCGGTTTTTTAGCCTGCTCTGCGCATCCACGGTGCGCAAGCAGCTACTGTTTTAATAGCAATCTCACCAAGGAATTCCGATGAACAGCACCGCATCCGGCCTGCAATACGAAGACAAAGTCGTCGGCGAAGGCGCCGAAGCCCGCAAGGGCCAGAACGTCAAGGTGCACTACACCGGCTGGCTCTACAACGACGGCGCACAAGGTGCCAAGTTCGACTCCAGCAAAGACCGCAACGATCCATTCGTGTTCTCGCTGGGCGCCGGCATGGTCATCAAGGGCTGGGACGAAGGTGTGGCCGGCATGAAGGTCGGCGGTTTCCGCACGCTGATCATCCCTGCGGCCCTGGGCTATGGCGCACGCGGCGCCGGCGGCGTGATCCCGCCAAACGCCACGCTGAAGTTCGACGTTGAATTGCTCGACGTCCAAGGCTAAAGTCCGCCTGCGTGCAGCATGCGGCTGCACACGTAAAACAGCCCCCAAACAGTCGTTTAGGGGCTGTTTTCTTGCCCAAACAGGGTAAATCGGCCAAAAAATCGCTCATCCAGCCCAAAGCCCTCTTGAAAACAAAGGCTTAGCCCAGAGGTATGGGCAGCGTTACAACTTTTCGACTCACAAGCATGTCTGAACCCACATCCAATCCTTATCACCAGCCCAATCCCAACGCCATCCCTGAAGAGGTCGAAAGCGGTTTGGCCTCCAGTGATGTGGAAGCTTTGGCCCAAGCGCAAGCCGAGTTGGCCGAGCTCAAAGCCAAAAGCGCCGATCTGGCCGACCAGTTCTTGCGTGCCAAGGCCGACGCCGAAAACGCGCGTCGCCGTGCCGAAGAAGAAGTTGCCAAAGCGCGCAAATTCAGCCTGGAAAGCTTTGCCGAAAGCCTGCTGCCCGTGGCCGACAGCCTGGAAGCCGGCCTGGCCATCCAGAACGGCACGGTGGAGCAGATCCGCGAAGGCGCCGAAGCCACGCTGCGCCAATTGAAGAGCGCACTCGAGCGCAACAAGGTTGTGCAAATCGACCCGCCCGCCGGCACCAAGTTCGACCCGCACCAGCACCAGGCCATCAGCATGGTGCCGTCCGAGCTGGACGCCAACACGGTGGTCACCGTGCTGCAAAAGGGCTACCTCATCGTCGACCGTGTGCTGCGCCCAGCCCTGGTGACGGTCAGCGCTCCCAAGTAAGAGCCAAAGAACTTAGATTTTTTGTGGAAAAACATTCGAAACGACTTGAAGTCCCAGAAGTTATCCACAAGTTAAGCACATAGGCTGAATTGTTCAGCCCCACAATTTTTCAAAAATTTCAGGAGTTAAAAATGGGAAGAATCATCGGTATTGACCTCGGCACCACCAACAGCTGTGTGTCCGTCATGGAAGGCAACACCTCGCGCGTCATCGAGAACTCCGAAGGCGCCCGCACCACCCCATCCATCGTGGCTTACCAGGAAGACGGTGAAGTGCTGGTCGGCGCCAGCGCCAAGCGCCAAGCCGTGACCAACCCCACGAACACGCTCTACGCCGTGAAGCGTTTGATCGGCCGCAAGTTCACCGAAAAAGAAGTCCAGAAGGACATCGACCTGATGCCTTACAAGATCGTCGCTGCCGACAATGGCGACGCCTGGGTGGAAGTGCGCGGCAACAAGATCTCGGCCCAGCAAGTCTCCGCCGACATTCTGCGCAAGATGAAGAAAACCGCCGAAGACTACCTCGGCGAACCCGTGACCGAAGCCGTGATCACGGTGCCGGCCTACTTCAACGACGCACAACGCCAAGCCACCAAGGACGCTGGCCGTATTGCCGGTCTGGAAGTCAAGCGCATCATCAACGAGCCTACCGCTGCGGCCCTGGCCTTCGGCCTGGACAAACAAGACAAGGCTGACCGCAAGATCGCCGTGTACGACCTGGGCGGCGGCACGTTCGACGTGTCCATCATCGAAATCGCCGACGTTGATGGCGAAAAGCAGTTCGAAGTGTTGTCCACCAACGGCGACACCTTCCTGGGCGGCGAAGACTTCGACCAACGCATCATCGACTACATCATCTCCGAGTTCAAGAAAGAACAAGGCGTTGACCTGAGCAAGGACGTGCTGGCCCTGCAGCGCCTGAAGGAAGCCGCTGAAAAGGCCAAGATCGAACTGTCGAACAGCGCAGCCACCGACATCAACCTGCCCTACGTGACGGCGGATGCCACCGGCCCCAAGCACTTGAACATCAAGCTCAGCCGCGCCAAGCTCGAAGCCCTGGTGGAAGAGCTGATCGAACGCACCATCGCCCCTTGCCGCACCGCCATCAAGGATGCCGGCGTGTCCGTGGCCGACATCCATGACGTGATCCTGGTCGGCGGCATGACCCGCATGCCCAAGGTGCAGGAAAAGGTGAAGGAATTCTTCGGCAAGGAACCACGCAAGGACGTGAACCCCGACGAAGCCGTGGCCGTGGGCGCCGCCATTCAAGGCCAGGTGTTGTCCGGCGACCGCAAGGACGTGTTGCTGCTCGACGTGACCCCGTTGTCGCTGGGCATCGAAACCCTGGGCGGCGTGATGACCAAGATGATCGCCAAGAACACGACCATCCCGACCAAGTTCGCCCAGACGTTCTCGACCGCTGACGACAACCAGCCTGCGGTGACCATCAAGGTGTTCCAGGGTGAGCGCGAAATCGCCACCACCAACAAGCTGTTGGGTGAGTTCAACCTCGAAGGCATTCCACCAGCAGCACGTGGCACGCCACAGATCGAAGTGTCGTTCGACATCGACGCCAACGGCATCTTGCACGTCGGCGCCAAGGACAAGGGCACTGGCAAGGAAAACAAGATCACCATCAAGGCGAACTCCGGTTTGTCGGAAGAAGAAATCCAGAAGATGGTGAAGGACGCGGAACTGAATGCCGCCGACGACAAGAAGAAGCTCGAACTGGTGCAGGCCCGTAACCAAGGCGAAGCCAGCGTGCACAGCGTGAAGAAGAACCTGACCGAATACGGCGACAAGCTCGAAGCCGGCGAGAAGGAAAAGATCGAAGCTGCGGTGAAGGACCTGGAAGAAGCCCTCAAGGGTGAAGACAAGACCGCCATCGAAGAAAAGACCAACGCGCTGATGACCGCCAGCCAAAAGCTGGGCGAAAAGATGTACGCCGACATGCAGGCCAAGCAAGGCGCTGAAGAAGCCGCTGCTGCGGGTGCCGCAGGTGGCTCGGCTGGTACGGAATCTGCATCGGCCAAGCCAGCCGACGACAACGTTGTGGACGCGGAAGTCAAGGAAGTGAAGAAGGGCTAAGGCCTGAGCAAACACTGGCTAAGGACTCGTCCCATGCTACGACGCGCCGCACTGGAATATTGCCCTAGTGCGGCGTTTGTGTTCATCACCTGCCCCTGAACTACAGCACCATGTCCAAGAGAGACTATTACGAGATCCTCGGCGTTCCCAAGAACGCGTCCGAGGAAGAAATGAAAAAGGCTTATCGCAAGCTTGCGATGAAGTACCACCCTGACCGCAACCAGGGTGATGCTGCCAAGGCTGCCGAAGAAAAGTTCAAGGACGCCAAAGAAGCCTACGAAATGTTGTCGGACCCGCAAAAACGCGCGGCCTACGACCAGTACGGCCACGCCGGTGTCGACCCGAATATGCGCGGCCCCGGCGGCGGCGGTGAAGGTTTTGGCGGTTTCGCCGAGGCCTTCGGCGACATCTTCGGCGACATGTTTGGCCAGCAAGGTGGTCGTGGCGGCGCGCGTGGTGGACGTCAGGTGTTCCGTGGCAACGACCTCAGCTACGCCATGGACATCACGCTGGAAGAAGCCGCACGTGGCAAGGAAGCGCAGATCCGCATCCCCAGCTGGGAAGCCTGTGACACCTGCCACGGCAGCGGCGCCAAGCCCGGCACCAGCGCCAAGACCTGCGGCACCTGCTCGGGTGCCGGCACGGTGCAGATGCGCCAGGGCTTCTTCAGTGTGCAGCAAACCTGCCCCACCTGCCGTGGTGCGGGCAAGATCATTCCCGACCCCTGCACGGTGTGCAGCGGCCAGGGCAAGATCAAGAAGCAAAAGACGCTGGAAGTGAAGATTCCTGCGGGCATAGACGACGGCATGCGCATCCGCTCGGTTGGCAACGGCGAGCCTGGCTCGAACGGCGGCCCCTCGGGTGACCTGTACATCGAGATCCGCCTGAAGAAACACGACATCTTCGAGCGCGACGGTGGCGACCTGCACTGCTCGGTGCCGGTGAGCTTCATCACCGCCGCCCTGGGTGGCGAGATCGAAGTGCCGACGCTGCAAGGCAAGGCCGCGATCGACATTCCCGAAGGCACGCAGGCCGGCAAGCAGTTCCGGCTGCGCGGCAAGGGTATCAAGGGTGTGCGCGACAGCTACCCTGGCGATCTGTATTGCCACATCTCGGTGGAAACGCCAGTCAAGCTCACCGAGCACCAGCGCAAGCTGATGCGTGAGCTTGAAGAGTCGCTGAAAAAAGGCGGCGGCAAACATTCACCGTCCGGCGAAAGCTGGACCGACCGCCTGCGCAATTTCTTCAGCGCCTGATGCACCTCTAACGCATCTCGTGCCAGCCGCAAACGCTGCAAGCACCCCAAAAGCCCGGTTCATGCCGGGCTTTTTTTATGCGCGCGATTTTGGAGGGCATGGCACCGGCGGTGCTACGGGCACACCCGGGGATGTGGTCTTGCACAACAGCCTGTACGATTTCAAGGATGGGCTCCCGCCGATTGGCGCACGCTACTTCGCCAAACTGCCGAGGTGGCGCGCCGACGGATGTATGGAGCCGTGTGCGCCCTTCCCACCAATGCCCACCAAGGACTCCTACGATGACGCAACAGCCTCCCCATCTCGACGGCGCCCAAGCCGAATACACCAGCCCCGCCGTGCGCCAACTGCGCGAAGACCTGGCCCTGGCCCTGCGTGCGGCGGCACACCACCAGTTGGAAGAAGGCGTCTGCAACCACTTCAGCGTGATGCTGCCCGGCGCCCAGAACCGCTACCTGATCAACCCGCGCGGCCTGCACTGGAGCGAAGTGGGCCCCGACGACATCGTGCTCATAGACGTACACGGCCAGGTACTGGCCGGCCGCCACCGCGTGGAACCCACGGCGCTGTTCATCCACGGTGCGCTGCACCGGCTGACCGGGCGCGCGGTGGTGCTGCACTGCCACATGCCTTATGCCACGGCGCTCACGCTCACCGTGGAACGCGCACTCGACCCCACGCTGAGCCAGAACGCCATGCGCTACATGGGCCGCATCGCCATTGATGCTGAATACAACGGCCTGGCGCTGGACGATGCCGAGGGTGAACGTATTGCCAGCAGCATGATGGGCGAAAACACCAACAAGGACATCGCCTTTCTGGCCAACCATGGCGTGATCGTCACCGGCCACACCATCGCCCATGCCTACGACGACCTCTACTACCTGGAGCGCGCCTGCCTGCACCAGGTCATTGCCCAGAGCACAGGCCGGCCGCTCAAACCCGTGGATGCCAAGCTGGCCGCCCACGTGGCGGCACAAATCCAGGGTGAGCGTGAGCAGTCCGACCTGTTCTTTGAAGCACTGCGCCGCCTGCTGCCAGCGCCGCTCTAAAGCAGCGCTGGCGCCGTGGCGGATCAGCGTGCGTAGGCCGCGGCCACATCACTCTTCATTTTGTCGAGTGCCGTCTTGGGGAAGTATTTGCCACGCAGCATCACACCCGAGATCTTTTCCAGGTTGGCGGCGCTGGCGATAGGGTTCGCGTCCAGCAGCACAAGGTCGGCATTTTTGCCCGCCTCCACCGTGCCCATGCTGGTTTCACGCTTCAAGAATTGCGCCGGGTTCAGCGTGGTGGTCTGCAGCACCTGCAGCGGCGTAAGGCCCGCTGCGGTCAGCTCGCGAAACTCTTGCAGCAAACTGAAACCGGCGATGAGCCAAACGCCGCCGACATCGGAGCCGGCCATGATCTTCACGCCGTTGTCCTGCATCAGCTTCAGGCTCTTTTTCTGCAGCCCGTAGAACTGCTGCAGCGTGGTCACGGCACTGGCGGGCAAGGTGGCGAACTGGTCGCCCAGCTTGTTCCAGCCGGCAATACGCGTCTTGTCGACGTAGGCCAGGTTCGCGTCGGCGCGGTAGAGCGCATCGTTGCCCCAGTCCTGGGTGCGCAAGCGGATCAGTGTGGGTGTTTGCCAGGTGTTGTTCTTCACAAAGGCCTGGTTCAGCGCCACACATTTGCTCTCGCTATAGGTGTCGAAGATGCGCTGGTAGAACTGGGCGTTCTGCGCGCCGTCATAAGCGCGCGGGTTGGCCACATAGTCGGCCGGAAACGGTGGCTTATAAGCTCCGGCCAAGGCCGCCGGGCGCAACGTGGCCTCTTCGGTCGAGCAATCCATCAGCAGTCCCCAGCCCGCGCCCAGGTGGTCTATCGAGGGCATGCCAGCATTGCTCGCGGCCAAGGCACTCAGCGCCGGGTTCAGGTGGGCTTCACCACCGTTGAAGATGACTTCGGGCGCGTCGAGCAGGCCAGCCGCCACATCGGCGTTGACCTTGGCGCCACGCGCCTTGTTGGCATCGGAGTCCGACTCTTCACGAAAACCGGTCACGCCATTGGCGATCAGCAGCGGAAAGTATGTAGGCATCAGGTCTGCAGTTTCGACCACGTGCGCGTGCATGTCGAGGTAGCCCGGCACGACAAACTTGCCTGTGCCATCGACCGCCTGCGCCGTGCCCGAGGTGTTCACCGGCAGGTTGGTGACCTGCACAATCTTCCCACCGTCGACAATCACCGACATGCCGGTAGAGAGTGCGCCGTCGCGCGTGTTCACCACCGTCACGTTCTTCAACACCGTGCCCTTGGCGACCTGCAAGCTGGCATCACTACCACCACCACAGGCGGCCAACACACTCAACATCAAGACCGACAGGCCGCCACAAAAGGGCTTGGAAATTCTCACGGGTTGTCTCCTCTTCATCGTTTTAGGGGAGATGGCGAACCGCCATCATCCGCATCCAGCCGGCATCACATGGGCTGGTCTGCGCGGCGATGGTAGGTGGCGGGGCTGAACCGGGATAGATGCTATTTTTTGCGATGCGATGTGTAATGGCTATCGCCTGACAACACTTGCACGCCCCAAAAACGAAGCGGGAGGTGCTACCGAATCGATAGCACCTCCCACTTGCACAAAGCCCGTTGCAGGCTTGTTTTTCTTAGACTGTGGAAAAGCTTCAGGCGGCGACCAACACCGGCTCGTCTTTCAGGCTATAACGCGTGAACACCTTGTGGATGGCTGGCAGCGGCGCGACTTCCATCTCGCCCACGGCCGGCTCCATGATGACCATGGCCACCGTGGCCGAGAGGTTGTCGTGGCTGCCCAAACGCGGCGGACGGCACACCGAATACGGCGCGCCAAAGTCGTCGAAGAACGCGGCCTTCAGGTCGGCACGGCCCAGCTTGTCTTTCTGGTTCAGCAGTTTGCGCACACGCCAGTCGCGGTAACGGCTGTCGGGTGACTGGCCCAGGCCCATGTCGACCAGCTTGCCCAGCGCGACCTCGCTGACCCAATGGTTGGCGTGCACGATCAGGCCGTCCTCGCCCGGGTAGATCGCAAACGACTCGTTGGTGGTGCATTCAAAGTCGATGCCAAAACCTTCGGCCATGCCCAGCATGATGTTGTTCGAGCATGACTTGGGTGTGGTGCCCACGGCCTTCATGGCCAGCGAGAAGATCTCCTGCTCCAGCACCTTGCGCCGTATCAGCGACAGCGGCACACCCAGTTGCGTGAAGTCGCGGTCCGACTCCAGGTAGTTGGCGGTGATGGACACACCGGCGCTGTTGAAGCCGCTGCGCGCCAGGCCACCGGCCTCGACAAAGGTCAGAAAGTCTGGCCCGTTGTCATTGCGCACACGCAGCACGATGGAGGTCTCGACACACTCTGCGCGCCAGTCCCAGTTCTGGCCGTGGATCAGGTTGCCGGTGGCCGAGCGCTCGGGCAAGATCAGCGCGCCAGTGCAGCCGTCGCCGGGTTCGCTGTCCACGGCTTCCACCTTCTCGGCACGCGCCTTGGCCAGCACTTCGGTGCGGGCGTTGATCATCACGATGTCTTCAAACGTGACGCCTGCGCCCTGCGCAATGCCGCGCATTTCTTCGACATAGTGCGGCGCAAAGTTCTCGATCTGCTTGGCGAAAAAGTCGATCAGGCGTTTGCGTGCCTGCTCGCTGTAGCCCAGGTGCACCAGCGTTTGACCGTAGAGGCGCACGCTGCCGTGCACACGTTCCTTGGCCTGTTGGCCATACAAAACGCCACGCTCAAACGGCGCGCCGGAAACGGAGATAAAAGGAAACTGTTGGATGTTGTTGATCATGGTGAGCCCCAGTTGGCTTTGAGTGAAGACATGCGGCGGCGCAGACCACACACTGGTGGTCTGCCTGGCCTGCAAATTCAGTGGCTAAGCGACAGCGCTTATTTGCTGCCGAGACGGGTACCCCAGAGAAAAGGCTTGCCTTCCCAGACGGTGAAGCCGCTGACACGCGTGCGCACGCCCCACGAGTCGGTCACGTTGTAGAGCACGATCAGCGGGGTCTTGGTGATCATCTGCGTGTGCAACTGGTCAAACAGGGCCTGGCGCTTTTTCGGGTCGGCTTCGACAAAGCTCTGGTCGATGAGCTTTTGCGCCACCGGGTCATCCCAGACCTTGCGCGGCTGCTTGGCTTTGACGCCGGAGAACTGCTCGTAACTCAGCGCCGGATCAAGGCGCGAGGAATAGGTGAACGAACTCATCTGGTAGTTGCCGCTGTTGTAGCGGTCCAGCTGTGTGGCCCATTCCAGCACTTCGATCTGCGCATTGATGCCCACGGCCTGCATCATGGCCTGGCTCAACACGGCCACCGAGAAGCTGGGCACGTGCGCACGTTTGTTGGCCTGGATGACGATAGCCTGGCCCTTGTAGCCCGCTTCCTGCAACAGCTTCTTGGCCTTGGCCGGGTTGTACTCGTAACCCTTTTTCTGGACAGCGCTGTAGAAGCCCGAGGTCTCCTGTATGGCCGAGTTGTTGACGTGGGCCAGGCCTTCGGACGATGCCGCCACGATCTGCTTCATGTCCAGCGAATAGGCAATCGCCTGGCGAATACGTTCGTCTTTCAGCACCGGGTCGTTGGTTTGCATCAGCAGCGTATTTTTGCCGGCGTCCACGGCACCCATCACCTTCACGGCGCGGTTGGCCTTGAGTTCCTGCACATCGGAAGACGTGATTTGTGTGGCATCGATGGCGCCCGATTGCAGCCCGGCCTTAGACGTGGACATGTCGGGCACGGTCAAGAACTTCACCTGCGCCACTTGTGGTGTCTTCAGGCCCAGGTAACCGTCGGCCTTGTTGCCGGGTGGCGATTGGTAGTCGGCAAAGGCGCTCATGGTGACAAACTCGCCACGTTTCCACTCATCGAACTTGAACGGGCCTGTGCCTATGGGTTTGTCCCAGCTGCCGTCTTCCTTCACGGATTTCTTGCTGATGACGGCGGCCATGGCGCAGTCGGTGCGGGCCAGCGTGTCGAGGAACACAGCCGAGGGTTTGTCGAGCTGCAGCACAAAGGTTTGGGCATCGGGTGCGGTGGCGTTGACCACCTTCACGCCCGAGCGGCCGTCAAACTCGGACAGGCAGCGCCAGTCGGTCTTAGGGTCCATGTAGCGCTTCCAGCTCCACAACACATCGGCCGAGGTCATGGGGTCGCCGTTATGGAACTTCACGCCGGTGCGCAGCTTGAAGGTGTAGGTCAGGCCGTCGGCGCTGGTGGTGTAGGAGCGCGCCAGCAAGGGGCCCACGGTGCCGTTCTCGTGGTAGCCCACCAGGCCTTCGACAATGTTGAGCACCACACCGTCGGTGGTGTTGTCGCGGTTCACGCCAGGATTGGTGGAGCGTATGTCCGCCGGTTGTGCGACCACGATTTGTGTAGGCTGTGGCTGCGCAGAAACGCTGCCACACAAGGCCATCATCGCCAATGCCACAGGCCTAGCGGTAAGGGATTTCAACGGGATAGAACGCATGACGGGTTTCCTTGAAAAAGATGGAAGGGTCGAAGTCGTAGAAATTCAGATCACAAGCGCGGATTCGCGAGGAGCTGTGGCGTCGGCATCGTCAAAGCGCCACTTGAGCTGCATGCCGCCACCGGGAACAGGCACCAGCGCCGGAATGGCCGAAAGCAGCTCGCGGGTATAGGCCTGCTGTGGTGCATCAAACACCGCATCACGCGGCCCCTGCTCGATGATGCGGCCGGCCTGCATCACCAGCACACGGTCGGCCACCTGCTCCACCACACCCAGGTCGTGGCTGATGAACAGGCAGGAGAAACCATGGCGGTCCTGCAGCTCGGCAAACAGTTCCAGCACTTGTGCGCGCACCGTCACATCGAGTGCCGACACCGGTTCATCGGCAATCACAAAAGCCGGATGGCGCACCAGCGCACGCGCAATGGCGACACGCTGGCGTTGGCCGCCAGACAACTCGTGTGCAAAACGTTCGGCAAAATTGCCGCCCAAGCCCACCTCTTGCAGCATCTTGGTCACGCGGGCACGTTTGTCGGCATTCGACATATCGTCCACCTGGCGCAGGCCCTCGCCCACCAGTTGGCCAATGGTCATGCGCGGGTTGAGCGACGAATACGGGTCCTGGAACACCATCTGGCAATTCAGCCGGTAGTCGCGCCAGCCCGGATCACGCTTGTGGATGGCGCCGCCACGGAAACGCACGTCGCCATCGGTGGGTGTGAGCAGTCCCGCAATCACCCGCCCCAGCGTGGTTTTGCCCGAACCCGAGCCGCCTACCACCGCGACGATTTCCCTGGGCTGTATGGCCAGGTCTATGCCGTGCAACACCCGTTTGCCAGGCGTTTTGCCAAACAGGCGGCGGTGGCCCGGGTAGTCGAACACCAGGCCGCGCACTTCCACCACCGGATGCGCCACGGGCAGCTTGCGCGCGGGCTGGCGGCGCGGAATCGCCTCCAGCAGTTTGCGTGTGTAGTCTTGTGTGGGGGCGGCCAGCAGCTCGGCCGTGCCACCGGCTTCGACCACCACACCGTGCTGCATGACGATCACACGCTCGGTGTAACGCGCCACCATGGGCAAGTCGTGGCTGATCAACAGCACCGCCGTGTTCTTTTCGCGCGTGAGTTGCACCAGCAGTTCCAGCACATCGCGCTGCACCACGGCGTCCAGCGCTGTGGTCGGCTCATCGGCGAGCAGCAGCGCGGGCTCGAGCAGCATCACCGACGCAATCATCATGCGCTGGCGCATGCCGCCAGAAAACTCGTGTGGCCAGGCGGCCAAGGCGGCTTTGGGATCGGTGATGCCCACACGTGTCAGCATCTGCAGCACACGTGTCTGGCGCTCTGCAGGACTCAGCTCGGGGCGGTGCAAGGCCAGGCCTTCGTCCAACTGACGGCCTATGGTCATGGAAGGGTTGAGCGAGGTCATGGGCTCCTGGAACACCATGCCTATGCGCGCACCCCGCAGTTCACGCAAACGTGCGGGTGTGACCGTCGAAAGGTCTTCACCCTCAAACAGAATGCGCCCGGCGGTGCGCACCAGCGGTGGCGGTGTCAGGCCCAGTATGGCGCGTGCGGCTTGGGTCTTGCCGCTTCCGGACTCACCCACGATGCCGACAAACTCGCCCGGCATGATGGTGAAGCTGACATCGCGCACAATCTCGCGACCTTGATGGCCTACCGCCAGGCTCAGGCCGGAAACCTCAACCAGGGGCGTTGACACTTGTAATGCTTTTGCAGGGATGGCCATATTCATTCCACACCCTTCATACGCGGGTCGAGCAGGTCGCGCACGGCGTCGCCCAGAAAGTTGATGCCCAGCAGCGTGAGCGCAATACACAAGCCGGGAAAGATAGACAGATACGCGGCCTGGTTCATGTAGGGACGTGCCGAGGCCAGCATATTGCCCCAGGTCGGTGCCGGTGGCGGCACACCCAGGCCGAGGAAGGACAGCGCGCTCTCCGACAAAATCACCCAGCCAAACATGGACGTGGCCAGCACCGTGAGCGGCGCCACGCAGTTGGGCAAGACATGGCGCACCATGGTGTAAAGCTCGGAGTTGCCCAACACCCGCGACGACTCGATGAACTCTTTTTCACGCAGCGACAACACCGTGCCACGCACGATGCGTGTCACCGATGGTGTGTAGGCCAGGCCCAGCGCCAGGATGATGCCGTATTGGTTGGCACCAAACACCGCCAGTAGCGCCAGCGCCAGCAGCAAGCCCGGGAAGGCCAGCAAGGCGTTGATGAAGGCCATGACGATGCGGTCGGTCCAGCCACGCACAAAGCCGGTGACCACACCAATGGCGCTGCCCACCGTCACCGCAAACAACACCGTGAGGCAGCTGATCCACAGGCTGTTGGAGGCGCCCGCCATCAGGCGCGACAACTCGTCGCGGCCAAACTCGTCCGTGCCCAGCCAGTAGGCGCCGCCCGGCGGCTTGAAACGTGCCGAGAAGTTAATCTGCAGCGGGGCATAAGGGGTCCAGAACAGGCCGACGATGGCGGCCAGCACAATGGTGCCCACCACCAACAGGCCAATCAGCGCTTGGGGAGAAAGTTTCTTCTTCATTCGGCCAGCACCCGTGGGTCAAAGAAGGGGTAGCAAAAGTCGATCAGCAAGTTGGTCAACACGTAGATCACCGCCACAAACAACAAACAACCCTGGATCACCGGGTAGTCGCGCGCAAAAATCGCGTCGACCAACAAGCGGCCCAGGCCGGGAATGGTGAACACCGTCTCGACCACCGCCACACCGCCCAGCAGATTGCCCAGCACCAGGCCAATCAACGTCCAGGTCGGGCCAAAGGCGTTGCGGAATGCGTGGCGCGTCATCACCGCAAATTCCGACAAACCTTTGGCGCGCGCGTGGGTGATGTAGTCCAGGCGCAGCACCTCCAGCGTGCTGGCCCGCGCCATGCGGATCAATACACCAATCTCATGCAGGAACAGCGTGAGGATGGGCATCACCAGATACAGCAGGCCGGACTTCCAGTCGTTCATCACCGACACATAACCCACCACCGGCAGCCATTCGAGCTTCAAGCCGAACAGCAGCAGCAACAGCAGGCCAAGCCAGAACGTCGGCAGCGACACCAGCAAGGTGGCAGCCCCCACCAACGCCAGGTCGGGCCAACGGTTTTGCCGCCAGGCGGCGATCATGCCGGCGGGCACGGCCACCAACGCCGCCATGAACACGGCCACCAGCACGATTTGCGCGCTGACCAGGAAGCGGCTCCACACCAGGTGCAGTACCGGCTCGCCCGTGGTGATGGACACCCCCAGGTCACCACGCAAGGCGTGACCTGACCAGATGCCAAACTGCACTGGCCAGCTTTGATCCAGCCCCAGGCGGGCGCGCAGCTCGGCCAGTCGCACCGGGTCGGCCAGATCGCCGAGCAGCAGTTGCGCCGGGTCACCAGGGATCAGGCGGATGAGAACAAAGACAGCGACCGCCACAATCAGCAGGGTCGGCAAAGCCATGATCAAACGGTTCAGGGCGAAACGAAACATGGTGTGGGGATTTGGTTGGGGTAGATGGAGCCGGCGGCTTAACGCGCCATGTGGGCCGCCCCCGCTCGCATGATGCGCAGCGTGGCCGCCAGGAAGTCCTGCACCTTGTCGCAGCAGGCCAGGCCGTTGTGTGGCACGTTGTCGACCAGGTCCATGGTAGCGGCCACACCATTGGCTGCAAACGATTGACGCAGCGTCTCCAGGCGCTCGGGGCGGGTGCGGCCGGCGTCGTTGGCGCCGGGCATGTAGAACTTGCCACCTTCCTGGTGGGTGATTTCCCAGGTTTCGATGTCGGCCTTGCCAACGATCAAATGCACCGGCAACTGGCGCAGCAGATCCAGGTTCAGCGGCTTGCCAAACTTCTGCTCGAAGTTGCGCACGCCCACCCACCAGTCTTGGTTCACATCCAGCAGCGTGACCGAACCCGGCGCACCAATCGACAAGGCCCACAGGCGCTCGGGGTGCAACAGGCCGAAGCGCTGCACAAACTGGCCACCACCCGAGTAGCCAAACAGCGCGAACTTGGAGAAGTCGCAGCCAAACTTCTCACCCACCTCGGCCACCATGTCGAGCAGGATGTCGTCGTAACGGATGTTGCCTTCACGCAGTTGCTTGAAGCCGTCGCGGTTGCCGTCGCCTTGTGGCCCCACGGGGAACAGCGGGCACAACACGATGCAGTCGTTCCACTTGGCGAATTCGGCAAACGCGTCGCGGTATTCGGTAAAGGCGCGGCCCGTGCCGTGCATCACCACCACCAGCTGGCGCGGGTGTTTTTCCAGGCCGGTGCTTGGCGGCGCATAAGTGCAGTAGGCAAAACGCGGGTCGCTGCGCGAGGCAAAAATGGTGCTGTGGCCCACGTCGTAGATGGCGGCCGCACGTTGGGCGCCAAAGGCAGGGTCTGCTTGTTCCGCTGGGTCAGCGATAGGGAGGTCTTGCAAGTGAGCCATTCAATGTCCGTCAGTAGGTGAAAGCCTGGGCAACGCTGAACAAGTCCCTCGTGCGCCGCGTTCCCTCGTTTTGGGCGAGCTGCTGCGTTGCAAATCCGCGCCATAGCTTGGGCTATGGCTGTGGCTGCATTGACGAGTCAGGCCTTGCATCTCATCCCAAACCGAGGGGCGCGCCATCACGAAGACTTATTCAGCGTCGCCCTAAGGTGGACACAAGCCCCTGAAAGGCGAGGCCTAACAGATTCAGATGTCAACCATTTGTCTGATGGAATTGTTCGTCAAAGATTCAAAAAGATATATCCATATTTTCTTTTAAGATACTAAAGGTCTTATTTAGTATTTAGAGGTTTCAGCATGAGCACCATTCGTTTTCTGCGCACCTTTCTGGCCGTGGCGCAAAGCGGCTCATTTGTCGAAGCCTCGGGCAGGGTGGCGCTGACCCAGGCGGCGGTGGGGCTGCAAATGCGGGCACTCGAGAACGAACTGAAAACCGCACTGTTCGCGCGCTCCGGGCGAGGTGTGGTGTTGTCCGAAGCTGGGCGCGCGTTGATTCCACACGCCGAAAAAATCATAGGCTGCTACGACGAGATGCGTGCCGGTTTGAACGACGAGAACGACATCGCCGGCACCGTCACCGTGGGCTGCATCGTCTCGGCCATGGGGCTGCTGTCGCGCACCATGCTGCAGTTGAAGCCCATCTACCCCAAGCTGAACGTGCGCCTGGTGATGCAGGAGTCGAGTGGCCTGGCGCAAAGTGTGAAAAACGGCAATGTCGACGCGGCCATCTTTGTGGAGGACTCGCAGCAAGAGTTACGCGGCCTGTTGTGGACGCCGCTGTACGTGGAGCCGCTGGCCATGATTGCCAGCTCACAGGTGGCCGGGCCGGGCAGCAACATCAAGGCGCTGCTGCGCGACCAGCCGTTTCTGCGTTTTGACCGGCGCACCGTGAGCGGTGTGCGCATAGAACAAACCCTGCGCAAGCTGGGCCAGGTGCCGCAGGACCTGCTGGAGCTCAGCGCCGTCTCAGCGATTGTCGAGTTGGTGCGGCAAAACGTGGGCGTGACGATTGTGCCGCTGCAAAAGGGCGCCGACTGGGAGAACGACAGCAGCCTGTGTGTGCTGCGTCTGCCGGGGCGCCCGGTGACGCGGCAAATCGGCATCCTGGAGCAGGTAGGCCGTGAGCACATCACGGCCATCATCCGCCGCCAGTTGATTGCCGTGTTGGCGGAAAAGCAGAGCTGACTCAGCAGCAGCGCCCTACCCGCCCACCTTTGCCGCCACCACCGTAGCGCGCTTCCTGGCGCTCGCGGAAAAACTCTTCGTAGCTCATCACCGGCGCATCCGGGTGCTGGCTACGCTGGTGGGCAGCGTAACTGTCGTAGTTCGGCATACCGACCATCAGCAGCGCGGTCTGGCCGAGGTAGCGGCCCATGGTGGTGAGTTGCTCCAGCATGTCAGACAGCCGTTGGCAATGGGCCAGAAGACTCCTGCACGGTAGGCGCGCTGCTGCGTCGCGCCACCAGGCAGGCACGGATGCCGAAGGCCACGATGCTGACCACCACAAACATGAAGAACAGACACAGGCCGGCGTCCAGATAGTCGTTGAAGATGATGCGCTGCATCTGGTCCAGCGACTTGGCCGGGGCCAGCAACTGGCCCTGCGCCAACGCCAGCTGGTATCTGTCCGCGTGCGCCAGGAAGCCGACCTTGGGGCTGGCATCAAACACCTTTAACCAACCGGCCGTCATGGTGCAGGCCAGCAGCCACAGCGTGGGCAGCAGCGTGACCCAGGCAAAACGCTCGCGCTTCATCTTGAACAACACCACCGTGCCCAGCACCAGGGCCACGCTGGCCAGCATCTGGTTGGAGATGCCAAACAACGGCCACAGTGTGTTGATGCCGCCCAGCGGATCCACCACACCCTGGTACAGGAAGTAGCCCCAGGCCGCGACACACAGGCCGGTGGCCAGGCCGTTGCTGACCCACGAATCCGTCTTCTTCAGTGATGACACAAAGGTGCCCAGCAAGTCCTGCAGCATGAAGCGGCCGGCGCGTGTGCCCGCGTCCACGGCGGTCAGGATGAACAGCGCTTCAAACAGAATGGCGAAGTGGTACCAGAAGCCCATCATGGCCTTGCCGCCCAGCATGTGCGAGAAGATTTGCGCCATGCCCACGGCCAGCGTAGGAGCACCACCGGCACGCGAGATGATGCTGGTTTCACCCACGTCCTTGGCGGTCTGGATCAACATGTCCGGCGTGACCACAAAGCCCCATTGCGAGATCACTTGCGCGGCGCTTTCGGCCGTGCTGCCCAGCACGGCGGCCGGGCTGTTCATGGCGAAGTAAACACCGGGCTCAATGATGGATGCGGCCACCAGCGCCATGATGGCGACAAACGACTCCACCAGCATGGCGCCATAACCGATGAAACGCGCATGGGTTTCGTTTTCCAGCAGCTTGGGTGTGGTGCCCGAGGAGATCAAGGCATGAAAGCCCGACACCGCGCCACACGCAATGGTGATGAACAGGAACGGGAACAAGCTGCCCGACCACACCGGCCCGCTGCCATCGACAAAACGCGTGATGGCCGGCATCTTCAAATCGGGCGCAATAAACACAATGCCTATGGCCAGCGCCAGGATGGCGCCTATCTTCAGAAAGGTCGACAAATAATCGCGCGGCGCCAGCAGCAGCCACACCGGCAGCACCGAGGCGATGAAGCCGTAGCCAATCAACATCCAGGTGAGTTGTTTGCCGTCAAACGTGAACAGCGGCGCCCAGGTTTCGCTGGCCGCCACCTGGCCGCCCACGACGATGGAAGCGATCAACAGCACCAGACCTATGACCGACACCTCGCCAATCTTGCCGGGCCGGATGTAACGCGTGTAGATGCCCATGAACAGCGCCAGCGGAATGGTGGCGCCCACGGTGAACGTGCCCCAAGGGCTGTCGGCCAAGGCCTTGACGACGATCAGCGCCAGCACCGCCAGGATGATCACCATGATCATGAAGGTGCCAAACAAGGCAATCACGCCGGGGATGGGCCCCAGCTCGGACTTGATCAGGTCGCCCAGCGAACGGCCATCGCGCCGCGTCGAGATGAACAGGATCAAGAAGTCCTGCACCGCACCCGCAAACACCACACCCGCCAGGATCCACAACATGCCCGGCAGATAACCCATCTGCGCCGCCAGCACCGGGCCGACCAGCGGGCCCGCACCGGCAATCGCCGCGAAGTGGTGGCCGAACAGCACGTATTTGTTGGTCGGCACATAGTCCAGGCCATCGTTGTGCCGCGTTGCCGGTGTGGCGCGTGCGGGGTTCAGCGAGACCACCTTGTCGGCAATGAACAGGCTGTAGTAGCGGTAGGCGATCAGGTAGACCGCCAGGGCCGCGACCACGATCCACAAGGCGTTGACGGTTTCGCCGCGGTGCAGAGCGATGGTGGCCAGGGCACCGGCGCCGGTGAGGGCGACCAGCGCCCACACGCCGTGGCGGGTGAGTTTTTGGGTGAGTGTGGTTTGCATGGTCTCTTCGTTTTTGGAGCTGAAGCTGCGGAACTTGCCGCCAGCCAGTGTCGAAGCCGCCGAGTCGGGCCGCATCTGTGTGCATGCAGGGGCCACCCCTGTGTGATTGCGTAATGGTTTTCCCTAGGCCTCTTTTGGAGGTGAGAAAATCGTCCCATGGGTGAACAAGGGTTGAGATTGCGTCTACGGTCTATGGTGTTGCTGCTGGCGGTGATGCCGCTGGTGCTGGCCATCGTGGCGGTGGTGTGGGTGGTGCGCCAGCAGTCGGACCAACTCGCCGAGGCGCAGATGGCGGCCATGCAGCCCATACTGCTGCAGGCGCGCAAGGACGAGCTGCAGCACTTCGTGCAGGTGGGGCGGCGCGCTCTGCTGCACTTGTATGAAAACAGCCGCCCAAGCGAAAAGGCCGGCCCCGACCCGGCGGCGCGGCGCGAGGCGCTGGAGCTGCTGCGGCGCATGGACTTCGGCAACGACAATTACTTCTTCGTCTACGACCTGCAGGGCAATAGCCTGATGCACCCACGCCTGGCCGAGCTCGAAGGCCGCAGCCAGTGGGAGCTGCGCGACAGCACCGGCGCGCCCATGATCCAGCAACTCATCCACCAGGCACAGGCGGGTGGCGGTTTTGTCGACTACATGTGGAACCGCCCATCTACCGGGCGTGAAGAACGCAAGCTCGGCTATGTGGAGCTGGTGCCCGAGTGGGGCTGGGTGATAGGCACCGGCCTGTACCTGGACCATCTGCAGGAAGCCCAGGTACTGATCACCCAGTCCACCGGCGTGGCGGTGCAGAAAACGCGCAACCAGATCCTGTTCATCGCCTCGGCCGCGTTGTTGCTGGTCGCGGCCGGTGGCCTGGCGCTGAACATTTATGAGCAGCGCGCCGCCGACAGCAAGCTGCGCGCCATGGCACAAAAGGTGGTGCATTCACAGGAAGACGAACGTTCACGCGTGGCGCGCGAGTTGCACGATGGCATCAGCCAACTGCTGCTGTCGGTGAAGTTTGTCTGTGAGTCGGCGCTGCTGCAAATCGAGCGCGGCAAACCCGAGGCCGCCCAGACCCTGAAACACGGCATTGGCCTGGTGCAAGGCGCCATGCGCGACGTGCGGCGTATCTCGCACAACCTGCGCCCCACCCTGCTGGACGATCTGGGCCTGGCCAGCGCGCTGGTGCAAACCGCCGATGAGTTCGGTGCACGCACCGGCGCGGCGGTCAAGACCCAGGTAGATGACTTGCCGCCCATGCCCGAAGCCGTGGCCACGGCCATGTTCCGCGTGGCACAGGAAGCCTTGGCCAATGTCGAAAAACACGCCGGCGCACAACATGTGTGGCTGCAGCTGCGGCATGGCGAGACCGGCCTGACCCTGCTGCTGGGCGACGACGGCCGGGGCTTCGACGTCGACGCCACGCTGCGCGAGGTGCGCGCCGGCCTGGGCCTGACCAATATGCGTGAACGCATCGAAATGCTGGGCGGGCGCTTCCAGATCGAGTCCGCCCCCGGCTCCACCCAACTCACCGTCTGGCTACCGCCTTCGGCACTCAAGTGACCACATCTTCACCCCCCATACGCCTGCTGATCGTTGACGACCACCCGGTCATGCGGCACAGCCTGATCAGCCTGCTGGCGGCCTTTGGCCTGCCCATAGAAGTCGTGGCCGAAGCGCGCAACGCCGAAGAAGCGCTGGACCGCGCCGAGCAAACCCAGCCCGACATCGTGCTCACCGACCTGCAGATGAAGCCCACCAGCGGCATAGAGCTGATACGCCAGTTGAGCCAGCGCCAGCCGCAGATCCGCTACGTGGTGTTCACGGCGTCCACACAGGAAGAACACATGCTGCAAGCCTTTGATGTGGGCGCACAGGGCTTTGTGGTGAAAGAGTCTGAAGCCGCAGAGTTGGTGCAGGCGATTGAAGCCGTGATGCGCGGCGCCACCCACTACCCTGCTGGCTTGAAGCGCGCACTTGACCGGCGCCAGTTGCAACCCACACTCACCACGCGTGAAGCCGAGGTGTTGGCGCTGGTGGCCCAAGGCCTGACCAGCAAAGAGATTGGCCGCGTGCTGGGTACAGACCCACGCACCGTGGACGCACACCGCGCCAACATCCGCCAGCGTTTTGGCCTAGACAGCAGCGCCGCCCTGCTGCGTTTTGCGCTGGAACACAACGCCAGCAAAAAATAGAACACACACTCTTGAGACATAATTGACGTTTACGTTAACGTCAACTAGAAAAGCCAAGGAGCAAACATGGACATCGCAGGAAAAGTTTTCATCGTCACCGGCGGCGCATCGGGCCTGGGTGAAGGCACGGCACGTATGCTGGCAGCCAACGGTGCCACCGTGGTGGTGGCCGACATGCAGGCCGACAAGGGCCAGGCCGTGGCCCGCGAACTCGGCGGCGCCAGCAGCTTTGTGCGCTGCGACGTGAGCCAGGAGGCCGACGGCCAGACCGTGGTGGCCAAGGCCCAATCGCTGGGCAAACTCATGGGCCTGGTGAATTGCGCAGGCATTGCCCCGGCTGAAAAAACCGTGGGCAAAAAAGGCGCACACGCCCTGGGTGTGTTCAGCAAAACCATCACCGTCAACCTGGTGGGCAGCTTCAACATGATCCGCCTGGCCGCAGAAGCCATGGAAAAGAACGAACCCGAAGCCACGGGTGAGCGCGGTGTATTGATCTCTACCGCATCTGTGGCGGCTTACGACGGCCAGATCGGCCAGGCCGCCTACAGCGCCTCCAAGGGCGGCATCGTTGGCATGACCCTGCCCATCGCGCGCGATCTGGCGCGCTCCGGCATCCGCAACATGACCATCGCCCCCGGCATCTTCGGCACCCCCATGTTGTTTGGCATGCCACAAGAAGTGCAAGACGCACTGGCTGCGGGTGTGCCCTTCCCTTCGCGCCTGGGCACACCGACCGACTACGCCAAGCTGGTCAAACACATCATCGAGAACGACATGCTCAATGGCGAAGTGATACGGCTGGACGGCGCGATTCGCCTGGCACCCCGCTGATCCAACACGGCGCAAGGTGCTAGCAAGCCGATAACACCTTGCGCAATCACCGCCTGCGCCAGCGGCCCACTTAACTCAAGAGTCTGCAATACCCTGTGCGGCCAGCCGCCGGTCTGCGCGCAGCATCAATACCAAGGCGATCAACGCCAGCGTGATCAGGCTCAGCCCAAAACCCAGGGCCGAAGCATGCAGGCCAAAGTAGCCCACGGCCAGCCCCGCCGCAATCGCGGGCAGGCTGAAGGCCAGATAACTCAAGACAAAAAAGCCGGCCATCAAGCCGCCACGCTCGGCCGCCGTGGCCAGCGTCACCAGGCTGCGCAGCTCGCCGTTGAACCCGGCCCCAAAACCGACACCCGCGACCATGGTGCCGAAGAAGAAAACGGCGCTCGAATGCCAGGCAACACCCGCCAGGGTGAATGCCAAGCCCAGGATCAAGGCCACCGTGCTGCCCACCACCGTGGGGCGCGGCGCGCGACTGCGCACCAACAGAATGGCCACCGCCGCCGGCAGCACCAGCGACGCAATAATGGCGCCGCCCACCACGGGCGCGTGGTGGTTGGTGACGATACGTGCCAGGCTGGGGCCTAACGAAAGGTAAAAACCGCCCAAGGCCCACAGGGCCGTATTCATGGGCAGCAACTGCCACAAGGTCTGCCGCGCCTGCGCCGGAATGGCGATGCGCGGGCGCAACGAGCGCCAGGCACCGGGGCGGCGCAGCACTGTCTCGGGCAAAAAGAAAGCGGCCACGGTCTGCAGCGCAAACAACACCAGCAGCAACTCAAACACCAGCGTGGTGGGCGCAGGCGCAAACTGCACCAGCACACTCGTGCCCAGTGCCCCCAAGGCCATGCCCACCATGGGCGCCACGGTGTTCACCAAGGCGCCACGTTCGCGGTCCAGGTCAATCAGGGCGGCGCTCAACACACTGGTGGCGATGCCGGTGGCCAGGCCCTGCAACAGCCGCGCAGCAAACAGCCAGGCCACGGAGCCGGCGTACAAAAACAAAAACGTCGAGGCGATCTCCAGCACCAGCGCCAACAGCACCACTTCGCGCCGGCCGCGGTAGTCCGACAAGGTGCCCAGCACCAGCAAAGAGGCCAGCAGCGCAAAGGCGTAACAGCCAAACACCAGCGTGAGCATCAGGGCCGAAAAACCCCAGGCCTCGCGGTACACGGCGTACAGCGGTGATGGCGCACTCGACGCGGCGAGAAAGCCGACCATGATGGACGCCAGCAGACACAGCGCCAGGGATGGCGGCAGCCGCCTAGAGTGCGTGGCGGCGGGTGATGGGGCAGCGGGCGTGGTGGTGGTCATCAAAGGGTCCAGTCGACATTAAAAGCAAATTTTTTGCTTTAGTCGATTACACCACTAAAGCATTTTTTTTGCTTTAACATCGCAAAATGAGCCCCAAAACCGTCCCTCGCCCCGGTGGCAGAAGTGCCCGCGTGCAAGCCGCCGTGCACCAAGCCAGCCGCGAACTGACCCAGGAAATAGGCCGTGCGGCGCTGACGGTGCCGCTGATCGCCGCGCGCGCCGGCGTCACCCCTTCCACCATCTACCGGCGCTGGGGCGACCTTGCCGAGTTGCTGGCCGACGTGGCACTCGACCGCATGCGCGCCGACACCGAGCCGGCAGACACCGGCACGGTTCTGGGCGACCTGGTGGCCTGGTCGGAACAGTATCTAGACGAGATGAGTTCCGAAATTGGCAAGGCCATGCTGCGCGATGTGCTGGCCGGCAGCAGCCAGGCCGAGATGCCCGTGCCCTGCCAATGCGCGGCCTACACGGCAAGCCAGATTGCCGTGATTCTGGAACGCGGTGTGGCGCGCGGCCAGGCCGTGCCCGAGGTGGACGCGGTGATGGACGGCGTGGTTGCCCCCATCATCTACCGCACGCTATTTGGCCCCTTTCAAACCAGCCACGCCCATGTACATGCGCTGGTGGACGCATGCATGAAGGGCGCGCAGGAAAAGGCCGTGGTTTAGCCTGCCCGCAGGCTATTAGGCGACGCCGTTTTTCTTGAACCAATCGAGCGCACGTTGCCAGCCGTCATCCGCCACTTCCTTGACGTAGCTTGGCCGGTAATCGGCATGGAAGGCGTGGCCAGCGTCGCGGAACACCACAATCTCCGAGGCTTTGGCATTCGGGTTGGTGGCGCTGGCAGCGGCCAAGGCAGCACGCATTTGCGCCACGGACTCCTGCGTAATGCCGGTGTCCTTGAAACCATACAAACCCAGCACCGGCGCCTTCAGGCTGGCGGCAATGTCCACCGGGTGCTTGGGTGTCAGTTCGCTGGGTGCGCCCACCAGCCGGCCATACCAGGCCACACCGGCTTTGACGTTGGCCTGTGCCGCATACAGCCAGGTGATGCGGCCGCCCCAGCAGAAGCCGGTGATGGCCACTTTGTTGGTATCTCCGCCGTTGGCCGCTGCCCACTTGACGCAGGCGTCCAGGTCGCCAATCACCTGGGCATCGGGCACCTTGGAGACGATCTCGGCCATCAGCTTGGGGATGTCGGTGTATTTGGTGGCGTCGCCCTGGCGCGCAAAAAGGTCGGGCGCAATCGCCAGGTAACCGGCCTTGGCGAAGCGGCGCGCGGTGTCGGCGATGTATTCATGCACACCAAAAATCTCCTGTATCACCAGCACCACGGGCAAGCCGGTTTTGCCAGCGGGAGCTGCCGTGTAGACCGGAACCTTGAAGCCATTGACCTCGATGGTGGTGGCGCCCGCGCGCAGGCCGTCGGCCGAGGTCTTGATCGCCGTTTGCGCTTGAATGGGCATCACCGATGCGGCATAACCCACACCCAGTGCGAGCTTGATGGCGGTGCGGCGGCTGGAGCCGGCCTCGGTGGTGGCGCCGGGGCGCAGAGAATCAAATTCGGCCTTGAGGTCTTCACGAAGCATGGCAATTTCCAGTCAAGTAGCGGTTGAACAGTTAGCGAAACGGATGATGAAACGGCAAACCAAAACATCTTCGCATAGCTCATCCACAGCGCCGCCGTTGGCGCAATTGGCTTAACGGATGTAAGGACAAAAAGCTTTTTACCGCGTTGGTATGTATGCGTTGGGGTTCAACACTTCCATCATGCGTGTGGGGTTGAGCAGCGGCTTGAAGCCAAACTGCTCATACAAGCCATGGGCATCTTTGGTCGCCAGCAAGAAGCGCCGCAAGCCTTGCAGCTCTGCATGCGCTTGGATGCTGGCCACCAAGCGTTTTGCCAAACCCTTGCCACGGTGCGCCTCCAGAATGTAGACATCGGCCAGATAGGCAAACGTCGTTTTATCGGTGATCACACGCGCAAAACCAACTTGCTCTGCGCCCAGATAAACGCCAAAGGTCAACGAGTGGTCGATGGCCTTCTGCACGGTGGCCAAGGGAATGCCCGGCGACCAATAGGTCTGGCTCAAGAACGCATGGATGGCGCCCACATCGAGCCGGGTCTTGTCGGAAGTGATTTCGTATTCGGTCATGGGTGGATCTCTAGGGGCTGACACGCACAAAAGCAGCCGCTGCGCGGAACTGGCCTGCAGCCTCGTCCAGCACCAACAACTTGCGGCCACGTTCGGCTGGCAGGTCGCCCTGCAGTTCGCCGTAAAGGCGTTCGATCTCGCGGACTTCCTCTAGCTGCGTGGCGAGCTCCTGCGCTTTGCTCGCACCGATCAAATCACCAATCGCCGCCTCCAACTGCTGCGCGTGGGCAAACAGTTCGGCGCACTGGCCGCCGGGGTATTCGTCGCGGCGCAATGAGGCGGCGGTCTCGTCGATGATCTGCGCCAGTGAGTCTATGAAATCCGCGACCTCCTTCTTGCGGTCTTTACGCGCCTTGGCCAACTCGGTGCGCAGGCCAAACAGCGCTTTGCCCACGCTCAACAAGGTGTCAACAATGATGCTCATAGAGGCTCCAATGAAGAAAGACTAAAGCTTGGCCAGCAAGACTTTTCCGTAAGGCGAGCAAAGCCAGACAAACGCTGCGGCGTTGAGCATGACCGTCGTCCAAAACGTCGAGCGAAACTCCGCTTTGCTCGACTTGTGGCGCAGCAGCTGCTGAGCCAGCAAGGCCCCGGGCCAGCCGCCGGCCAAAGCCAATAGATGCAGGTTGCTCTCTGGCGTGCGTCGTGCGCCACGCTGGGCAGCAGACTTGTCTAGCGCATACGCCAAAAACGTCATGATGCTGGCCACGCCGTACAGCGCGAACAAGATTGGCGGCACACGCCACCAAAACCCAAGCACCAGCACCAACAACACAAAAGCCGGAATTGCAAATAACGTGGCGGTTCCCCACTGCGCGGGCGATGCAGGGCGCGTGCTCTTTCTAGCCACCACCTGGCGCACCAAGGCCACGTTTTTTGCGCGCTTTTTGCCTTGTGGCCCCAGCTCTACTTCAAACCATACCCGCTGCTGCTCTTGCGGACGTGCCCCACGCAGATCAAACGCCTTGATGTGGACGAAGATTTCCTGTCCGCCCTGAGTCGGTTCGATGAAACCGAAACCTCGATCGTCGTGCCAGGTTTTGAGCGTGCCTTCAAAGCGCATGAAATGGGTGGTTCTAAGGGGGTAAATCTTTAAAAGACATGGGGCGATCAGAATGTTCTTACGGTCCCAAGCTGCACCGTGTGCATGATAGAGGCTTAGAATTTTTTAGCGCGAGAGATCGCCCTCTTTGCAACACCATGGCCACCGCCCTCAAAGACCAATACGGTCACGACGTTCCCAAGGCCATCGCCCGGATGATCGTCGCCGTTCACCCACGTTTTCCGGCAAAGGCTTTCGAGCAAGACGCGCTGACGGGCTACGACACCCTGGGCCTGATGCCACGCGGCCAGCACATTGCCAATGCCTTGCAGCGCCACTTGCCGGCCGATTACGCCACAGCCGTGCAGATCCTGCTGGACTCGGCCGACCAGCCACATGGCCGCGCCCCCGGCCTGTCGCTGGCGTCGTTTTTGTATTTGCCCCACACGCAGTTTGTGGCGACGTTTGGGTTAGGCCATTTTGAAGAGTCGATGGCGGCGCAGCACGCGTTGACACAGCGCTTCACGGCCGAGTTCAGCATACGGCCGTTTCTGCAGCAGCACCCTGAAGCCACGCTCAAGCGCCTGGCGCAATGGACGCAAGACCCGAGTGAACATGTGCGCCGCCTGGTGTCCGAAGGCAGCCGCCCGCGCCTGCCCTGGGCGGGCCGACTGCGCGTATTTCAAAAAGACCCAACACCGGTACTCGCGCTGCTGGACAAGTTAAAGGACGACCCGGCGTTATACGTGCGCCGCTCGGTTGCCAACAACCTGAACGACATTGGCAAAGACCACCCAGCAGTGCTGGAGCACACCGCACGCGCCTGGCTCAAGGGCGCCACGCCCGAGCGCCAATGGATAGTCCAGCATGCGCTGCGCTCGGCGGTAAAACGCGCCGAACCGGGCGCGCTGGCGGTGCTGGGCTTTGGCACGGCCGCCAGCGCACGTGTGGCCCAGGCCAGCATCAGCCCAGCACGGGCGGCGATTGGCGAGACGCTGCAGATCAGCTTCGACGTGACCAATACCGCCGCCACCCCACAACGTGTGCTGGTGGACTTTGCGATCCACTACATCAAGGCCAACGGCCAGGCGCGGCCCAAGGTGTTCAAGCTGAAGACGCTGGAGTTGCAGCCGCATGAAACCGTGCGTCTGGGCAAACGTGTGTCGCTGGCCGAGATGACCACGCGCAAACACTACCCCGGTAGCCACTGCGTGGAGGTGCTGCTGAACGGCCAGGCGCAGGCGCTGGGAAGCTTCGAGCTGCTGCCACAGGTTTAAGAAAAATCAGGCGCTTACGCTTAGCACATCAGCGCAAGCAGCTACAACAAGCGTAGCAAAAGACTAAGGCAGTTTGAACTGCCCCACCACCCGTTCCAACTCCGCCGCCTGCAGGCGCAGGCTCTCGGCGGCGGCGCTGCTCTGCTCTACCAGCGCGGCGTTTTGCTGGGTGACGTGGTCCAGGTTGGCCACCGCCTGGCCTACCTGGTCCAGGCCCGTGGTTTGCTCACCGCTGGCGGTGCTGATTTCATTGATCAACACACTCACACGCTGCACCTGGGCCACCAGATCACGCATGGACTGACCCGCATCACCCACCAGGGTGGTGCCCGATTCGATTTTGCCCACACTGTCGTGGATCAAGGTCTTGATCTCGCGTGCCGCATTGGCGCTGCGTTGCGCCAGCGCGCGCACCTCGCTCGCCACCACGGCAAAACCACGGCCCTGTTCACCCGCACGCGCGGCCTCCACCGCAGCGTTCAGTGCCAGGATGTTGGTCTGGAACGCGATGCCGTCGATCACGCCGATGATGTCAACGATTTTGTGTGAGCTGCTGGTGATGTCCTGCATGGTGGTGATCACACGCTCCATCACCGCCCCGCCCTGTGTCGCAGCGCTCGATGCGCTGACCGCCATGGCGCTGGCCTGGCGCGCCGTTTCAGCGTTCTGCCGCACCGTGGCGGTGAGTTGCTCCATCGAGGCCGCCGTTTCCTCCAGGCTGCTAGCCTGCTCTTCGGTGCGGTGGCTCAGGTCTACGCTGCCGGTGGCGATCTCGGAAGAGCCAGTGGCGATATTGGCGCAACTGTTGCGCACGGTGCTCACCAGTTGCAGCAGGCTGCCGTTCATGGCCTGCAGTGCCGCCAAAAGCCTGGCGGTCTCTCCGGTACCGCTGATGCGAATGTCGGAACGTAGGTCGCCCGACGCCACCGTGCTGGTGATGGCCACCGCGCGGTCCAGCGGGACCACAATGCTGCGGCTGGTGAACATACCGAGCAGCAGCAACAGCACCCCCGCCACGGCCACCGTGAGCAACATGGTGGTGCGCGCCATCGCGGCCACGGCCACGCTCTGCGCCTCAGACTCTTCTGCGTGTTGGGTGATGCGTTCGCCCAGCGCCTCCATCTCGTCTTCCAATGCCCCAAAGGCCTTGGTGAAGCTGGGCAATTGCGCCTCGGCGGCTGGAAGGTCGGTAAAAGCCAAACGCGCCACATCTGCCGCAGACTTGGTATAGGCATCGAGTTTGGGGCGGATCTTGGTGACGGCGGCGCTGACTTCATCGTTGATATGCAAGCCGTTCAGGGCTTCAATCGCCGCACGGAACTGCTTGGTGTGTTCGGCCAGCTCGGCTTCCACCACACTTTGCTGAGCCGTCTCTTTGCGCGTGCCCGCCAACATGGCGCTGAGCGCATCGCCGCGCAAGGCGTCGTGCATCATGTCGGCTTCCATGTGGCTTCTGGCCGCGTCGCCGCTGAGCTTCAAGTGGTGTGTGGACTCGGCCAGCCTGCCCGCGGTGAAGTAGCCTATGCCGCCGACCACCAGCACAAAGGCCAGCCCGGCCAAGCTGAAGGCCAGCATCTTGTGGCGGATGGAGAGGTTCAGCATGGCAAGCTCCTGGTGAGGGCAAGGCAACCATCAAAGATGCCTGCACTCTACACGTAAGCTTGCCCAGGCGGCACTGCGCCAACGACCCGGACTATTCCGTCTTCGCGCCGCCCTGGAACCACTGGCCGATCAAGGCGCGTTCGGCATCGGTGATGCCGGTGGCGTTGTTCAGCGGCATGGTCTTGGTCAACACCGCCTGCTGGTAGATTTGCGTGGCGTGTTGCTTCACCTGATCGGGGGAATCAAAGCGCACGTTTTTCATCTGCAGGTGGGCGCCGTGGCATTGGTAGCAGCGCTGCTCCAGCACTTTTTGCACTTCGGCATACCCTACTGCAGCAGGCGCTGCAGCGCTGGCCACCACTGGCGCTTGCGGCGCGGGTTGCATCCAGACGATGGTGCCGATGATCACCGCCACGCCGACCAAGGCATAAGCAATGGGGTGGCGATTGCGGCCGAGTTTATAGCCATGGCGCATCACGAAGAACTGGCGAATCGCCGCACCGGCCAACATCATCAACACCAGCACCAGCCAGTTTTGCGGGTGGCTGTAGGTGAAGCTGTAGTGGTTGCTCAGCATGGCAAACAACACCGGCAGCGTGAAATAGGTGTTGTGCACGCTGCGTTGTTTGCCACGCTGGCCGTGGATGGGATCAACCGGTTTGCCCTCTTCAATACACTTCACCATGGTGCGCTGGCCTGGGATGATCCAGAAGAACACGTTGGCGCTCATGGTGGTGGCGATCATCGCGCCCACCAGCAGAAAGGCCGCACGACCGGCAAACCAGTGGCAGGCCAGCCAGGACGCAAAACACACCAGCACAGCGACCAGGGCGCCCACGATGGCGTCGCCGTTTTTGCGTTTGCCAAACACCTGGCAGATGGTGTCGTAGAGCATCCAGAACACCACAAAAAACGACAGCGCCACCCCTATGGCCGCGCCCGGCGTCCAGTCCATCAGCGACTTGTCTATCAGGTAGCTACTGGCATTCCACAGGTAGGACACGGTGAACAGGCTGAAGCCCGTGAGCCAGGTGCTATAGCTTTCCCAGTAGAACCAATGCAGGTGTTTGGGCAACTGGGGCGGTGCACCAGCAAACTTGACCGGGTGGTAGAAACCACCGCCATGCAGCGCCCACAACTCGCCGCTGACACCTTGTTTTTTAAGATCTTCGTCGACGGGCGGCGTCAGGCTGCTGTCCAAAAAAACGAAGTAGAACGACGAGCCAACCCAGGCGATGGCTGTGATGACGTGAAGCCAGCGCAGCAGCAGGTTGGCCCAGTCGAGGTAGTAACTTTCCATATCTCAACCTTTAGGGCGCACCACATCTCGTGGGACTTGTGCGCCGGGCAACCTGCTCACCACCGCGGGCACTGTGAGCAGCATTCGGCCGCGACCAAAAGACCCGGTTAAGAGTCTTGCGCCGCTGCGGCCTGACTTTTTTGATGGGCTGATTCTATGCACAGAAACAAGAGCGGCGATCAGTGACAACAAAACCGTGGAACATCAGCCACGAATCATCCACGGTCGAGCAATAACTGTGCCGCCACCGCCACGGCGATCACCTCGGGTTCCTTGCCCGCAATGCCGGGCACCCCTATGGGGCAGGTCACCTGCGCCAGCTCTTCGGCGCTGAAGCCGCGCTGCAGCAGCCGGCTGCGGAAAGTGGCCCATTTGGTCTTGCTGCCGATCAGGCCAATAAACGGCAGGTCGGCGCGCGAGCGTTGGCGCAACAGGCAGGCGGCCACGATGTCCAGGTCTTCAGCGTGGCTGAAGCTCATGATCAGCACCTTGCTGCCGGGCTCCAGCGCGGGCACGGCGGCCTGCACGGGATCGGAATGTTCGCAGCGCGCGTAGCCGGGCGCGGTCTCGGGAAAAATGCCGTCGCGGCTGTCTATCCAGGTCAGCGCAAACGGCAATGGCGCCAGGACATGGGCCAAGGCGTGGCCCACATGGCCGCCGCCAAACAGCGCCACCGGGTGATGGTGCGGCATCAGACGACGGTGCAGCGCAGGCAGGTCGGCGGCCGTCACGGCTTCAAAGTGCAGTTGCACCACACCGCCGCAGCATTGGCCCAGGCTAGGGCCCAGGGCCATGCGTTCACGCTCCACCAGCGGCGGCGGGGTTTCGCCGCGTTGTTTGGCCTGCAGCCAGTCGCGGGCCATGGCCTCGCTTTTGAATTCGAGGTGGCCTCCGCCAATGGTGCCAACCAGGCCATCGGCAAACACCGCCATCCAGGTGCCCGCAGCACGCGGCACCGAGCCCTGGGTGGACTCAATGCTGACAAGCACCGCTGGCGCCGAAGCCAGGCGCGTCAAAAATAAGTCTGTGATGTGCACACGCGATTCCGAAATGCGCTGGTCTGCCCAGCCCTAAGAGCCTGTTCACGATCTAAAGTCGGCAGTATGCCTGCGGCGGGCACAATACACCGACCCCACGACTGCCAAAACGCCATCGCTTTTTCAGACATGCCAAAGACCACATTCCAGTTTCCCGCCTGGGTCCGTACCGCCACCCTGGCTGCCAGCGCCAGCCTTGCCGCCTTTTTGGCGGGCTGCACCGGCGGCCCTGGCCCGAGCCCATCCGCCCCTGTCAGCCCCGTCACACCCGCTGCACCCAGCAGCCCGACGGCACCTAGCGGCACCACGACACCCGGCCAGCCGTTGCCGCCGCCCGCGCCATCGGTGGCCACCACACCACGCGACTACCGCAAGGATGCGGCGCGCCACCTCTACGCACACAACGCCGACCGCATCTTCAAAGGCAAGCTGCCCGCGCACCTGTACGCCATTGGTGTGCTCGACATCAGCGTGGACGCACGCGGCCAGGTGACACGCCTGCAATGGTCGCGCGCGCCCAGCCACGCACCTGAAGTGGTGAAAGAAATTGAACGCACCGCCCGCGCCGCCGCGCCCTACCCCGTGCCCGCGCGCTTGGGCCGGGTGATCTACACCGATGTCTGGTTGTGGGACAAGAGCGGTCAGTTCCAGCTAGACACGCTGACCGAAGGCCAGCTCTGACAAGCTGCTGCAAAACTACTGCGGAGGTCATCTGCGGCCATCATCGATGCAAGGCGGTGCTCGGAATCCTCACGTACAGAAATACGTTCCGGGGCCTAGCCTCCGGGCGCCTTGCATCTGACCTTCCTCGCTACGTTTTTCAACAAGCTGTCTAGGTCATCACAAAAGAGCAGACTTAAATGGCGCCCCTTCTGGGCCATCCACACGGTCTGAGGCATCCCCAATCAAAAGCACCACAGAACTGGCTTCGCCAGGCTGTAGTTGCGCCCCCTGCAAGGGGGTTGGCGCAGCGACACGCAGTGCGCGAAGACTGGGGGTGTGCCTATCTCAGCTCAGTCGGTGATCTGAAGGTTCTGCGTGCGCACCACGTTGCGCCAGGCACGGTAGTCGGCCTCGATGAAGTGGCCCAGCAGCGCGGGGGAGCCTGGTGCGGCTTCCACGGCGTCGATCTTGAAACGCGCCGTCACCTCGGGCAAAACCACGGTTTTGTTGAGCGCGGCGTTTAATTGGTTGACGATGGCCGGTGGCGTGCCGGCAGGCGCCATCAGCGCAAAGTAGTTCACCACGTCCACGCCGGCCAGGCCGACTTCGGCCATGCTGGGCACATCCGGCAAGGCGCTGGAGCGTTTCGCGCTGGTCACGGCCAGCGGGCGCACACGGCCGTCCTTGATGAAGGGCAGCAGCGCCGGAATGGTGCCGGTGATGAGCTGGATGTTGCCGGCCAGCATGTCCATGGTGGCGGGTGCCACACCACGGTAAGGGATGTGTGTGATGAAGGTGCCGGTCTTGGACTTCAGCAATTCCAGCACCAGGTGGTTCACCCCGCCCGCGCCAGCCGAGCCGTAATTCAGCGCGCCGGGCTTTTCCTTGGCCTGGCGCACCAGGCCCTTGATGTCTTTGATGGAAGTCGCGCTACTGGTGGCCCACACCAGCGGGCCGCTGGCGATCATGCCCACAGGGGTGAACTGGCGCAGCGGGTCGTAGTTGGCGCTGGGCAGTGCAGCGGCAACGGTGGTGAACGGCGAGGCCACCAGCAGCAAGGTGTAGCCGTCGGGCGCGGCCTGGGCCACAGCCTGTGTGCCGATGGCGCCAGACGCGCCGGCGCGGTTGTCCACCACAAAGGTGGCACCCATGACTTCACCCAGCTTCTGCGCCATGAAACGCGCCATGGCGTCGGTGCCAGCGCCCGGCGCAAACGGCACGATGATCTTGATGGGGCGCTCGGGAAAGTTTTGCGCAGCCGCCTTGGTTGCTACAAAACCCGAAGCAGTCACCGCTGCCATGGCAAGCGCCAAGCGCCGATTTGGTTGTGAGTTCATGAAACGAAGAAGTAAAGCTGGGAGAACGAGTGGACGGTCTGGCAGGCGCTATCGTGCGACACGGGCGTGACCGTTTTATGACACCGACAGCACGACCAGCTACGCCATCAACTGCCGCGGTAGGTCGAATAGCTCCACGGACTGACCAGCAAGGGCACGTGATAGTGCTGGTCGACAGCGGCCACACCAAAGTCCAGACTCACCTTGTTGAGAAAGTTGGGCTCGGGCAGCGTCACACCACGGCCGCGAAAATAAGCCGCCACATCGAACACTAGGCGGTAGGTGCCCTTCTTCAGGGAGTTGTTGTCGTACAGCGGCGCATCGGTGCGGCCATCTGCATTGAGTACAAAGCGTTTGACCAGATTGGTATTTTCACCATCGGTGGTGTACAGCTCAACGGCCATGCCAACGGCCGGACCGCCGTGCATGGTATCCAAAACATGTGTGCTCAGTCCCATTCAAATCCTTGACGAAAAATAGTAACATTCGGCGAAACAAATTTGTATACAGTGCTAGTAGATTGGATTATCATCCCCTTCCATGGACTCATTCACCCCCACTTCCACTAACACCAACACCATCGTCGACGCCTTGACCAAGGCGATTGTCGAACATCGGCTGCACCCCGGCACCAAACTCGCGGAACAAAAACTGGCCGACCACTTCGGCGTCTCGCGCACGCTGGTACGCCAGGCTCTTTTTCAATTGTCGCAAAACCGTTTGATCCGCCTGGAGCCCGCGCGCGGTGCTTTTGTCGCCGCCCCTACGGTGGCCGAAGCACGCCAGGTGTTCGCCGTGCGCCGCATGCTGGAAGCCGAGATGACACGCGCCTTTGTGCGTGAAGCCACGCCCGGCCGCATCAAGGCCTTGAAAGACCACCTGGTGCAGGAAAAGTCGGCGCTCAAGGACAAAGACGCATTGGGCCGCTCGGAAGTGCAGGCCGACTTCCATGTGCGCATGGCGCAACTGCTGGAGAACGAAGTGCTGGTGCAGATGATGGTGGAGCTGCTCTCGCGCTGCTCACTCATCACCCTGATGTACCAGACCGAAAGCGCGCAGGAAATCGGCGCCGAAGAACATGACGACATCGTCAAGGCCATCGCCGCCAAGGACGAAGCCCGCGCCGTGCAACTGATGGAAGAGCATCTGCGCAAGATCGAGTCCAGCCTGACCTTCGACCGCAAGGTGCCGAGCAACGACATCGCCATGGCCTTGGCCTGATCTGTGCTTGCGGATGACTGACCGCTGATTCGCAAGTTCACTTTTCATTCACTCTCTTCAGGGACCTGGATCGACGGCTCAACCTTCGCTCCCGGTCCCCATTCATTTATGCCTGATGCAACTCCTACTTATGACCGCGACCTCAAGGGTTACGGCCGCGACGTGCCGCACGCCCAATGGCCCAACCAGGCGCGCATTGCGGTGCAGTTTGTCCTCAACTACGAAGAAGGCGGTGAAAACTGCGTGCTGCACGGCGACCCGACTTCCGAGACCTTTCTCTCCGAGCTGATCAACGCCCAGGCCTTCCCCGACCGGCACATGACCATAGAGTCGATGTACGAATACGGCTCGCGTGCCGGCGTGTGGCGCATCCTGCGTGAGTTCGAGCGCCGCAACTTGCCGCTCACGGTGTTTGGTGTGTCGATGGCGCTGCAGCGCTATCCTGAACTGGTCAAGGCATTCACCGAACTTGGCCACGAGATCGCCTGCCATGGCTGGCGCTGGATCCACTACCAGAACCTGCCCGAATCCGTGGAGCGCGAGCACATGGAGATCGGCCACAACATCATCAAAGAGCTGACCGGCGGCCAATGGCCCAAGGGCTGGTACACCGGCCGCGACAGTCCGAACACACGCCGCCTGCTGGTCGACAAAGGTGGCTACAGCTATGACAGCGACAACTACGGCGACGACCTGCCCTTCTGGCAGGAAGTCACCAAGAGCGACGGCAGCAAGGCCCCGCATCTGGTCATCCCGTATTCGCTGGACACCAACGACATGCGTTTTGTGCAGGTGCAGGGCTTCCACAATGGCGACCAGTTCCTCACCTACCTGAAAGACACCTTCGACGTCTTGTACGCCGAAGGCGACACCGCACCAAAGATGATGAGCATAGGCATGCACTGCCGCGTGTTGGGCAAGCCCGGCCGCTTTGGCGCACTGCAGAAGTTTCTGGACTACGTGCAGAGCCACGAGAAAGTCTGGATCTGCCGCCGCATCGACGTGGCCGAGCACTGGCACAAGGTGCACCCGTATCAAGCCAAGCCAGGCGTATAAACAAGCCATGAGCACACGCATACCCTTGACGCTGGAGCAGCTCAACAACGCCCCGCTGGCCCAGGCCTCGCAGTGGTTGAACGGACTGTACGAACACTCGCCGTGGATTGCCGAGCAGGCCTTGGCCGCGCGGCCTTTCCAGTCGCTGGCGCATTTCAAGCACCAGATGGTGCAGGTGCTGGCCCAGGCCGACACCGCCGCCAAGCTGGCGCTGATCCGCGCCCACCCCGAGTTGGCCGGCAAGGCCATGCAGGTCAACAGCCTCACGGCCGAGTCGACCAACGAGCAGACCAAGGCCGGCCTGACCGCCTGCACGCCCGAAGAGTTGGCACACATCCAAAAGCTCAATACCGAATACGCTGCCAAGTTCGGCTTTCCGTTCATCCTGGCCGTGCGCGGCCCGCGTGGACAGGGCCTGGCCAAGCGCGAGATCCTCGACACCTTTGCGCGCCGCCTGCTGAACCATCCCGACTTCGAGCTGAATGAAGCCCTGCGCAACATCCACCGCATCGCCGAAATCCGCCTCAACGATTTGTTCGCTTATGAACCCACGCTGGGCAACCTAGTCTGGGACTGGCAAGAACGTTTAAGCGTGCACAGCGACCCCGGCTTTGCCGAGAAGGGCCAGCTCACCGTCACCTACCTGACCGATGCGCACCGCGCCTGCGCCGCGCAGATCGCGGCCGACATGCGCGCCTGCGGCTTCGACACGGTAGAGATCGACGCCGTGGGCAACGTGGTCGGCCGCTACCTGGGCGCCGCCGAGTCCGCGCCCTATCTGCTGACCGGCAGCCACTATGACACCGTGCGCAACGGCGGCAAATACGACGGCCGCCTGGGCATTTATGTGCCCATGGCCTGTGTGCAGCAACTCGCCGGGGCGGGCCAACGCCTGCCCTACGGCCTGGAAGTGGTGGCTTTTGCGGAAGAAGAAGGCCAGCGCTACAAGGCCACTTTTCTCGGCTCGGGCGCCCTCATTGGCGACTTCAAACCCGAGTGGCTCGACCAGAAAGACGCCGACGGCATCAGCATGCGTGAAGCCATGCAGCACGCCGGCCACCCCGGCACGCTGGAAGGCATAGCCGCACTGCAGCGCGACGTAAAGCGCTACCTGGGTTTTGTTGAAGTGCACATCGAACAAGGCCCGGTGCTGAATGAGCTGAACCTGCCCCTAGGCATCGTCACCTCCATCAACGGCAGCGCACGTTATCTGTGTGAAGTCATGGGCACGGCCAGCCACGCCGGTACCACACCGATGAACCGCCGCCGTGACGCGGCCAATGCAGTCGCCGAGCTGGCGCTGTACATCGAGCAGCGCGCGGCTCTTGATGGCGACTCGGTGGGCACCATCGGCATCCTGAACATCCCCGGCGGCTCCATCAACGTGGTGCCGGGCCGCTGTGTGTTCAGCCTGGACATGCGTGCGCCCAACAACGAACAGCGCGATGCGCTGGTGAGCGATGTGCTGGCGCAACTGGCCGCCATTTGTGAACGCCGTGGCGTGCGCTACAACACCGAGCTGACCGAACTGGCCTCGGCCGCGCCCAGCGCCCCGGCCTGGCAACAACGTTGGGAAGATGCGGTCACGGCACTCGGTGTGCCGCTGTACCGCCTGCCCAGCGGCGCCGGTCATGACGCCATGAAGCTGCACAAGGTCATGCCACAAGCTATGCTGTTTGTGCGTGGCCTGAATTCCGGCATCAGCCACAACCCGCTGGAGAGCAGCACCAACGACGACATACAACTCGCCGTGGATGCCTTCCAACAACTCATGCAATCGCTGGCCACTTCCATGCCAGCAGGCAACTGAACTTTCCCATGACTGATTACGACAAACTCGACGCCTGGATCGACGCCCACTTCGACGAACAGGTCAGCTTCCTGCAGCAACTGGTGCGTGTGCCCACCGACACGCCGCCTGGCAACAATACGCCACACGCCGAACGCACCGCCGAGTTGCTGGCGGGCTTTGGTTTTGAGGCCGAAAAATTCGCCGTTCCTGACGCCGAAGTCAAAGCCGTGGGCATGGAAAGTGTGACCAATCTGATCGTGCGCCGCCACTACGGCCCCGGCCGTGTGGTCGCCTTGAACGCCCACGGCGACGTGGTGCCGCCAGGCGAGGGCTGGACACACCCGCCCTACGGCGCCGACATTGCCGACGGCAAGATGTATGGCCGCGCCACCGCGGTCAGCAAGTCAGACTTTTCCAGCTTCACCTTTGCGGTGCGTGCGCTTGAATCGCTGGGTGCCAAGCTGGGCGGCGGCGTGGAACTGCACTTCACCTATGACGAAGAGTTTGGCGGCGAGGTTGGCCCCGGCTGGCTGCTGAAGAACAAACACACCAAGCCCGACCTGATGATTGCCGCCGGTTTCTCCTACCAGGTGGTGACGGCGCACAACGGCTGCCTGCAAATGGAAGTCACGGTGCACGGCAAGATGGCACACGCTGCCATACCCGACACCGGCGTGGACGCACTGCAAGGCGCGGTGCACATACTCAACGCCCTGTACGCGCAAAACACGCTGTACAAGAAGGTGACGTCGGCGGTGGAAGGCATCAACCACCCCTACCTGAATGTGGGCCTGATCCAGGGCGGCACCAATACCAATGTGGTGCCCGGCACGGTCAGCTTCAAGCTCGACCGGCGCATGATCCCCGAAGAAAACCCGACCGAGGTCGAAGCCAACATCCGCGACGTGATCAGCAAAGCCGCCGCCGAGGTGCCCGGCATCAGCATCGACATCAAGCGCTTGCTGCTGGCCCGTTCAATGAAGCCGCTGCCGGGCAACCAGCCGCTGGTGGAAGCCATCCAAAAACACGGCGAGCAACTGTTCGGCGAGCCGATTCCGGCCATGGGCACACCGCTCTACACCGACGTGCGCCTGTACGCCGAAGCCGGCATTCCCGGCGTGATCTACGGTGCCGGCCCGCGCACCGTGCTCGAATCCCACGCCAAACGCGCCGACGAACGCCTGGAACTGGAAGACCTGCGCCGCGCCACCAAGGTGATCGCGCGCACGCTGCGCGACCTGCTGGCATAACCCGGCCGCACACAGACAAAAGCCCTGAACCGTTCACACGGTTCAGGGCTTTTTTTTATCCAAGCGCGGATGCGTCCGCGCGACGGATCACACGGTTTTGCATTCAGCCGGATAACGAGGCGGGAAGCCGAAGACAGTGCTGTAGCACGGCGAGGCAAACCAACGAAGTGATACGGATGAAGGCAAAGCCGTGCCGGTCAGAAGCTTTGTGAGTACTGCAGACCCATGACCAAACCGCTGTCCTTGTAGGTGCCGTTCACAGCGCCACGGCCAGCAGCGGCCTGGTTGTTGCGGATCTCGGCGTCCTTCAGGTACAGGTAGGCGATGCCGAAGTCCAGCGTGGAGGTTTGGCTCAGCTTCCACTGCGCGCCGGTGGACAACCAGATGCGGTTGTTGTCCGGCAGCGAGGTCAGGCGGGTGGTCGCGCCCTTGACCGGGGTCTGGTCATAGGCGATGCCGTACTTGAACTTCCAGGTGTCGTTGTACTGGTAGTTGGCACCCAGGGCTACGCGCCAGGTGTCGCGGAATTCCGTGTCCAGCGTTTGGGCCACGGTGCCGGCAGCGGCGCCCGAGGTGCGCACGATGTCGATCTTGGGAATGCTGCTCCAGCCAGTCCAGGACACGTCGCCCAGCAATTCCCAGCTTGGGTTGAGCTTGTGCGCCACGCTGGCGATGAAGGTGTCGGGCAGCGTCACATCGGCCTTGACATTGGCCGCAACGGCGGCGTTCACCGCGGCCGAGGCGCTACCACCGGCCAAGGTGCCGGTTGCGTCGTATTTGATCTTGGAGCGGTAGGACAGACCCAGCTTGGTCGCGGGTGCGAGCTTGAACAGCGCACCAACGTTCCAGCCCCAGGCGTTGTCGTCCAGGCCCAAGGCCAGCGGTGTGGCGCCCGGCAGGCCAGGCGGCACGGTAGGCACAACGGCCAGTTGGCGCGTGTAATCGGCCGTGAGACGTTGCCAGTTCAGGCCAAAGCCCAGCGACACCATGTCGTTGGCCTTCCAGGCAATCGACGGGTTGATGTTGTAGGTCTTGACGTCGAACTTGTTCGACTGGGCGCTGCCGGTCCAGGGCGCGTCATATTCGGTCTTGGAGCCGAACGGTGCACCAAAGCCGATGCCAGCGTACAGCCCGTCCTGCAGTTTCCACGACAGATAGCCGTTGGGCGCTACGCCCCAGTGGCCAGCATCACCACCCGAGCCTGCGGTAGCCAGCGTGCCAACCGAAGAACCCTGGTTCTGGAACTTGAAGCTGGGCTTGATGGCGGTGGCGCCAATCGAGAACTCACGGTCTTTGAGCTCGGTCATGCCGGCCGGGTTGAAGTAAATGGTGCTGGCGTTCTCGGCCACGGCGGCAGAACCGGCATAGGCGTTGCCGATGCCGCTGGCGTTCTGCTCCAGCAATTGGAAGCCGGCAGCGCCTGCGCTGCCCGCAAAAAGTGCGGCAATCAGCGCCGATAGATGCTTGATGTTGTAGGTATTCATCGTGTCTCCAGAGTCAGTAGATAGATCTGTTGATGTTGCAACAGCCCTTTGACACTGTATCAACGAAGTGAAGACACAAAGCGCCAACAGCCGCGCCGAGCGTCACCTAGGTAACAGGGCTGAGGGCCGCCTGCCCCGAAAACACTGCCTGAACGAGTGTTTTTGCGGGTGCACTGGTATGGCCCCAGCCAGGACACGGATTTTGAACTGGCGCCCAGGCGGCCCAGCGGCGCCAGGCCCGCGGCGCTTAGCCAGCCTGCGAAATCACCGTGCGTTCGACCAGGCGGTCGTCGCCCAGCACAATCATCGCAAACAGCAACTCATCGAGCGAATTCGCCAGGCTGGTCTTGCGTGCCAACAGCGGCGTAGCCTGTGGATTGAGCACCACAAAGTCGGCCTCGCAGCCCTTTTGCAAGTTGCCCACCACGCCGTCCAAACCCAGCGCGGCGGCGGCACCGGCCGTGTGTTGCCACCACAGCTGTTGCGGCGACAGCGACAGGCCGGTTTTGGTCTGGCCTTCACGGCCCACGTAGTAGGCGGCCAGCATGGTGTGGAACGGGCTGAAGCTGGTGCCGCCGCCGACGTCACTGGCCAGGCCGTAGCCAAAACCAACGCGGTCGGCACCGGCGTAGTCGAAGAAGCCGCTGCCCAGGAACAAATTGCTGGTGGGGCTGATGGCGGCCACGGTGCCGGTGTCGCGCATCAGCGCACGGTCGTCGTCGTCGAAGTGGATGCAATGTGCGTAGACGGCGCGCGGGCGCATCAGGCCGAAGTCGTTGTAGGTGGCGAGGTAGCTGCGCGAATCAGGAAACAGCTCACGCGCCCAGGCGATTTCACCCAGGTTTTCGGCCACGTGTGACTGTATCCAGACATCTGAATATTTGGCCGCCAATTCACCGGCACCACGCAGCTGCGCGGCTGTGCTGGTGGGCGCAAAACGCGGCGTGATGGCGTAGCCCAGGCGGTCCACGCCATGCCAGCGCTTGATTAGCGCCTCGGTGTCGACCAGGCTTTGCTCGGTCTGGTCGCGCACACCGTCGGGCGAGTGGCGGTCTTGCAGCACCTTGCCGGTGATCAGGCGCATCTGCTGGCGCTGCGCCTCGGTGAACAAGGCATCAACCGAAGTCGGGTGGCTGGTGGCGAAGGTGAGCGAGGTGGTGACACCGTTGCGCAACAGCTCCGCTACAAAAAACTGAGCTACTTCCGCAGCGTAGTCGGGCGCGGAGAACCTGCTTTCATGTGGAAAAGTGTAGTTCTCCAGCCACGGCAACAAACCATCGGCCGGGGCGCCGATCACATCGGTCTGCGGGTAGTGGATGTGCATGTCGACAAAGCCCGGCGCAAGTATGCGGCCGGGCAAATGCTCGATGTTCAGGCCCGCATAGTCGGGCGCGAGTTGGGCATAGGCGCCGACGGCGCGCACCACCTGGCGGCCTTGCGCGTCGGGACCGACGACCAGCAGGCCGTCTTCATCGTACTGGGCACGGTGTTGCTCGTCGAAGCGGAGGATAGAGGCGCGGTAGGCTTTCATGGGTAGGGCCTGTTCACACTATGGATGCAAGTGCGAACGTAGTTAGAAAAGCGCCAATCAAGGCGCGGGGTGACGGCCAGGCGTCCGCCTGGCCTAGACCTGCAATGCGGAGTGGCGGTTTTCTAACCACGTTCCCTCCGGGTTGCAGCCCAAAAGACCAGCCGCAGCGTTGCAAAGCCTTGCCGGGGTTCACCCCGGCCGCGTTTTGCGCCTCGCCTCTGGCCCTTTGGACAGCAACGCATCTTGTATCCATAGTGTGAACAGGCCCTAGCTTAAGCAATAGATGGGCCGAGCGGGATACCGATCGGCCCATAAAGGTTATGGCGTGACCGCCAAGAAATCAGGGTGATAACTTGCCCACCACGCCCTCAACCAGCCAGTTCATCTGCAGGATGTCGGCATCTGCCAGCGTCGAACCGGGCGCCACCACCTGCTTGCCACTGTTGTCGTGTATGCCGTTGGCACCGGCCTTGAACGGGTGCAGTTTGCCGCTGGCAATGTCCTGTTGGCGCGCCAGCACTTCCTTCTGCACGGCGGGCGGCACTTTGCTGCCGAAATCGCCCACGCGGATCATGCCCTGCTTGACGCCGCCCCAGACGTTGCCACTCTTCCAGCTGCCGTCCAGCACGGCGCGCGCGCGCTGGGTGTAGTAGCCGCCCCACTCGTGCGTCACGGCGACCAACTGCGCATCGGGCGCCACGTTGCGCATGTCGGAGTGGTAGGCCACGGCAAACTTGCCACGCTCTTGCGCGGCCACCATCACGGCGTTGGTGGCGGTGTGCAGCGTGACCACGTCGGCATCCTGGTTGAACAGTGTCATCGCGGCTTCACGCTCGCGTGCCGGGTCGAACCAGGCGTTGAGCCAGATCACCTTGACCTGCGCCTTGGGGTCCACCGAACGCATGCCCAGGGTGAACGCGTTCAAGCCCTGCAGCACTTCGGGGATGGGGAAGCCGGCCACATAACCCGCCACATGGCTTTTGCTCATGCGCCCTGCCGCCACACCCGCGAGGTAACGACCTTCGTAATAACGCGCGTTGGCGGTGGCCACGTTGGGCGCGGTTTTATAACCGGTGATGGACTCGAACTTCACGTCCGGAAATTCCTTGGCCACCTTCAGCGTGGGTTCCATGTAGCCAAAGCTGGGCGTGAAGATTAGCTTGTTGCCCTGCTGCGCCAGATCACGGATCACACGCTCGGCGTCCGGCCCTTCGGCCACGTTTTCCACGTAGGTGGTCTTGACCTTGTCGCCCAGCGCACGTTGCAACTCCTGGCGGCCCAGGTCGTGCTGGTGCACCCAGCCGGCATTGCCCAGCGGCGCCACGTAGACGAAGGCCACCTTTAAAGGCTCAGCCGTTTTGGATGCTGTGGGTGTTTGTGCAAACGCTGGAGCGAAGCAAAGGGTTGCCGCCAGCATGGCGACAAGCTTGCGGCGCGGGGTTGCGAGGGAGTGGACGCTGGCACACACATCTTGCGGACGTGCGGGTGCTCCACTGCGTATTTTTGAAGTGACGCTCTTCATGCTTAACCTTTGAAAAAAACACGTCCGGCATGTTTGAACGGGACGTTCAACTCAGCCGGACGGAGGGGTGCTGCCTAAGAGCCGGCTCCCAATCGATTCGGAAGCGGCTCAAAAAGCCAGGGCACATATTGTCCCACGATGTGTTTTTCAGTGCGTCGCCAAGGACTTAACAAGGACTTACCAAGGTTGCCCCAAGTAGAAATACAGGGCCTGGCGCTTGCCATCCGCCCGGCCATAGGCGAGGTACATGGGCCCCAGGGGCGTGTCAAACGCCACGTAAACCGACGAACCGAAGCGGTTCTGCGTACGGCCAGAGCCGCTGAGGTTTTCACCAATGCGCCCGGTCTCCAGGGAAACACCGGCATAGGCACCGTCCAGAAAGCCGGCTTTGGCCAAACGGTAGTTGTAGACCACGCGGCCCAGCACGTATTCGTCGCCCGCCAACTCACCCGTTTTGTAGCCCGACAGGCGTTGAAACCCGCCCAGGTACGAAGCCTCGTGCGGCGGCAGGGGATCCGCTCCCGAAGCCCCTACTCCCGCCACTGCGAACTGGAACACGTGTGGGCCAACGCTGTAGGCCGTGCGCAGCGAAGCCGAGAGCTTGTTATAGCTGTAGGTGGCGCCAAACGTAGGCCGCGAGTTGAACAGATCCAGGTTCAGCAGGTAACCATCCTGCGGAAAGGGCAAGTTGTCCAGCGTGTCTATCTTCAAGCGCAGGCGCACACCACCCGTGGCCGCATTGGCGTTGCTCAGTTCACCCACCGGCACCGAGCTGGTGTCGTTGTGGAACGACGCATGCCCCTTTTCCGCACCCAGTCGCACCTCGCCCGCATTGCCCAGTTGCAAGCCCAGATCGGCGCCAAACTTGCTCTGGCCGAGGCGGAAGCTCGCCACTCGCAAGCTGGCGTCGTTGTACAAATCGATAGGCTGACGCCCGGTCTGTGCGTAGGCCGCCACAAAGTAACGCTGGCTGGCACTCAGCGGCTGGTACCACTCGGTACGCAGGTAATCCTCGTGGCCAATCTGCAAGTCGTTGCGCCATTCACCACCCAGACTGTTCAGCCAGGTCGAGCGCTGCGTGGCCAACAGGTTGAAAAAGGAGTTGCCCTGAAAATCGGACGACAGGCCCAGGCCAAAACGCAGGTAGTTCGGCCCCCAGGATTTTTCGGTCACACTCGCCGTCAGCACATAACCCTCGCCGGGTTCATTGGCAAACGTGTAGCTCACCGCCTCGAAGTCGCCACGCCCATAGAGGCGGCGCATATCTTCATCCGCGGCGGCGGCGTCAAACTTCTGGCCGGGTCGGATCTGCATCGTTTCGGCAATCGTCTCCGGATCCACGCGCTTGGTGCCGTCCACACGCACCACGTCAATGCGCTGGCCCACAGGCATTTGTGCGGCATTGCGCGAAGCGATCAACCCCGCATAGGCTTGCTCGGGCATCTGATAACGCGCCAGGGCCGCGTGTGCTTCGTTTGCCGCCTGTTCACCGGCGCGCGCGGCCTCTGGCAGATGGTCAAAATCGCTGCTGCTGATATCGCTGAGTTCAGGCGTGATGAGCACATCGCGCGGCGTCAGTTCGCGCAGCGAGTCGGCGACGTTGGTGGCCGTCAGGATACGCAGCAACTGGTCCGAAGCCGACAGCAGTGAGGTGATCTCCTTCTTGCTCAGCAAGGGTGTGCCGATGTTCACGGCAATGATCACTTCGGCGCCCATGCTGCGCGCCACGTCCACCGGCAGATTGCGCCGCACGCCACCATCCACCAGCAAACGGCCATCCAATTCGACCGGGCTGATCACCGCTGGAATGGCCATGCTGGCGCGCACCGCCTGGGCCAGGCTGCCGTGGTCCAGCACCACCATCTCAGACGTGGCCAGATCTGTGGCCACCGCGCGAAACGGAATGGGCAGGCGATCAAAATGGGTGTCTTGCTGGCGCGCCGTCAGCCGGCGCAACACCGCCTCCAACGCCACACCGGCCACGGCGCCCTTGGGCAAGGACATACCGCCGGCGCTGATGCCTATTTCCGGGCCCACATAGTTGAGGGCGTCGTCGTTCTTGCGCTGCGGTGGCACGGCTTCGCGCACCACGTCCCGGAACAGCAGCGCCGTGCTGAGCGTGCGCATCTCTTTTTCGATGTCGGCCAGGGGCATGCCTGTGGCATAAGCCGCGCCCACGATAGAGCCCGCGCTGGCCCCGACGATCATGTCTATGGGCACATGCAACTCTTCCAATACCTTGAGCACCCCGATGTGTGCGCCGCCGCGCGCCCCGCCGCCGGAAAGCACCAGGGCGATCTTGGGGCGCGATGGCGCAGGCGCAGCAACAGCGGCCGCCGGGTCAGGCTGGGCAGACTGAGCAAAAGCGCCAGCAGCCGTGGCCCCCAACAGGCACAGCGCCAACAAGAAACGAATAGGCATGGCTAAACCGAAAGTTTGAACGGCATCCGGGATGCCCAGGCGGGACCGCCTCCCAGCGCCCCGTATTTATGCTTCAAATATACCGCTGCGAGGTCATTTGCAGCCCACGCTGTTACATCGAATGCAGTGATATTGGCACTCAGCGCGATGCCATAGGGCGCCGCCCGAGCAGCCGCGGGTCGGCCTCATGGTCGGCCGCGCCCCAGGTGCGCGTTGGCTGATAGGCCCTGTCACGGAGAAACTGCCGGATGGCACGGGTGGACGCCGCGTCCAATGTGGCAAAAGGCTGGTCCAGGCAAGCGAGCATCGCGCCACGCGCAAGAAGCGCCTAGCAAGTGCAGCAGGCGGCTCCTGCCCGCACCTTCATCGCCGGTGACGCCAACCCATACGGCGGGCAAGGGCAAGGGCCAAACATCGGGGGAAGAATTCAAGCCCGGCTTCATCTTGCCAACGGCTGCAAGCGGCAGAAGCGGCCGTGCGCCGGTTGGCAAACATGCCACAAAGGCCACAAAGGCTGAAGCGCAAATCGCCTCAACGAGGCTTCACCAGGGTTCAGTCTGCGTCGCCAGGACCTTGCACAGGGCCTCGAAACACTCACGGTCAAGCGCCGTATCCACGATCTCGGACATCATCCTCAGCGTCTTGACGACTGGCACCGCGCCGCGATAGGGCCGGTCGGCCGAAATGGCGTCGAAGATGTCCGCCGTGGTGATGATCCGTGTCTCTAGCGAAATTTCCGCACCCGAAAGTCCCTTGGGGTAGCCCGTACCGTCCAGGCGTTCGTGGTGTGCGGCGGCCATCTGTGCCAGTTCGCGGAAGGCGCCGATGCGCGACAGAATGGCCTCGGTATGTTGCGCGTGCGCCTGCATCACCGACCATTCGTCTTGCTCCAGCTTGGCGGGTTTGTCGAGCAAGGAATTGCTGACGCCGAGCTTGCCCACATCGTGCAACAGCGCACCACGGCGCAGCCAGCGGCGGCGCGCGTCGGGCAAACCGAGTTCAATGGCGATGGCATCCACGTAACGGGCCACACGGGCGCTGTGGCCACTGGTAAAGGGACTCTTGCTGTCGACCACCTGGCCAAAGGCTTCGGCAATGTCATCAAGATAGTCATCGTCGAGCACCACGTGGCCACGCGCGGGCTCCATGGCGAAAACGCGGGCCTCGACTTCGGGCGACGCCAACACTCTCCAAAAGCCTGGATCGGCCGCCACGCGTTCAAAGATCGTCACCAGTTGCGGATCAAACCAACCGCCCGAGCGGCTGCGCACCTCGCGCAGCGCAGCCTCTGCATCGCCGGTGGTGTGGAAGACGTCAATCACCTGCGACAGCAACGCAATGCGCGCGTACAGCGGAATCGCGTTGCCCTGCAGCCTTGCCGGGCGCCCCGATCCATCCCAGTGCTCGTCCAGACTGCCCACGCCCTCGGCCACCGCCTCGCCAAAGCGCAGTTGCCGAGCGATGGCAGCACCGCGTGTGCACCGGGTCTGGATCAGCTCATCCGCGATCTCTGGGCCATTGCGCATGATGTTCATGATGCTGCGCAGGCGCTCGGAGAGCCCGGCCTTCAAACCCGTATGCGTGAAGACGAACTTGAGCATTTGCGGCAGGCTGTCGCCGACCTGCTTGAAGTCGCGTTTGAAGCTGAGGTCGTCGGTGAGGTACAGCTCGCAGATGCGCGCAGCGTTGCTGCTGCAGCCCAGATCCTTGAGCAGCAAGGTGTAGTAGAGGTCGCGCAGTTGCATCTCGTCGAGGCCAAGTTGCAGGCCCACATGCATGCCGATCCAGCACACGCGCACACAGTGGCCCTTGGGCTGCCCCTCGGTAATGTCCAGGGCATGGCTCAGCGAACCGATCAGCTCAGACAGTTCCAGGTGCTGGACTGCGGGTTGTGCCCCCACATGAGGCATGGCAAAGCTGGCTGACAACGGCGGCGCGCTGCTGCACGTTGGCTTTGGCGCATCGCAGACAAAGGGACTCTCGAGCAAATCACTTGTATTCGTATCGTTAGATGCCACGGCGTACCTTTGTTGTTGCTGTGTTCAAAAGCGCCATGGTGGGGCCAAAGGCTCGATGAAATGTGACTCAACTGTCAACTTGTTGCAAGGCCTGCCGGCACGGGCGGCTGCAACGCCCGCCCCGGAATCGGCGACGACATGACAATCGACGTGCGCGTCTCGCCCAAGTGGTTGATACCGGCCAGAAAGCTCTCCAGATGGGCAATGTCACGCGCCACCACTTTCATCAAGAACGAATCCTGGCCGGTGACGTGGTGGCACTCCAGTACTTCGGGGCGCTCTTGCAGCAGCGCGATGAGGCGCGCCTTTTCGGGCTGCAAGGTGGTAATGCCAACGATGGCCATCAAGCCGTAACCCACCATGGCCGGCGGCACCACGGCCCGGTAGCCCGCAATCACCCCACTCTCTTCCAGCCGCTTGAGCCGCTCGGACACCGCAGGTACCGACAGTGCCACACGTGCGGCCAGCTCGGTAAGGGAGATGCGTGCGTCTTGCTGCAGAACCTGCAAAATTTTCCAGGACTTGCGATCAACTTCCATTTTTTAGGCCAAGAGTCAAAAGCTCAGTAAATAAACAAAGCAGATTCTCATTATTCAGAAAAATCGGCATTCACCAAAAGAGTTTTGCAGAGCATCCTCAAGCCCTCCCAGTTCCTAATTTCTGCTTGTCATGGATACCCCGTTGTTCTTCAAAGCCGCGCTGATTGGCCTGTCCATCGCCGCCCCAGTCGGCCCTATCGGCCTGCTGTGTATTCAGCGCACCCTGGCACGTGGGCGACGCATTGGCTTTGTGAGCGGACTGGGCGCCGCAACCGCCGATGCCGCCTATGGCGCGCTGGGGATTTTCGGTATCTCGGCGCTGACAGCTACCTTTGTCGCCTTGCGTCTACCACTGGCCTTGTTGGGTGCGCTGTTTCTGGCATGGATGGGCATGCAGATACTGCGCAGCCCGGCCCCCTCTCAAGCGGCTCAAGCGGGTGACATCCGCGAAGGCGGTGCAGCCTTCAAAGCCTATGCCTCGGTGTTGCTGCTCACGCTCACCAACCCCATGACCATCCTGTCGTTCAGCGCCATTTTTGCCACGCTGAGTGCGGGGGCGGCAACCACAACATCGCCGCTGTGGATGGTGTTGGGGGTGTTTTTGGGTTCAGCCATTTGGTGGCTGGGCCTGAGCCTGGTGGTGGCCGCTCTGCGCCACCGCATTAAGGCGCGCAGCATGGTGCGCATCAACCAAATAGCAGGCTTGGTGCTGCTGGGCTTTGCGGTGAGTCAGTTGGCATCGCTGTGGATCAACCGATGAACTTTGCGGTTCGCGCAGACCACGGCAACACATCAGGCCAGCATCAGGGCGCTAGCGGCTCCACCTGAACCGACGCCACCAAATGCATCAACGTCTCGTGAACCGCGCGCTGCGCCTCGGGATATTTCAATGATTCCTGGTTTGCGCCCATCTCAATCGCCAGCGTGTAGCCGGTGTCGCCCAAGGGGATCAACCAGTTCTCGAAAGGACCACCCACTCTGCCAGGCTCTTTCGGGCGCAATTGATCCTCGGGCAGCGCCTGCACCATCCAGGTCTTTGACTGCACCACTCGCGTGCTCCAGCCAGCTTCCGGGTACTGCTCGCTGAACACCGCCTGCAGTTCTGGCAAGCTCCGCCTTTGCAAACGCAATCGTAGGAAATGGCTCGAACGGTCCCAGTACTCGAAACAAATAGGTCGCCATCCAATCTCCCGGATCTGGCCTAACGTTTCTTTTTCTCTGCTGACCTCCGTGACGCTGCGAACGTATCGACTGAAGTTATACGGGCCAATCTTGGAGTCAAAGCGCTGCCACGTTTTGTCGTCTTGTTCGTAGATATCTCGAACCGAGAAAAACCAGCTTGAATGTCCCGAAACACCACCGACCTGCTCTACTGATCGATAACTGCATCCGGTGGTACGCAACCACTGGTGAGTAACTTGGTATCGTTCTAACAACTTGTATTGATATGTTTTATAGAGGCCAGTCAACGGGGCATCCATCGCCCCCGGAACGGCGTAACGATCGTCGTTTCGCTTAATCGCTTGTTCAACAGACCCACAACCTCCAATAATCACTAAACCTGTGAGGCTCAAAATTCGAAGTATTTGATCGCACATAGTCACTCCCTTTTGCCCCATTCGCTGACCACCAATTTGCCACCAACATAGCGAATCAGCTTTGCATTGCCCTCGGGTGTACCCTGAGGCCCCTGGGGCATAGGGCTTTCGACTTGGGTGCAATTTTTAGCCCCAGAACCGTAGCAACTATGCATGCTGTTGTTGGTTTCGTAGACCTGCCACAAGTCCTGAACAGTCCACGCCCCCGGATTGCCGCCTGAAAATATCGATGTAGAAACTGGATCATTGCTGAAATAGCTATACGTAATTGCCTCTCTATTGCGAGTACTCCCCTGTACAGCCGCTGCTTTGTTGAAGTATTGATTAGCATCGGCCGCTCCGCCCACCCCACGAACACTCATTTCTGGATTAACGTAAGGAACAACACCGCTATCAGACCGATTCCCAAGGATGGTGAACGCAGCCTCCTGGATCAGAGTTCCCCGACTGTGACCAAGCGAATGTGTAGCGACGCCCTCACGACTGCGTAACAGATCGGCATAGAGTTCTGCACCATCGGTATAACCCAGAAAATTGGCCAAGCCATAGTCGGCAGATGCGACCACCTTTTCATAAGCTACACCTATCAGTTCGGAAAGCGTGTTGCTTGCCGGGGCAATGTGCATGAGGTAAATGGCATCGGGCTTTTGACCCGTGACCTCATCGGCTAGCGTATTCTGATACGCCAGTTCCGCTCCTCTTTTTTCGTCGTTCAGAATGCCATTTACAGCAATGATGGAACCTGCGGCCGCTTTCGCAATTTCCTCTTTGCTAACCTCTGAGCGGATCAGCAACTCCGGATTTTGAGAGCAGTCCGTTTGTGGGCACTGCACTTTGATGATCTTCGGCGGCTGCTCAAAACGAGACCGATAAGCTTCGTCAGTGAACGCCACAACGGCCTTGACTGCAGCCCTCTTAATGGACTGCTCTGCCTCCAACTTACTCTGCAAAGAATCAACGTTCTGACGGCCTGCCGCCTGATGAGCAGATTGAGCGTCGCGATTCAAACCATCGACCGTTGCCTTGACGTCCCTCCCCGTCGCCGCGACCTGACCGACAGCATCCTTGACGATCACGTCGCCTCCACTCACAACAGCGCGCGTACGTCCTTGTGACGATTCATGTGCTGAATCGTTGCCGACTGCATTCCCCAAAATGGCCTTAGATACGGCGTATTTGCCACGGGACAGTAAATCGCTGCTCAGTGATAAGCCGCTGCTACTGGCGTTGGTATTGGATCTATTTTGTAAATCACGGGTAGTCAAAGTCCCAGTCGTCAAACGATTCGTGCCCTCTTCGACTGCTGTTTGCGCACTGGTAATAGCCCCCCCCTTGAGGTCGGTATTGCCAGCCACATTTACATCAAACCCACCATCACCTGCTCTGATCCCACTCTGCTCCACCACAGACGCATAGTCGCTATTAACCTTGCTCTTGCTCGCGCTGAATGACCCGCCGCCTCCGGCGCCGATGGTCACGCTGGCACTGACGTTTTGTTGTTTGCTGGCAAATTGGCTGGTGTCTTGCAGGCTTTCGATACTGAGGTTGCCACCGATGTCGGCCTTGATCTTTGGGGCGGCAACCACGGCGCCCAGCAGCGTGGTGTCGCCACCAGACTTGAGATTGACCTGATTGCCCGCCACGATGTGGCTATTGGTGTGCGTGACGTCGCGCCCGTCTGCACTACCCCTCCCAGCGCTGGCCGCAACGGTGACACCAAAGCCGCTGGTACCCAAGCTCACGCCTAAGCTGCCTGAACTGCTTTGGTTGCTGCTGGTTTGCTCCGCTGTGTTTTGTGCCGCTAGTAAATTGATCTGGTCGTCGGCCTGGAGCGTCAGTTCCCTGCCCGCTTGAATGTTCGAGCCACGCACCAACAGGTCGGAGTCTGCGCCGGCGCCGGTAGCGCGGATGGACACATTGCCACCCGCTTTCACCGATGAGCCACGTGCGCTATCGGCGTGGTTCTTTTGTTGGCTCTGACTTTGGCTGCTGCCCACGCTGATGCTGACATTGAGCCCTCCCACCTTTTCCGCAGCCGTGGCATCTCGAGTTTGCTCGACACCATTGGCGTTCTTCACCACATTGCCTTTGTCATCACGTACCAGCATCTGCCCGGATTTGCCGTCTGCCGTTGTGAAGCCCTGGCCGGCTTTCACCGCATCGTATGCGTCCTTACCCGCCAAGGCAGCAACACCACCGGCCAAAGCCTGCATGCGAGCATTGCTGGTTTTACCGCTCGCTTGCGCCATGTTTTGTATGGTTTGTAGCGAACTTACTACTGGGCTACTCAGCGCCACCGTCAAGCCGCTTTGTTTGAACTTTTGCTCAAACTGGCTGCTCTCGGTTTCACGTGCTTCAACAATGTCAACCTTGCGCGCCAGGATGTTGATATCGCCTTGTGGTGCGACTACATCACTGCCAACTTGCCGGTAGGTTTCGCCCGCCAGTATGCGAACATGCCCGTCAACGCTGCCCACCGTGCTGGCCACCGCCATGGTGCGCGTGCTGCTTTGGTTGGTGCTGTGCTCTTGTTTGCCTACGGTGAAACCCACACCGCCGCTACTCAGAAGGCCACTCTTCTTGACCTCCTTGAAGTGACTCTCGCGCAAAGTGTTTTCAGCCGCTTCAACCGAGATGTTGCGCCCGGCGGCCAAATCAGTACCTGCGTCGCTGGCCACACTGCTACCGCGTACCTGGATGTCCCGCCCCGCGGACACCACGACCTCACCACCCGACAGACTGGCACCGACGGCAGTGGTTTGCATCTCATGGTCATGAGTGGTGGTAGCTTTTTTGCTGAAGGCTCTGCGACTGGTGCCGTGACTGTAGTCCTCGGACTCTCGGCGTGCGTCCATGGTGTCCAGGCGCACGTCTCGACCAGCACTTACCTGTAACGTACTATTTGTACCGGTAGCAGCGTTGACGCCGCTGGTGGCATTGGACGCGATGACATTGACGTCTTGCCCGGCCACCAGTTGCAAAGTCCCGCCGGCCTGCACATCCGCACTATGCACCTGCGTCGCACTGCGGGTTTGGAAGAAGCTGCTGCCCCTCGGGTCGTTGCGCTGGTCGCTGGTTTGGCTGGTGGTGACGGCTGACAGCGTCAGGTCGCGCCGGGCTTGCAAGCGGGCATCACCTCCGGCTTGAACCTGCGTGGCTTGGAATTGGACATCACGGCCGGCTTGGAGTCGCAGGTCTCCACCGGTGCTAAGTTGCCCCGCTTGCACCTGCTCGGTACTGCGTTGCAGACTGGATGCCCCCACGCTGGCTTGGTTTCGGCTACCGGTGGTGAGTGCTCCAAAACGGATGTCGCGCCCCGCGTTGATGGTGGCAGAACCATCCGAGTGCATCTGACCTGCAGTGTCCAGCACATCACGGCCAGCCAACACCAACAGTTGCGTACCGGCCTGGATACGGGCGGTGTTGGACAAGCTGTTGTGGCTGCCCGTGCCTTGCACCTTGCCATCGTTTTGCGTCCACCCCTGGGTTTGGCTGAGCGTGGTGTTGTGGATGTCTCCACCGGCGACCAGGCCCAACGCTGCGGCACGCAGCAAGCCACCTTCGTTGGCAATATCGTTTGTTGCGACCAACATCGCGCGCTGCGTATTGGCTCCGCCAAAGCTGCCTCCGCGGTTCACGATCGAGTCCCCTTCGATCTGCAAATCGCCACCCGTGATCAAGGCCCCATTCGGCCGCACTGCATTCGCGCCCACTTGCGCCAAATACAGCTTGGGTGCCAGCACTTGCTGCACACTGCCATCCGCGAGCGTCACACTCTGCTCCTCCATCCAGACGATGTCACTGGTGAGTTGCGCAATTTGAGCGGCGCTCAGGGTCACGCCGACCCGCAAGCCGAAGGCTTTCGCGGCCGTGGTGCCAGCGGTCAGCAATGCGGCATAGGCCGCGTCATCGCCGGCAGCACCGGCCAGTAGGCGCAGCCCCGTGAGTTGCGCCATTTGCTCCTGCACCAGGCGCTGTTCATAAAATCCGTCGCCCAGGCGTTTTTGACTATGCGCTGGGTCCAGTCCAAGTTGACTCAACAGATAGTCACTGCTCAGCCACTGGCGGTACTCGGCGAACAGCGGGCGGGTCTCAAAGAGTACCGGGCTGGACAACGATGGGGCCTCTTTATAGAGCCCGCTGGTGAGCGGCTGTCCGGTAGAGGCTGGATCAGTAAAGCCACCCTGCGCTACCGTACCCGTGCGAGCTTGAACGCCGTTTGCATAGGCGGCCGTTTGGCCTTTTAGGTCCCCCAGTGCGCCAGACGCGCCCGGGACACCGCCGGAGCTCAACTGCACATTCCTGGTGATATTGACCGCAGTTCCCGCGCTGGTGTCCACGTTGCGTATGGCACCTGCCTGGATGTTGACGCTGCGGGCACCAGACAAGGTGCCGCTGACGCTGCCGATCTCTTCGGAGATGTCTGGCCTGGTATAGGCCAGCCGCACGCCATCGGCATACACACGTGTGCCGTCGAACTGGTAGCGCCGATAAAGCGTGGTCGCTTGGTTGGTCAGCGTGGCATTGTTGCTGCCACTCAGTTGTAGATCGCCACCCGCCATGATCTCACTGTAGCGGTTGTCCAGCGACTGACTGAAGCTGATACGCATGTTGCCGCCAGCCACGATGCGTCCGGCTGCACCTGCGCCCGGCGCCAACTGGTCCTCAACTGCTGAAGTATGGGCTTCGCGTCTAAGCTCATACAACCAATCATGCGGGCCACGCACGTCTTGAGTGTCCCGTATCAATATGCTGGAGGGATCGGTAAACCCAGGCTGGGTCACCAAGCGCACGCACTGCAGGGCGCAATTGCCGTAACCATTGTCAAAAGCGGGGGCGGCCGCATCCCACTGCCTCACGTGCTCTTCGCCCTGCCAAACACCGCCGGTAAACCCTGGCACCTGGTCCGGATTGGCAGCCCCATCCTGACGCGCTAGATAATAGAGCACACGCGTGCCCTCACCGAGCAACAACCGCTCCCTATGACCGTACGCACCGTCGTAGCCACCACGCGCACTTGAAAACGCGGTGTCGTTTGCATGGGTACGGATCACTGCACGCCCGACGGTGTAGCCATCGGGCGTCACCAAGGTGCTGTGGGAAATGATGTCGTCTGGGTTGAGGTAGTAAATCTCATAGGCGGTGAAATTGGTACTTCGCGGCGCATAGCGGCGTTGGTTTGGCTCATCGGTATGCCACCAACTTGGCATACCCAAGGTGCGCTGTTCATCCAAGGTCTTGACCTGCTGAATCTGCACACCCGGCCGCTCGTTGACAAGTGCGCTCACCGCCATGTCTATATGGTTCGCAGCCTCAATGCTGGCCGATCGGTTCAACACCGAAGACACGGCCGTTGTGAACTGCCCATCTGCGCCCCTGGCCTCACTGCCCGCAATCTGCAGACTGCCTGCGCTGTAGAGCGTGGCGCCATCGGAGTTCGACAAACTGTCGCGTACCCACAATGCCAGGTTCTCTGTGGCACCTATCAGCGCTTGTGCACCACTATTGTTCAAGGTGCCGGCACGCACGCGCACCTGAGCACCGGTGACAGCCCCCGCACCACTGTTCTCCACAACGCCTGCATCTAATGAGACCGTGCGACCGGTAATTTCACCCTGGTTGCGGATGACACCGGTTGCCGTCAGCGCTACCTCAGCGGCCTGCATCAGACCGCCCTGCGCATTGGAAATGTCCGCCGCTTTCGCTTGCAACGACCGCACAGCCTCCAGAACGCCTGTAGCCGTGTTGTGCAGTTCACCGTCCATACTCAGCCGCAAATCACGGCCGGCGTGCAAAGTGCCGTCGTTTCGATAAGCGCCAGTCAGGGTGAGTGCAAGGTCACGATCGCTGGTGATGGTGCCGGCCTGGTTGGACAACGCCCCGCTACGGATGTCCACATCACCTCCCGAACCTTGCGTCGTAGCCAACAGGCCGCCGTCGTTGAGCACACTGCGCACGGCGACACGCAACGGTCCCGCCGCGCCAATATGTCCGGCCATGTTGTCCAACACAGCGTCCGGGGCTGCATACTCCAACCCCGCCGCACTGGTGATCTGGCCGCGATTCGTCAGCTTGTCTGGTACAGATAAGGTCATCGCATCGCCCGCGGCCAAGCTAGCACCGGCGCCATTGGTCAAAGTAGCGGCCTGAATCCGCACCTTCCCGTTGCCGGCTATGAATCCCGTACGGCTGTCAGCGGCCGCAACTGTGGAGCCACTGTTGGCATTCACAATACGGCTCGCCGCGAGCATGGTGTGCCCGTTGCCGACATTGGCGACACGTCCGTCTGTGTTGTCTATCTCGCTCGCTTGCAGGACCAAGCCGTCAGTGGAAGAAGGCACAGATGCACTGGCGACCTCAATCGCCCCGAGCACGTTGGTGATGGCACCCGGTGTTTGCAGATTCAACTGTCGACCCGCACGCAGCACACCGCCGTCATTGCTGAGTCCTTGCTGGCCATTCACGGACAAGGTTCCGTCGGCATATATACGACCGCCTTGATTGGAGAGTTGTCCAAGGCTGATGTTAAGACTACCGCCTTGCCCGCCGACAATAGTGCCTTGCATGTTGTCCAGCAGACCCGTTATGGCAACGCGTGCAATCCCGTCACCGGTTTGCGACACCTGCCCCTGACGATTCACCAACGTGGCAGCTTGCAGATCGAGTTGTCGAGCGACCACGCTGCCGCCCTCTTGCGTAAAGCCTTCTTGGGCGCGGATTTGCAGCGCGCCATTGGATTGCAACTGGCCGCCCGCACCACGGTAACGCTCCACATCCAGGCGCATCTGCCCATCGCCAGCATGCAAGATATGCCCCTGGGTGTTGTCCACCTGCGCGGCACGCAGCATCATCGTTGTGCCATTGCTAGCGATCGTGCCGCCATCATTGACCAAGGCAGAGGTGGCTCCAATACTTGTAGCTTGGGTGCCGGTTTGTTGGATCACACCGCCTGCGTTTTGGATGCTGCCCGCACCAAGCGTTATCTGCACAGCATTCAGCGTGGCATTGCGGTGGTCGAACTGTTCTGAGACATCGGCACTTACAGCGCCATTGCTCACAATTTGGCCCCCGGCCCCGGAAAACCTGTTGGCGCGCATCCGCAAATCGCCGGTTCCGGCATGCTGCACCACACCACCGGAATTGGATATATCTGTTGCCTGCAAGGCAAGTGATTGGGCATTGCTCACAATCCGGCCGCCTGCGTTGTCCAGCGCGCCACTGACTGTAAGGTTGGTGGCCGCATCGCCGGTCTGTATGATTTTTCCTCCCGCCGTGTTATGCAGATTGGCTACCTGCAAGTCCAACTGCCCAGCGCTCAAGACCCCACCTTGGTTCACCAAGGATTGGTTGAATGCGCTCTTTGCCTGAACCGACAAGCCGCCCTCAGTGGCAACTGTGGCGCGGCTGGTGTTGACGTCGCCTTGGGTGGCGATCAGCGCAACGGCAGCCCCAATGGTTTGGCCACCCGCAAGATCGATATTGCGCCCCTGAAGCGATACCGCGCCGGCGGCGATCTGCATTCCCGCCGAACGTAAAACACCATGGGTCTGTGCCGTCAAATTCCCGGCCTGTGATTCAACGCTTTGCGCGCGCTGGCCGTGCACGTCGATGCCAGCGCCCAAAACGCCCTTTGATCCCTGCACCAAGCGGTCAGCCACGAATGTGGTATTGCGCTGGGCCGTCATCGCACCATCGTTGAGGACAACACCTGCAGCGGAGATGTGCAGATCGCGGCCAGCGCGCAATGAGCCGTCTTCGGTGTTCTTGAGCGCACCGGTTCGCAGTTGCAGATCATCCCTGGCGGTGATCACACCGGCTACATTCTGCACATCACCCGACGCGGCAATTGACACACTGCCTGCTCGCAATACGCCCTTGAGGTTGTCAAACTGTTGGACTTGCGCCGCGAATGCCTGCGCCACATCGAGACGCCCCGCCACATTGCGGTAGCTGTCCCCTTGAACAGACAGCGTCTGCGCCCGCAACTGCCCTGCTGTGTTGTCCAAGGCCCCTACACTTATTTCAACCGGACCAGCAACAAGCATTCGGCCAGCGTCGTTGCGAATGGCGCCTGCGGCCATCAAGGTGCCAGCCGTCGGCGTTGTCACGCTAACTGAGCCACCGTTAGAGGCCGAGTCGGGACTCGTATTTGTATCCGACGCGGTCGGCGTTACGGGTGTTGCGGATGTCGTGCCAACGGGAAGGTTGTCAATGGCGCTATTGCTACCGGCATTCGCCCAACCCACAACACCACCTTGGGTGTTGCTCAAGCGCTGTGCACTCAGCTTCAAACCAGCAGAACTGGTTTGTTGGATGGTGCCACCCCGGTTGTCGAAATCACCAGCCGTACTGGCCAAGGCCACACGCGCGCCCTCGATCAAACCGCTGTTGCGCAAATCCCCCACGGTGGAGACTTGCACCTCTGCACGGCTTTGCAACTGACCACTGTTATCGACCGATTGTGCTTGCAGACGCGAGTTGCCAGCCGACTGGATGCTGCCGCTGTTTTGCACCAAGCCCTCAGTTGTGATCATCAGCTCACCGGCGCCCAGCAGGGGGCGCTCAGGATTGGCTGTCGCTTGCAGCACGCCGGCATTGCGTACACCCAAACCGGCCTCGGTTCCGACCATGAAGATCTTCTGCGCGTACATGCCCCCTACAGCGCTCACGTCCAAAGCGTAGGCCGGAGCCCCCCTAGTGGCTGAACTGGTTGCGGCTGGCGTGATCTGCTGGCCATCGGCGCTGATATTGTTGCCGCCTGTGAGCAGCCAAAAATCATTGGCCCAGATACTCGCATTCACCTCTACGGCACGCGCCAGAATGGCGGCGAAATCCGTACCCCTCGCGTCGAGCCCGTCACCCAAAATTTGAACATTGCCACCACGCACCAAGTACTGCGCAATTCCGCCTTGAGCATTGAGTTGTACTTCGCCTGTGGTCAGGGTTGCACGGCTGGTGTTGATGAAACTGCCTCCATTGACTTGAATGCCCGCGGGGTTGGCAATCACGACCTCGCTACGCGGTCCGGCCACCTCTACGGCGCCGTGCAGCAAGCTGGGTGCGCTGCTGCGCACCTCGTTCAGAATCACCCGCGCGGAGCCATGGGCCAACCAAGGATTGCCTTGCACCCAACCGCCCAATTGGGTTTGGGTATTGCCACGGCTGTTGTTCAGGATGACGCCTTGGCGCTGAACATCAAACCGGCTGTACACATTGCGCGAAACACCAGCAGCACTGGGCGTCTGTATGTTTACCAGGGGCACGCCATTCGGCGCATTCAGAACCGTGGCGCGCAACTGGCCGACCACATCCGGGTTGGCAATAATCTGCGCCCGCGCGCAGGGCGCCAGCAAGCCAGAGAAAAGGAGACCCACCGCCACAACGGATGCGGCAGGTGCCCCGCTGCGTGAGCGCCCCTTGCCGACACTACTCGCGGTTTCTTGCACGACCATGCGCAGGCCGCGCGCAGCATTCCAAATCACACGAAAAAGGTTGTGGTTCATGATGATTTCCTGATGAAGAAATGAGGGCCGCGCACAGGGCCTTTTGGGGCAAGCACATCCCCATACGCCGGTGGGCGCAAACAAGCGTTGGTGGTTAGAAGCTGAAGTTCAAGCTAAAGCCAAAGGTCGTACTGGCGGTGGTGTAGCCGGGCGGCTTTCGCAAGGGGGTACCGACAAAGATGTCATAGCCCATACCGCCGGCGTTGCCGCGCAGTCCCAGCAGCGCGCCCGCCAAATGCTGGCCGCTCAGCTGCCGCGCCATGCGACCACCGACCGCGCCGATGTCCACGCCGAGATAGGCCTCAACGGCAACTGCCGTTGGCAAGCTAGGCAGGGACCAGCCCAGGTCATTGCGCAGCCACCAGCCGCGATCTCCCAAAAGGCTGGTTTCCCCGTCGAAGCCGCGCACGCTATACCGCCCGCCAATCGCAAAACCGTCCTGAGGACTGAGTGGCGTGTGATTCCATTGAGCGCGCCATTGGCCGGTGTAGCGCATGTGTTGGGCCGCCAATTTGAAAGGCACATTCACGCGGGCATCTGCTGTCCACAACTGGTAGCGCGCAGTGCCCTCGTCAAAAAGTTGTTCGGGGGCCGGTAGCGCGCCAAAGGCACCTGTGCCGCGGCGGTGAGCACCGTTGAGTTCGACGGTGGCATCTCCGAGAAACATACGCTGGCCGAGTCCAAGCTCCCAGCCGCTCACCGTACGGCGCTGGACTTCGATTTCGGTGTCGTCGATGTAGTTGTTGGATGCGCGGCGAAAACCTCGCACATAGGCCGTGGTTTTGTGATGCTGATCGCGGTAGAGCAGGCGCTCGAGTTTGACCTCGGCCTGGCGCGTCTGCCCGGAGAACACGTACTGCTGGCTTGCACCAGCCACTGTTTGGTGGTACTCGTTCTGGCTCGCCGTCGCTCCCAACAGCCAGTTGCCGAAAGGCATGTCGTAATGCACGGTGACGGCCTGCGTGCCCCGCCCGCCAGGGTTCCAAATGTCATGGCTCAGGTTCAGATACGCCAAGTCGTTGCGCTGGAGCGGGCCATCCCAGGACAGCGTGATGCCAGCCTGGGTTTTGCCGGTATTGCGGGTACCGCTGTCATCCAAACTCAGGTTGACGCGCAACGGGAACTTTTGGCGGTAACGCACCACCAGATCGCTGTCACCAGCGCTGGCGCCGGGTGCTTGCGAAGGTTCGATTTGGATGTCGGCGTCGGCAGTGGGCAAACGCTTGAGATTTTCCAGCCCCTGCTCCACATCACGCAGATTCAGCAGATCGCCAGCTTGCATCGGCAAAGCATGGCGCAAGCTATCTGGCAAACCTTCCACCGCCGACGTGCGCGGTGCACTTGCAGCACTCGCAGCACTTTCACCGTCGACGAATCGAATCGCCGCAATGCGTCCCGGCACCAGCGTCAGGCGCAAGATGCCCGACCGTAAATCCTGAGGTGCAGTCAACACGCGTGTGGTGATCCAGCCGCGTGCAATCAGCGCCTGCTGCAGACGCGCCAACACGACATTGACACCTTGGGTGCCCAGGCATCGACCTTGGGGTTTGTCCTCAATGGCTTGACCCGACAGATTGGCGTACCGCGCCTCAACCAGCAGCCACGAAAACTCTGAAGCCCGCGGTCCATCGAGTGCTAGCGTCTCGATGTCAAAACATGGCGTCTCGTCGACCGGGAGAAGCCCAACTGCAGGCGCTGTTACCGTGGGCAGGGTCGCATGGACCGATCGCTCCTGTTTTTCGCGCAGCGCCCTTTGTCTCTCTTGCTGCCGTTGCTCTTCGACAAACGGCTGGACCGAAGCTGCAGTCTGCGCCAGTGCACCGAAGATGCCACAGCACCACAGCGCGATGGAGAGCACCGGTCTTACATGTCTGCTGTGATCCATTTACTTCTCCAAGGATGTAACCCTGGAGAAATTATTGAATACACATTTAATTTTAATTACTCAATTGTTCACAAAAAATAATAAGTTGATCCGTCAAAAATAAGAATACAAAACTGCATTCAATTAAATCAGGAACAAATTGGCATTTCGAGAAACGCTTCTTGCACTGACGCGCTACTGCATCAGGAGGAGCCAGCAAAAGCCCAACGCACTAGCTTGGCGCCAAGTAAGACACGCGGAGGAGCACTCCGCGCTTTAGACACCGCGCTACACCACCGTACGTTGCCGCAGCGCCTCGTACAGGCAGACGCCGCTGGCCACCGACACGTTCAGGCTGGACACCGCGCCCTGCATGGGAATGCCCACCAGCTCGTCGCAGGTCCTGCGCGTGAGTTGGCGCATGCCGTCACCTTCGGCGCCCAGCACCAGGGCCACGGGCACTTTCAGGTCAACCTGGTAAATGGTCTTGGGCGTGTCATCGCTGGTGCCAATGCACCAGATGTTTCGCTCTTTCAACTCGCCCAGCGTGCGCGCCAGGTTGGTCACCATGAAGTACGGCACGGTTTCGGCCGCACCACTGGCCACCTTGGCGACTGTGGCGTTGATGCCAGCCGCATGGTCTTTCGGGGCGATGACCGCGTGGGCGCCAGCACCATCGGCCACGCGCAGGCAGGCGCCGAGGTTGTGCGGGTCGGTCACACCGTCAAGCACCAGCAGCAAGGGCGGGCCGCTGATGCTGTCGAGCAGGTCGTCAAGCGAGTTCTGCTGCGGCAGCGGCTCCACGCGTGCGGCCACGCCCTGGTGGCCGTGGCTGCCGCAGAGCTTGGCGATGCGGTCGCTGTCGCCTTCGATCAGGCGCACACCGGCTTCGGTGGCCTTCTCCAGGAACTGGCGCATACGCGCGTCGCGCCGGGTGGGCTCGTAGTAGATTTCGATGACAGATTTGGGCTTGGTTTTCAAACGCACGCCCACGGCATGGAAGCCGAACAGAACTTTGGGGGAAGACATGGGTGCTGATTATCCCCGCTGTACAGATTGCTGGGTTGGCCGCATTCAATCTGCGCTGAAGCGAAGCTTAAACAGCCGCCAGACGCCCGGCTTCAATCGTGATGCGGCGTGTACATCGCTCGGCGATGCTGCGGTCATGCGTCACCAATACCAGCGTGGTGCCGAGCTCGCGGTTCAGGTCGAACATCAGTTGCATCACGGTCTCGCCGGTGGCGAAGTCGAGGCTGCCGGTGGGCTCGTCGGCCAGCAGCACGGCCGGCTGCACCACGAAGGCACGGGCCAGGGCCACGCGTTGTTGCTCACCGCCAGAGAGCACCTTGGGGTAGTGGCTCAGGCGTGCGCCCAGGCCTACACGCTGCAGCATTTCGGTGGCGGCCTTGCGCGAGTCTTTGCGGCCAGCCAGTTCGAGCGGCAGCATGACGTTTTCGATCGCCGTGAGGTTGGCCATGAGTTGGAAGCTCTGGAACACAAAACCCATCTTCTGCGCCCGTACCGCCGCACGCTGGTCTTCGTTCATGCCAAAGAGGTTTTGCCCAGCCAGCAGCACCGTGCCTTGTGTAGGGGTATCCAAGCCAGCGATGATGGACAGCAGCGTGCTTTTGCCAGAACCCGAAGCCCCCACGATGGCTGCGGTTTCGCGTGCGGCGAGCGAAAAATGAACATCGCGCAAAATGTCCAAAGTCCCGGTTGAGTCCGTCACCGATTTGGAAACGTGTTGCACCTCGATGATGGCTGGGCTGGGTGATGTAGACATTGAAAGGCTTTGGTTTTGAAACGAAGACACTTTATCGCGGCGGCTAGCTCCGGCCTGTTTCTGGGGGTATCCCACGCACAAACCAAGGCGGTGGCTGCCACCACCAAGCCTGCGCCTGCGGGTCAAAAAACAATTCTGGTGGTGGGCGACAGCCTGAGCGCGGAATACGGCTTGAAGCGCGGTAGCGGCTGGGTCGCTTTATTGGAGCAGCGCATCGCGGCCGAAAAGATCAATGCCGTGGTGCACAACGCCAGCATCAGCGGCGACACCACTTCGGGTGGCCGCGCGCGCCTGCCTAATTTGTTAGCGACGGTAAAGCCTACACATGTGGTGATAGAGCTGGGCGGCAACGACGCCCTGCGCGGCCTGCCACTGCAGATGACCGAAACCAACTTGAAGGAAATGACGGCTGCGGCGCAAAAGGCCGGGGCCAAGGTACTGCTGGTCGGCATGCAGATCCCGCCGAATTACGGGGCCGACTATGGGCGTCAGTTCAGCGCCGCGTTTGAGAAAGTGGCCAAGGCGCAGAATGCCGCGCTGGTGCCGTTTTTGCTGAAGGGCGTGGCCGATGGGCCGGACGCCGCCAGCCTGTTCCAGGCCGACCGCATCCACCCCACCGAAGCCGCGCACCCCACGATGCTGAACAACGTCTGGCCCACGCTACGCAAGCTGCTGGCGTAACACTCAGACAAAAAAGCCAAGCCTCGAAAGTAAGGCCAGGATGGCTGCGCCCAAAGCGCAGCCTCAGCAAGGTCAAGGCTGCGCAGGCGGCTGGTCCTGGCCGGGCTCCTGTTCGTCTGTGTGATCGGCAGGTGAACCGTCAGGGTTGGTCTTACGCTCGGCCTTGGCCTTCAGCTTCTCCTCTTTCTTCTTTTTCTTGGCCAGCTCTTTCTGGCGTTTCTCGTATCCGTAGTTGGGTGTAGCCAAGGTGTTTCTCTTTCATAAAAAAATGGATTCGCCAGCCGCTAGCGGCCACCACCCTATCATCGGGCTTTGTGACCACCTCGCGGCCTTCGCTAGGCGAAGAATTGACGATTAGAGACCGGACACGTCGCCAGAGTAGCGCATCACGCCACGGCTGCCAACAGGGGCCCGAGCGTGTCCAGCAAAAAGTCCTTGCGGGCGCCGGTCGGCGCCCCAGGGCAAAAGAATCAGGAATGCAGTTTTTGCAGCGCTTGCTGCAGGTCGGCCTGCAGGTCGGCCGCCGACTCCAGGCCAGCCGAAAACCGCACCAGTGTGCCTTTGGCCAGCCAGGCCGGCCAGGTGGTGCGCATCTCGGCCAATTCGTAGGGCACGACCAGGCTCATGGGACCGCCCCAGCTGTAGCCAATTTTGAAAAGCTTGAGCGCGTCGCAGAACGCATCAACCTGCGCCGAGGTATGCCTCGGGTCGATCAGCACGCTGAACAGGCCAGCGGCGTTGCCTGGGCCGGCCGCAGCAACGTCGTCCACACCGCGGGCGCAGAGTGTTTTCCAGTGGGCGTGGCCAGGCGAGTTGGGCAACGCCGGGTGCAGCACCTGCACAAACTCGGGCTGCTGCAGCGCCCAATGCGCCAGCTTGCGCGCGGTGGCGTCGTGCGCCTGGTAACGCAATGCGATGCTGGGCAGCGAGCGCAGCACAAACTCCACGTCGTTCACACCCACGCCAATGCCCAGGCGCATGTGCGCCAGCTTCAGCCGCATGTGCAAGCCAGCGTCACGCGTGATGATGCTGCCCATCAACACGTCGCCACCGCCGCTGGGGTATTTGGTGAGGGCATGCACGGAAATGTCGACACCCAGGGTCTCGCCGCTGCCGGGCAGCAGGTCAAACGGCTGGAACGCCAGGCCGGCGCCCCAGGTGTTGTCGAGTGCGTTGGTCACGCCGCGCGATTTGCACACACGCACCAGCGCTGGCAGGTCGGGGAATTCGAGCGTGACGGAGCCCGCAGCCTCCAACCAGACGAGGCGGGTTTTGTCGCTGATCTTGGCGGCCAGATCGGCCGGATCCATGGGGTTGTAGTACAGCGTGGTGATGCCCCAATGGCGCAATTCACCTTCGGACAAGGTCTTGTTCGGGCCGTAGGCGTTGTCGGGGATCAGCAGTTCGTCGCCGGTGTGCAGCAATCCAAGCGAGACGATGGCGATGGCCGCCAAGCCGCTGGGTGCCAACAGGCATTGTGTGCCGCCCTCAAGGGCGCACAGGCGCTCTTCGAGGATAAAGCTGGTAGGAGTGCCGTGCAGGCCGTAGGTGTAGCCTGATTTGTCTTTCCACTCGCGCTCGCGCATGGCGGCCACGTTGGGGAAGATGACCGTGGAGGCCTTGAACACGCCCGGCTGCGGGGCGGCAAAGCTGTCCGGCGGGGTGTAGGGGTGGTGGATGAGTTCGGTCGAAATGCTGGCCATGGTCTAACACGTTGAATGACGTCAAACAGGCACTGCATGTGCGGCTTGGAACCGACCGCAACACCCTCCTCCACCTTTTGTGGGCCCGGCGCGATCAAACGGCGCCGGGTCGGTTGGGGTCAACCGATCAAAGTTTCCACTTTTCCAGCAGTTGCGCTGGGCGCAGGGCATCGTAGCCTTCAAAAGGCTGGTGGATCCACGGATTGGTGGGCAAAAATTCGACCGAGTAGTCGGGCGTGAAGGTCGACACACCCTTGGTCCAGATCACCGCGCTGCGCAACTCGCTGATGGGCGGGTAGTTGGTCTTGAGCTGGTTGATCACGGCGTTGAGCGTGACGCCGGTGTCGGCCAGGTCGTCCACCAGCAGCACCTTGCCCGCAATCTCGCCCTTGGGCGTGGTGATGAAGCGCGCGATGTCGAGCGAACCTTGGCGCATGCCGGCCTCGGCACGGTAGGAGCTGGTCGACATGATGGCCAAAGGTTTGTCGAAAATGCGCGAGAGGATGTCGCCAGGACGCAAGCCACCACGTGCCAAGCACAGGATGTTGTCGAACTCCCAACCCGACTGGTGCACCTTGAGCGCCAGTTTTTCAATGAGGTTGTGGTATTCGTCGTAGCTCACATACAAGTGTTTGCCGTCTTCGGTCAGCATGGCTGGGCCTTATCTTTCGCGGGGATGGATTAAAAGCCGCTGCACACACCGGCCCGGATCACTCCCAAATTGAGAGCTGTCTCCGTAGCATTGGCGTGCATCAGAAGCATGTTTTCTTTAAGCTGAATCAAGCAGCCTGGTAAGGGTGCTGCATCATGATGGTGTGGTCGCGGTCTGGGCTGGTGGAGACCATGGCGATTGGCACGCCGGTCACTTCTTCTATGCGCTCCAGGTAACGACGCGCATTTTGCGGCAGTTTGGCGTACTCGGTCACACCCACGGTGGAGTCGGTCCAGCCGGCGATGGTTTCATACACCGGTTCGCAACGCGCAATGTCGTCCGCACCCATGGGCAGGATGTCAATCAGTTCACCATCGAGTTTGTAGCCGGTGCACAGCTTGAGTTCATCCAGGCCGTCGAGCACGTCGAGCTTGGTGATACACAGGCCGGTCAAACCGTTGACTTGTGCGCTGCGCTTGAGCAGGGCCGCATCGAACCAGCCGCAACGGCGGCTACGGCCGGTGGTCACGCCCTTCTCGGCGCCCACCGTGCTCATGTGGTAGCCGGGGGTGCCTGGCTTTTCCCATTCGAGTTCGGTGGGGAACGGGCCGCCACCCACGCGGGTGCAGTAGGCCTTGGTGATGCCCAACACATAGTGCAGCAAGCTTGGGCCCACGCCAGAACCGGCGGCGGCGTTGCCGGCCACGCAGTTGCTGGACGTCACATACGGGTAGGTGCCGTGGTCCACGTCGAGCAGCGTGCCTTGTGCGCCTTCGAACAGCAGGTTGGCGCCGGCCTTGTGGGCTTCGTTGAGTTCACGCGAAACGTCGGCCATCATGGGTTTGAGCAACTCGGCGTGGCGCATGGCCTCCGAATAGACGGTGTCGAAGTCTATGGGCGACGCGTGCAGGAACTGCGTCAGCACGAAGTTGTGCAGGTCCAGCAGTTCGCGCAGCTTGGTGGCGAAGCGCTCGGGGTACTTCAAGTCCTGCACACGCAGGGCGCGGCGCGCAATCTTGTCTTCGTAGGCTGGGCCAATGCCACGGCCGGTGGTGCCGATTTTCTCGGTGCCGCACTTTTCACGGGCTTGTTCGCGGGCGATGTCCACGGCGGCGTGGAACGGCAGGATCAATGGGCAGGCTTCGCTGATGCGCAGGCGCGAACGCACTTCGACACCGGCCTTTTCCAGGCCTTCGATTTCTTCAAACAGCTTGGCCGCCGACAACACCACACCGTTGCCGATGTAGCACTTCACGCCGGGGCGCATGATGCCGCTGGGGATCAAGTGCAAGGCGGTCTTGACGCCGTTGATCACCAGCGTATGGCCGGCGTTGTGGCCGCCCTGGAAGCGCACCACGCCTTGCGCGGACTCGGTCAGCCAGTCGACCAGCTTGCCCTTGCCTTCATCGCCCCATTGGGTGCCCACGACGACGACGTTGCGGCCAGGAACCAGTTTGTTGGAAGTATTCATGATGTCTAGAGTTCTCAAATAACTTGCACAGTCCATTGGCCAGCCGCTTGCAGGAGCACGCGGTCGCAATGGAATTCGTCGATTTCACTTTCGTGGCCTGGCAACACGCAGACCACGGTTTCGCCGCTACGGCGCAGTTCGGCGATGGCCGCGCGCAGTTCGACTGCGTCACCCCATGGCGCACGAATGGCCGCGCGCAGCGGGCGCGGGCCCACGGCAGCAACCAGTTGCTTGATGTCCAGGCTGAAGCCCACGGCCGGGCGGTTGCGCCCAAACACGGCCCCCACCTCGTCGTAACGGCCACCACGCAACAATGCATCACCCGCGCCTTCGGCGTAGACCGCGAAACGCGCGCCGCTGTAGTAGGCGTAACCGCGTTGATCGGCCAGATCGTAGCCCACGGTCACGCCGCTGAGCTGTTCACCCAGGCGCTGCAGATCAGCCAGAGCGGCGCGGATTTGTGGATGGTCGGGCAGCAGCTTGCGCGCCTCGGCCAACACACTCACGTCGCCGTACAGGCGCACCAAAGCCTGCAGGCCCTGGCGCACGGCCGCGGGGAAATCAACCGAGATCTCGGCCAGAGTGCTGGCATCTTTGGCCGCCAGGGCGGCATTCAACTGGGCCAGCACAGGTGCGGACAGCGTCAGGCCGTCCAACAGGCCGCGCACGATACGGGCATCGCCCATGTCGACACGCATGCCTTGCACCTTGGCCGCACGCAGGCAGTCAAGTGCCAGCTGCAGAATTTCCTGGTCGGCTTCCAGGCCGGCATGACCATAGATCTCTGCACCGAATTGCAGCGGTTCACGTGTGGCTTGGGGACGGTCCGGGCGCGCATGCAGCACCGGGCCACAGTAGCAAAGACGTGCCACACCCTGGCGGTTGAGCAAGTGGGCGTCGATACGGGCCACCTGGGGCGTGGAGTCGGCACGCAGGCCGAGCATACGGCCCGAAAGCTGATCAACCAGCTTGAAGGTTTGCAAATCCAGCGCCTCGCCAGTCCCGGTCAACAGGGATTCGAGGTGCTCCAGCAGCGGAGGCATGACAAGCTCATAGCCATAACCACGTGCGGTGTCGAGCAGCTCGCGACGCAGTTCTTCGATGTGACGGGCCTCGGACGGCAGTACATCGGCAATGTGATCCGGCAGGACCCAAGCGGACATGGAATTTCGGGAGACTGTTAAAAACGAGATTGTACCGAGCTTGGCGAACCCCGCTGTTTTGGGGGCTTAGAACGCGTTCAGGCCATGCCGGTGGCGACATGAAACTGGGCCCAGCAGGGCCCAGTTTCTAGGGGATTTTAGAGCTTCAGGACGAGAGCCAAAGCACCAGCAAACCGATCAACACACTGGCGCAACCAAAGAAACGAATCTGCCCGTTATGCAACTGCAGCAGTTGCTCAAACATATTGCGCCAGCGCTGCGGGGCCACCAGCGGCAGCAGCCCCTCCAGCACCAAGAGCAAACCTAGCGCGGACAGAAAGGTTTCAAGCAAGATTTCAGCGACAGCTTACTTGCCAGATGGCGCGCCAGTGTTGCCACGCAAGTTCTTGAAGAACTCGGACGACGAATCGACCACAACAACATCACTCTTCTTGTTGAACGTCGCCTTGTAGGCGTCTAGGCTGCGGTAGAACTGCGCAAACTGCGCGTCGCGGCCAAAGGCATCGGCATACAGGCGCGAAGCTTCGGCGTCGCCCTCACCCTTGATCTTTTGCGCGTCGCGGTAGGCGTTGGCAATGGTCACTTCGCGTTGACGATCGGCATCGGCGCGGATTTTTTCTCCCTCGGCAGCGCCAGTGGAACGCAATTCGTTGGCCACGCGTTTGCGTTCGGCCTCCATACGGCGGTAGACCGATTCGGTGATCGACTCCACATAGTCGACACGCGTGATCCGCACGTCGACCACGTCCACACCCCAAGGCTTGGCGCCACCACGCACAGCCTCCAGCACTTCGCGCTTCACATCTGCCATCAGCGCTTCACGCTTGGTGGACAACAGGTCGCGCACGGTGCGGCGGTTGATTTCTTCCTGGAACGCGTTGCGCACCACACGGTTCAACTGGTTGGCACCGGCTTGTTCGTCCAGGCCGACGTTACGGATGTATTCGGACGGCTCGGTGACGCGCCAGCGCACATACCAGTCGATCACCACACGTTGCTTTTCAGCAGTCAACATGGGTTCGGCATCGGTGCTGTCCAGCGTCAACAAGCGCTTGTCGAGGTAGGTGACGTTCTGGAACGGCGGCGGCAACTTGAAGTTCAAACCGGGTTCGGTAATCACCTCTTTAATTTGCCCCAGGGCATAGACAACGCCGAACTGGCGTTGGTCGACCACAAACAGGGTGGAACTCAACAGTGCCAGCAGCACCAACAGGGAAGATGCAATAAAACCAATTCGATTCACAGAATTCTCCTAGCGCACATCGCGGTCACGCGAACGGGCGTTGTCACGCACACGCGCATCGTTGCTAATCGCTGGCAAGGCGCTTGCCGGCACAGCCGCAGGTTGACTCGACGCCGAGCCGTCCACGGTGGCGGCTGCGCCCTGCTGCGCCGATTGCTGCATGATTTTGTCTAGCGGCAAATACAGCAGATTCGAGCCTTGACGCGAATCCACCAGCACCTTTGTGACGTTGGTATAGACCTGCTGCATGGCGTCGACATACATGCGGTCTCGCGTGACCTGTGGCGCCTTCTGGTACTCGGCCAGCACCGAGCGGAAGCGCTGGCTGTCACCCTCGGCCTGGGCCACGATACGCGCCTTGTAGGCTGCTGCCTCTTCCTTCAAACGTGCGGCGGAACCCACGGCACGCGGAATCACGTCGTTGGCGTAGGCCTCGGCTTCGTTCTTGGCGCGTTCGCGCTCCTGACCGGCCTTGAGCACATCGTCGAATGCGGCCTGCACCTGCTCGGGCGGGCGCACACCACTTTGCTGCAGATTGATGCCAACCACTTCCACACCGACCTTGTAGCGATCGAGTATGGTTTGCATCAGAGTGCGCACACGCGGGGCGATCTGGTCGCGCTCTTCGGCCAGAGCCGAGTCCATGCGCATCTTGCCAACCACTTCACGCACGGCGGTTTCAGCGGCTTGCACCACCGCACCGGTCGGGTCTTTGCTCTCGAACAGGTAAGCACGAGCGTCGTTCAGGCGGTACTGCACAGCGAAGCGGATTTCGACGATGTTTTCGTCTTCGGTCAGCATGGCCGAGTCGCGCAGGCCGGTGGCCTTGATGATGGAATCGCGGCCCACATCGACGGAACGGATCTGCGTCACAAACACCAGCTCGTGGCGCTGGATCGGGTATGGCAGGCGCCAGTTGAAGCCCGCGCCTACCGTGGAGTTGTACTTGCCGAATTGCGTGATCACGGCCTGCTGGCCTTCTTGCACGATGAAGAAGCCGGTACCCAGCCAGATCAACACCAGTACGCCACCGATCAATCCCAAGCCTACGCCGGTGCTCTTCATGTCGGGCTGGTAATTACCGCCTCCGCCACCACCGGTGTTGCCACCACCCGCACCACGTGTACCGCCAAACAAACCACCCAGTTTGCGGTTGAAATCACGCCAGAGTTCTTCCAGATCTGGGGGGCCTTGGTTGGGCCTGTTGCCGCCGTTGCCGTTTTGGCCACTTTGACGCGGCGGCTGGTTGCGTGGGGGCTCGGGACGGCGATCACCATCGTTGCCATCGCCGTCTTGGCTGGACTTGTCGTCACCTCGCCCCCAACGGGGATCGTTCAGGTTGAACATGCCTCGAATCCGTCCGGCGAGAACGTCCAGGCTGAAGGGCCGCAGATGGAGGTTCATTCGTTCAAGTCTCTTGGTTAGCATTATTCGATTGTGCCCAAACGGACATCGGCCTCAATGATTTCAGGGGATTCATTCAGTGCAGCTTTGGCCATTTCGGCCAATTGCAATCGTAGCGCCGGTAAACCAGTGCCTTTTTGTGCGCTGACAAAAATGCGCGGCACCTGCAGGCCATCGACTTCCATGGTGTCCTGCAGTTGGAGCGGCTGACGCTCTGCATCCATCATGTCGAGCTTGTTGAAGACCAGCAGTTGCGGCACATCGGCGGCGCCGATTTCGCGCAGCACATTCTGGACCTCAGCCATCTGCTCGGGGAAATTGGGATTGGACGCATCAACCACGTGCAGCAGCAGATCGGCATCGGCTGCTTCCTGCAGCGTGGCACGGAACGCATCGATCAAGCCGTGTGGCAAGTCGCGGATAAAACCCACGGTGTCGGACAGGGAAACCGAACGCCCGGCCTCGCCCAGGTACAGCTGGCGCGTGGTGGTGTCGAGCGTGGCGAACAATTGGTCAGCGGCATATGCCCGCGCTTTCACCAAGGCGTTGAACAGCGTGGACTTGCCCGCGTTGGTATAGCCTACCAGTGAGATGGTGTAGGTGTCGCGCCGGTTGCGTTGACGCCGCTGGGTACTGCGCTGGCGCACGACCTTCTGCAAACGCTCCTTGGTGCGCTTGATGGACTCACCCAGCATGCGCCTATCCAGCTCAATCTGCTTTTCACCCGGACCGCCGCGCATGCCGATGCCGCCGCTTTGCCGCTCCAAGTGCGACCAGCGGCGCACGAGGCGCGTGGTGAGGTATTGCAGGCGAGCCAACTCCACTTGCAACTTGCCTTCGTGGCTACGGGCGCGCTGGGCAAAAATGGTCAGGATCAGCAGTGTGCGGTCGTTGACCGGCAACTCCATGTGCCGCTCCAGATTGCGCTGCTGCGCAGGACTCAGGCTCTGGTCAAACAAAACTTCGGTAGCGCCATGCATTTGCGCCAGAAGTTTGATTTCGTCTGCTTTGCCACTGCCAATAAAAAGTGCCGCGTCAGGTGCGCGGCGTTTGCAAGTGATGCGGGCTGCCACTTGCATGCCTGCGGTCTGGGCCAGAAGGCCCAATTCCTCAAGCTCCTGGTCAAAATGGGGCAGGCCCAGATCAACACCGACCAAAATGGCAAGTGTTTGATGCTGAGCCGGCGAATCGATAGAACTCAAGTCAGCGGTGCGCTCGTAATGTGAGAAAACTGGAATCGAACACCCCCGGCCGTTGGCTTGGCGCCGAGGGTTGAACGGGATCAGTTGGCTGCGTCTGCTGCGCCTTCTTCAGCCGCAGTGAAATTCACGGCGCGGCCTGGAACAATGGTCGAGATGGCGTGTTTGTACACCATCTGCGTCACTGTGTTGCGCAACAGCACAACGTATTGATCAAAAGACTCAATTTGGCCCTGGAGCTTGATGCCGTTGACGAGGTAAATCGACACTGGCACATGCTCGCGACGCAGGGTATTGAGAAATGGGTCTTGTAAAAGCTGCCCTTTGTTGCTCACGATATTCTCCGTGTTTAAGAAATGATTAGAGAGGACTAGACATTACCACAGCGTTATCGAAACATACCGCACTGCAACAATGTCCACATGATATTTATTGAGACTGTATCGCAACAACAGCTGCAGCCCCAAGCCAGGCCGAGCGCTTACTTTTCTTTATCGGCGTAAGGATTGGCCGAGGTTTTCATTTCGATGCGCAAGGGTGTGCCCACCAAATTGAACTCCTTACGGAAGCGCCCTTCCAGGAAGCGCTTGTAGGCCTCGGTCACGTGCTCCAGCGAATTGCCGTGGATCACGATCACCGGCGGGTTCATGCCGCCCTGGTGCGCGTAGCGCAGCTTGGGACGGTACATGCCGGTCTTCTTCGGGGTCTGAAACTGCACGGCTTCCAGCAACAGCCGCGTCAGCACCGGTGTCGACATCTTGCACATGGCCGCCTTGTGCGCCTGCAGGATCGACGTCCACAACGGGCCCAAGCCCTGGCGCTTGTGAGCCGAGATGAAATGCAGCGAGGCAAACTTCAAAAAGCCCAGACGGGTTTCGATCGAGCGCTGCACCAATTCGCGCTGGTAGCTGTCGACCGCATCCCATTTGTTGATGGCCAGCACCACGGCGCGGCCACTTTCCAGGATATAGCCAGCGATGTGGGCGTCCTGGTCGGTGACACCTTGCGTGGCATCGATCAAGAGCAGCACCACGTTGCAGGTTTCAATCGCCTGCAGCGTCTTCACCACCGAGAACTTCTCGATCGCTTCAAACACCTTGCCACGGCGACGCAGGCCGGCCGTGTCTATCAGTTCAAACTTGTGGCCGTTGCGCTCAAAAGGCACGGTGATGGCGTCCCGCGTGGTACCGGGCATGTCGAAGGCCACCAGGCGTTCTTCACCCAGCCACACGTTGATCAGCGTGGACTTGCCGACGTTCGGCCGCCCAGCCACGGCCAGGCGCGTGACATTGGTGTCGACGGTGTCGTCCTCGTCTTCGGGCTCCTGCAATTGCAGCGCATCAAAGGCTTTTTCGAGCAGACTGCGCATGCCTTGGCCGTGGGCGGCTGAAACCGGCATCACTTCGCCCAGGCCCAACTCGTAGAAGTCAGACAGCTGGTGGCCTTCGGTCATGCCTTCGGCTTTGTTGGCCACCAACAAGGTGGGCTTGCCCAAGCGGCGCAGATAGTTGCCGATGTCGTGGTCCTGCGCGGAGAGACCGCCGCGCGCATCCACCACAAAAATCACCACATCGGCCTCGGCCACGGCTTGGCGCGTTTGCTTGGCCATCTCTTTGTAGATGCCGCTGCTCGCGTCGGGCTCGAAGCCCCCGGTGTCGATGACGATGTATTCGTGTTTGCCCTGACGGCCGTTGCCGTAATGGCGGTCGCGCGTCAGACCGGCGAAGTCGGCGACGATGGCGTCGCGTGATTTCGTCAGGCGGTTAAAAAGCGTGGACTTGCCGACGTTGGGGCGACCGACCAAGGCCAATACTGGTTTCATGAAAATTGTTCCGCCGGGTTATTCCGGCTGGAAGCCATAAATGCTGCCTTTGCGCGTCACCACCACCACGGTGTTGCCGGCCAAGACAGGTGCTGTTTCGATGGCAGAGCCATCGGTCGAAATGCGGTTCAGCGCAGAGCCATCTTCCCGCGACATGAAGTGCACCAAGCCGGTGTTGTCGCCGACCACCACGGTGCGGCCAATGGCCAACGGGGCACTCAGACCACGGTAACGCAGGCGGTCGATGGACCAGTCGCGCTCGCCATTGCTGCGCTTGAACGCCACCACCTGGCCGTCGTTCTCAACGCTGAAGACGCTTGTGTCGTTGCCCGACACACCGGTGGCGCCCACCGAAGGCTTGCTCCATTGCAGCATACCGTTGACGGCGTTCACGCAGCCCAGGGAAGACTGGAACGCGCGCACACACACCACATCGCCCACGCGGTTCGCCGGGCCGACCAGATCCACCAGACGCTCCACGTCGTTGGTACCACGAGAAGTAGCCACCAATGCATCCCAGCGGGTGCTGCCGTTGAGCGGATTCATGCCAACCAGGCGCCCGGACTGGCCCACGACCAGCGTATCGCCAACCGGCAACAACACGCCGCCTTGCTGCAATATGAGTGGTTCGCCGGGGCGCTGCTGCGCCCAGAGGCGCTGCCCGGTGGCTCCATCGAAGGCACTGACCGAACGGTCTGCAGCCAACAGGAACACACGTCCGCCAGCGACCAGCGGGGCGGTATACGCCAAAGCATCGGTCTTCTTGCGCCACAGTTCGCGACCGGACTCAAAGGCGATCAGCTCATTGTTTTGCGTTACCACCGCAGCGGTTTTGCCGTCGCTGCCGACACCGGCAGCCAGCTTGGCACCAACCGACACGCGCCAAAGTTGCGCCCCGGTCGTGCCGTCCAACGCGGTCAAGGTGCCATCGGTGCTGGCCAGGGTGAGGGTATTGCCCTGCACATTAACCGTCAACGGGAAGCCCACCTCGCCCACCTTGGCGGTCCAGGCCTGGCGCACACCCATCAAGGCCACATTGGCCGGCAGGTCGGCCGGTTTGGGCTTGTTACCGCTGGCACAGGCCGCCAAAAACGCCACCAGGCCTATCGTGGCCAGCCCGCGTGCAACTTGTTTCAGATGCAGTTTCGGCATTACTTCTTCACCTCCACCGAAACCACGGGTACACGCGGGTCAACGCCCAGCGCGTTTAGCTTGACCTCGACCAGGCGGCGGTAGTCGTCTGTGTCTTGCATGCCTTCGTAGGCCTTTTTATAAGCGGCGACGGCTTCCGCGGTTTTACCCTGGGCCGAGAGCAGGTCGCCCTGGCGGTCGGCCACCAGTGGGGCGTACTGCGCAGGCACGGACTCAGCTAACACCTTGGCGGCTTCGTCATAGGCCTTGGATTGGATCAGCACACCCGCCAGGCGCAAACGCGCTACAGCCTTGTAACCGTCGTCAGAGGCTTTTTCACTCACCCAGGTGAGCGCCGCCTTGGCGGCATCGGCATTGCCTTTTTCAAACATCACCTTGCCCGTGACCAAACCAGCCTGGCCAGCAAACGCGGTGCTGCCAAACTTGTCTTTCATGTCACCAAAGGCACGCTCCAGCTTGGCCGTGTCGCCAGCACCAGCGGCACGGGCCACTTCGTCATAGAGCGCAGCGGCTTGGGCAGATTGCTTGCGTTCCCAGTAGTTGTAGAAATTCCAGCTGGCATAACCCGCCATCGCCACGATCAAGATCCAGGTGATGAGGTTGCCGTATTGCTTCCAGAAGTGCTTGAGTTGGTCAAGCTGCTCTTGTTCTTCAAGGTCGAGATGAGTTGCCATGGGTGTCCAAAGTCAAGCGGCTGATTGTAGGGTCTGCAACCATTGGTCGATATTGGCCAGTGGTTCAGTGCGTTGGGCGCCTGTGCCGTCGCGCAGCGACTTCACCGTCACCTCACCGCGCGCCAGCTCGTCAGCACCAAAAATCAAGGCGAAGAGTGCACCACTGGCGTCGGCTTTTTTGAACTGCGATTTGAAACTGCCCAGACCGTCGGCCGTGGAGGCATGCATCTGGGCACGCACACCGGCGGCACGCAGTTGCTGCAAGGTACGCAACACCACAGGCATGGCAGCCGCATCCGGCACCACGGCGTAAACCTCGGGCACGGGATTGGGCAAGTCCGTGCCCTGCTCTTTCAGCAGTTCCAACACCCGCTCGACGCCTATCGCCCAGCCCACGGCAGGGGCGGCCTTGCCGCCGATTTGTGCAATCAGGTCGTCGTAACGGCCACCTGCACATACCGTGCCTTGCGAGCCCAGGCGGTCGGTGACGAACTCGAACACCGTCAGGTTGTAATAGTCCAGCCCGCGCACCAAACGCGGATTGATGGTGTAGCTGATGCCGTTGGCGTCCAACATGGCGCGCAGCGCATTGAAGTGCGCCAGCGAAGCCTCCCCCAGGAAATCCATCAGCTTGGGCGCGGACTCCACCACTTCTTTCATGGCGGGGTTTTTCGTGTCCAGAATACGCAGCGGGTTGCTGTGCAGGCGGCGCTTGCCGTCTTCGTCGAGCTTGTCAGCGTGTTGCTCAAAATGCTTGATCAGTTCGACGCGGTGCGCGGCGCGCTCGGCCGGTTGGCCCAGGCTGTTGAGTTCCAGGCGCACGTCAGTCAAACCTATGGCTTTCCACAAGGATGTGGCCAGCAAGATCAGCTCGGCGTCGACCTCTGGACCGGCAAAACCCAGCGCTTCGGCACCGATCTGGTGGAACTGGCGGTAGCGGCCGCGCTGGGGCCGCTCGTGGCGGAACATAGGGCCTATGTACCAAAGCCGCTTGCCACCGTCGTACAGCAGCGAATGTTCGGTCACGGCACGCACCACACTGGCGGTGTTTTCCGGGCGCAAGGTCAGGCGTTCACCGTTGAGCTTGTCTTCAAAGGAATACATCTCCTTCTCGACGATATCGGTCACCTCGCCAATGCCGCGCACAAACAGCGCCGTGTGTTCGACGATGGGCGTGCGGATGTTGCGGTAGGCAAAACGCGCCATGGTTTCGCGCACCAGCCCTTCCAGCCATTCCCATCGCGCCGATTCGGCCGGGAGGATGTCGTTCATGCCTTTGACGGCACTGAGTTTTTCAGCCATTTATTCGCTATCCAAATCGCAGCTACTCACGCACTATCCACGTGCGCAAAAGCCATTTCTACTCAAAAAATTGAAACATCGCCAGCGGGCTGGCGCCACACCTGTCAGCCGGCTTGATCAGCCACCGCCACGGCATGGCCGTAACGCTTCTGGATGTAGTTCTCGACGATGACGCGGAATTCCTGGGCAATGTTGTCGCCGCGCAGGGTAACGCTTTTTTCGCCATCGATGTAAACCGGTGCCGCCGGCGCCTCACCCGTCCCGGGCAGGCTGATGCCGATGTCGGCGTGTTTGCTCTCCCCCGGGCCGTTGACGATGCAGCCCATCACGGCCACCTTCATCTTCTCTACACCCGGGTACTGTTCGCGCCAGACCGGCATTTGCGCGCGCAGAAAGTCGTCGATCTGTTTGGTCAGCTCCTGGAAGGTGGTGCTGGTGGTGCGGCCACAGCCAGGGCAAGCCGTGACGCTGGGCACAAAACTGCGCAAACCAAGTGACTGCAGAATTTCCGAGGCGATGACCACCTCTTGTGTACGCGCCTCGCCCGGCTGGGGCGTGAGCGAAACACGAATGGTGTCGCCAATACCGTCCTGCAGCAACACGGCCAAGGCAGCAGCCGACGCCACCGTGCCCTTGGTGCCCATGCCGGCTTCGGTCAAGCCCAAGTGCAGCGCATAGCGGCAGCGCTCGCTCAGCGCGCGGTACACGGCGATCAAATCCTGCACACCACTGACCTTGCACGACAAGATGATCTGGTTGGCTGCCAAGCCGATTTCTTCGGCGCGTTTGGCCGATTCAATCGCCGAGGTGATCAGCGCCTGGTACATCACCGACTTGGCATCCCAGGGCTGGGCGCGGCGGCTGTTTTCGTCCATCAGGCTGGCGAGCAACTCCTGGTCCAGGCTGCCCCAGTTCACGCCAATGCGCACGGCCTTGTCCCAGCGGATGGCGGCCTCGATCATTTGTGAGAACTGGCGGTCGCGTTTGTCACCCTTGCCGACGTTGCCTGGGTTGATGCGGTACTTGGACAAGGCTTCGGCACACGCCGGCACTTCGGTCAGCAGGCGGTGGCCGTTGTAGTGGAAGTCACCGACCAGGGGCACATCGATGCCCATGCGGTCGAGTTGGTCGCGTATGTGTGGCACGGCGGCCGCGGCTTCGGGCGTATTCACCGTCAGACGCACCATCTCCGAGCCGGCCAGCGCCAGTTCTTTCACCTGGATGGCCGTGCCGATCACGTCCACCGTGTCGGTATTGGTCATCGACTGCACACGCACCGGCGCGTCACCGCCCACGGTCACCAAACGCTGACCCCAACGCACCTGGGCCTGCAGCGTTTTACGCGCAGGCGGTGTGATGGGGGCAATAGGGGTATTCAGATCATCCAATTACTTCACCTCGAATCGAGCCACGTTGGTGCGCGCGATGGGGGCCAGATCAAACGCTTGTCCACGCACCTGGACTTGCACGGCATCGGCCGCACCCACCACCACAGCCAGCGGCGCAGCGCCTGCAGCGTGCACGGTTTCACCGGCCTGCAATGTGCGGTTGATGGCGACCACACCCGCCGCATCGGTGACACGCACCCAGGCAGGCGCCTTCGCGCTGATCGTCAACATTTCGCCCCCAGCGGGAACGGCAGGGGCTGCGGCACCCGCCACTGCAGCGGAAGCAGCCGCAGATGGCGCCAGCGCTGCCGAAGCGGCCGGTATCGGCGCAACGGCAGCCGGCGGGGGTAGCAAAGCCGGCACACTGACAGCGGCGGGCGGCTCGGCAACACCCGCAGCACTGGCAGCCGCAGCCGGCGTGACTTCCAGCGTGTTCGACGGCGCGGGCTCACTGGCCGTGGCACTGACCTCTGCATCCTCGCCTTGCAACTGCGGCACAAGCCATAAGGCCGCAGCGCCGATGACCAGCAACAGCACGATCAGGCCCGCAGGATTGCTCAACAAACGACGCAAGGCCGACGGGCCCGTGCCGCCCACGTCGGCCGGACGGAAGGTGGCCTGGACGGCCGGTGGCGTCACGGCCATTGCAGCAGGCGTCTTGCGCGGCAACAAGGCCAAGACCGGCGCGGCATCAACCTTTAGAACCCGACAAATGCTGGACGCCAGGCCGCGCGCAAACACCACATCCAGGAGCTCGCTCAAGCGCCCCGCCTCTAGCGACTCCAAGGTGTGCACCTGCACCTTGAGGGTCACCGCCAAAGCCTCCAGATGCACGCCGGCCGCTTCTCGCGCCTGGCGCAACAGAAAACCCGCCTGCTCGGCTGAGGCCTCAGCCGACTGAGCCGCCCCTGTTGGGCCCACCTCACCATTCGCCGCCAGAACCTCCGGCTCACTCATCAAATGCTCCTCGCGCATAACTGGCCGCCTCTGCCGACTGACCAAAACGTTTCTTTAACTGATCGCCCAACTGGGCCATGGCGTCGCGATTCTCCATCTGCCGCTCCACCTTGATGCCCAGCCACAGAGACTCGGCATTCGCCAGCTCTGAATTATTCAAACGTCGAATATAAAACTGCGCTCGCACCAGGTCGCCGCGCCGGTACAACAGCGCCGCCAGGTTATAGCCCGTAATGGGGTTGCCGGCATTCAACTCATAGGACTTGGCGAGATTGCGCTCGGCCTCGGCATATTGGCCAGCACTTTGCTGGCACAGGCCCAAGGCCATAAAGGTTTTGGCGCGGTCGCCGTAGGCCGGGTTGGCCAGCGCCTGGTTGAAGGCTTGTGCCGCCTCGGAGTAACGACTTTGCTGGCAGAGAAACCAACCGTAGTTGTGCAGCGTATTGGCGTCGCGCGGATTCAGCGCCACAGCGCGGCGGAAGCTATCCTCGGCCAGGCGCGGGTCGTTCATGCGCATGTAGACCAGGCCACGCAGGTTATACGCCTCGGGGAAAGTAGGGTCTATGACCAAAGCCTGCTTGAGCTCATCAAGCGCCACGGTGGTCTGACCATTCTCGAAATAGCCTACCGCCAACTGCAAGCGCACCCGGGCTCGCTTGCGCGAGGCCGGCTCGTCGGACGCTGTGACAACATCGGTACCGGCGCTTTCACTCACCGAAGGCGTAGCGATCGCAGAAGTGCCCGACCCAGCCGTGCTGCCGCTTGCGGCACACCCCGTCAAACCTGTCAGCGCCACCGCGGCGAAAGCCGCCCCCAAAATCCAGGAAAAGATGTCACTCCGGTCCGACATCGGTATACGCATCCTTAAGTCTCCTTGTTCGCAACGGCCTCGACGGGGGTTTGCTTCAGCATGATGGTGCGCTGCTGCGCCATACGGTCAGCCACGCGGGTACGGTCTTTTACGTCACCCGCGAGTTGGCCGCAAGCAGCATCAATATCATCTCCCCGTGTTTTACGCACCGTGGTGATGATGCCGGCGTCGGCCAGCATGCGGGCAAAAGCCGTCACACGGGCTTGCGGCGAGCGGATCAAACCGGACGCGGGGAACGGGTTGAATGGAATCAGGTTGAACTTGCACCACACACCCGCACGCCGGTGCTGCTGCACCAGGGCGATCAATTGCTCGGCGTGTTCTGGCTGGTCGTTCACGCCATCCAACATGCAATATTCAAAGGTGATGAAGTCGCGCGGCGCGTGCTCCAGATATCGATTGCAGGAGTCGAGCAGCTCGGCCAGCGGGTATTTTTTATTTAGCGGAACCAGGTTGTCGCGCAGCGCATCGTTGGGCGCATGCAACGAAACCGCCAGGGCCACGGGGCATTCCAGCGCCAGGCGATCAATCATCGGCACCACACCCGAGGTGGACACCGTGACGCGGCGACGCGACAGGCCGTAGCCGTGGTCGTCCAGCATGGTGCGCAAAGCGGGCACCAGGGCGGAGAAATTCTGCAGAGGTTCACCCATACCCATCATCACCACATTGGAGATGACGCGCTCAGAAGTACCCAGGTGTTTGCGCAGGAAATGCTCGGCATGCCAGAGCTGCGCAATGATTTCGCCCGTGGTCAGATTGCGGCTGAAGCCCTGGTGCCCGGTGGAGCAAAAACGGCAACCCACGGCACAACCAGCCTGCGACGAAATACAAAGTGTTCCGCGGTCGTCTTCGGGAATAAACACCGTTTCAACGGCGTTGCCATCACCCACATCGAACAACCATTTGATGGTGCCATCAGTCGACTCATGCCGGCTGACGACGGGCAAACCCTCGATACGCGCACTGGTGCCGAGCTTGCCGCGAAAACTTTTGGCCAGATCACTCATCTGGTCAAAGTCGGACGCACCGCGCTGGTGGATCCAACGGAACAACTGGGTGGCGCGGAAACGCTTCTCCCCCAGCCGCTCACAAAGTGCGGCCAATCCTTCGAGATCGAGGTCGAGCAGGTTGGCCGTCATGGCATACGCAGGCGATAAGGCCTGGTATTAACGCGAGAAAACGTTCAAACCGGCGAAGAAGAAAGCGATTTCTTGTGCGGCGGTTTCGGCGGCGTCAGAGCCGTGCACGGCGTTGGCGTCGATGCTGTCAGCGAAGTCAGCGCGGATGGTGCCGGCGGCTGCCTTCTTGGGATCGGTGGCGCCCATCAGGTCACGGTTCTTCAGGATGGCGTTTTCGCCTTCCAGGGCCTGGATCATCACCGGGCCGGAGACCATGAAGTCCACCAGATCCTTGAAGAAAGGACGCTCTTTGTGCACAGCGTAGAAAGCTTCGGCTTCGCCGCGCGACAGGTGGGCCATGCGAGCAGCCACGACCTTCAGGCCAGCAGCTTCAAAGCGTGCATAGATTTGGCCAATCACGTTCTTGGCAACTGCGTCGGGCTTGATGATGGAGAGGGTACGTTCGATGGCCATGGTTTTAATCCTGAGCTAGAGTTTTATTGAATTTTTGCCAATACAGCAAAGCCCAGTAGTTTAACCGGACAAGGCTACACCACTGTGGCAATGCACATGAGAAACACCAACGCAATAGGGGAAAGCCGCTGGTTTGCCCAAGTTGGGCCAGGCCTTTGGCGGCCTTACACCGCCTAGGGTTTAACGACCGCGGTTACCGCCGCCACCGCCTCGACGGGGGCCGCCGCCACCACCGGAGCCACCGCCACCCGAGCCACGTCGACCACCCGGGCCACCTTGGCGCTGCCGCGTGAAGCTGTCGGCACCGATGTAGCCAAAGGCCGTCTTCATGGGATCGGGCTGGCCGCCACCGCCGCTCGCAGCGCCACCCTGACGATCAGCCTGCCGACCACCCTGGCCACTCTTGCGGCGCTGGCCATCACCACGCCCGCCCAAGCCACTGGTGACCAATGGATTCGGCTGCGCAGGACCGTTTGGCCGCGATGGGCCGGGGCCTGAGCCACGGCCACCACGCGGGCGCTTGCGCGCTGGCGCACGGCCATCGGGCGCACGCTCAGCGCCTCCATTGCCGCCACCCTGGCCACGAGGACCGCGGCCAGCAGCAGGATTTTCATCGCCGCGCGCAGCCGCAGCGGCACGCTGGCCCACACCCACGGCTTTTTGCAAAGCCTGGATGTCACGCTCGTCCAATTCCATCCAGGCGCCGCGTTTCAAGCCTCGCGGAAGCAACATGGCGCCGTAGCGGATGCGGATCAGACGGCTGACAGCATGGCCCACGGCCTCCATCATGCGGCGCACTTCGCGGTTGCGGCCTTCGGAAATGGTGACGCGGTACCAGCAGTTGGAGCCTTCGCCGCCACCGTCTTCTATGCTGCCGAACTGGGCCATGCCGTCTTCGAGCTGCACGCCGTCCAGCAAGCGTTGTTTTTCATCCTTGCTGAGTGCCCCCAGCACACGCACAGCGTATTCACGCTCCAGGCCAAAACGCGGGTGCATCAGGTTGTTGGCGAGTTCACCCGAGCTGGTGAACAACAACAAACCTTCGGTATTCAAGTCCAGACGACCGACCGACTGCCACTTGCCCTGGTGCAACTTGGGCAATTTGCGGAAAACGGTGGGCCGGTTCTGCGGATCGTCGTGGCTCACCACTTCACCAGCAGGCTTGTGATAAGCGATGACACGCGGCGGCGGCGGATCGATGCGCACCCGAATCGCCTTGCCGTTGATCTTCACCTGGTCGCCGAATTGCACGCGCTGACCGATGTGGGCCGGCTCGTTGTTCACCGAAATACGTCCTTCGGTGATGAGTTGCTCCATCTCCAGCCGAGAACCCAGGCCCGCCTGGGCCAACACCTTGTGCAGCTTGGGCGACTCCACCTGTGGCGCCAGCACCCGCTTGGGTGGCGCAACCGCCTCGGGGCTTTCCTCGTCCGCATCGAACTGACCAGAGATCACATCCTCAAAACGGTTGCCGGAAGCATCACGTCGCGCCGGCTTGGCGGCTTCGACGCCCTCGACAGGCGCCACTGCCGCCGACGCGGCTTGGCTCAAAATTTCAGGCTGGCCTTCAGGCGGCACAGATGGCGTTTCGCCAGGGGTCGTGTCATTCATAATTTATCTTCTTCAGGGGGAGTTTCCTCCCGTACGACTTCTTCTGGAGAATCGGACGCTGCAGCCTGCGCTGCATCTGCCCCCATCTCCTGCGGCTTTGGTCCATCTTCCATCACCACATCCACCAACTCGGCCCCGGCCACGCTCGGCGGCTCCACATCAATGGGCAAATCGGCCTGCGGATCCTCCGCGTGCCCCAGGCTGGCCAGCAGCATCTCACGCTGCACCGGGTCATCGGACACCGGCAACTGGTCGAGCGACGCCAGACCCAGGTCATCCAGAAACTGCCGCGTTGTCGCAAACAGCGAAGGCCGGCCTACGGTTTCGCGGTGGCCAATCACCTCGATCCAGCCTCGGTCTTCCAGCGATTTGATGATCAGCGAGCTGATCGTCACGCCGCGAATTTCTTCCATATCGCCGCGCGTGACAGGCTGCCGATAAGCAATGATCGCCAGGGTCTCCAGCGTCGCACGGCTATAACGCGGCGGTTTTTCCGGGTGCAGACGGTCCAGGTATTCGCGCATTTCCGGGCGGCTTTGGAAGCGCCAGCCCGAAGCCACACTCACCAATTCCACGCCTCTCAGCGCCCAGTCGTTTTGCAGCTCCAGCAACAAGGCCTTAACGGTGTCGCTGCCCAACTCATCTTGAAACAAAACCCGCATTTCGCGAACGGGTAACGGCTGCGGAGAACAAATCAGCGCAGCTTCGAGGACACGCTTGGCCTCTGCCGTATTCATGGTGTAGCTATTTTGGGAACGCGCACACAGTGTGCAAAATTCGGAAGCGTGGATTGCGTTGCGCCGGCGGGCCATAGGCCCTCAATGCAACCGGGGTGACAACCAGTCGGAGGCCAGGCACCGCGTAGCCGCCATGGGTATCAGCCCGCATTGTAGCTGGATCGGACACCCCAGGCCTCCAGCGCAGCCAGGATGTCGGCCGGGGGTGGCGCATTGAAGCTCAGCGCCTCACCGGTCATGGGGTGCACAAACGACAGCCGCGTCGCATGCAGCGCCTGCCGCGCCAGCCCTGCGGCCGGGGCGCCGCCATACAAGGCATCGCCCACCAAGGGGTGGCCAATGGCCGCCATGTGCACGCGTATTTGATGGGTTCGCCCGGTGTGCAGGGCGCAATGCACCCAGCAGCCCTTTTCAGCGTTCTGCAGCAATGTGAAATCAGTGCGTGCCGGCTTGCCCGCCTGAGAGCCCAGATCCACCGTTGCCATGCGCAAACGGTTGCGCGGATCGCGGCCAATCGCAAATTCCACTCGGCGCGCAGCCGCCCCCTGCCAGGGCTTGTGCGCCAAAGCCAAATACTGGCGGCTCACGTTGCGTGCGGCAATCAAGGCCACCAGCGCATCCATGGTGGCCCGCGTCTTGGCCACAACCGTCAGGCCGCTGGTGTCCTTATCCAGCCGGTGCACGATGCCGGCCCGGGGCACCGTAGAGACCGTGGGGTCGCGCCCTAGCAGGGCATTGAGCAAGGTTCCGCTCCAGTTGCCCGGAGCGGGGTGCACCACCAGACCCGCCGGTTTGTTGACCACCAGCAGATGTGTATCCTCAAACACCACGTCCAAGGGAATGTTTTCCGGCTTGAAGGCCTGGCTTTGCTGCGTGGGACGCAGCAGAATCTGCCCGGCGTCGCCCGCGCGCACCTTGTGCGAGGCCTTGGTCAGGGTCGCGCCCTGCAATTGCACTGCGCCGGCTTCAATCAATTGCTGCAGGTAACTGCGCGAAAACTCGGGGATCAGCTCCACCAGGGCGCGATCCAGGCGCTGCCCGTGCAATGCTGCGCCTATGGCGATGGGACGAACCTCCGCTGCATCCAGGCCCTCACCAACGGTATCGGTGTCGGCCGTTTCGGTAGCGTCTTCGTCAAGAGGGTCCGTCGATATAATCAATTTGCTTAGATTCAAGAAAGATACGTGTGTTGCAGCGTTCCAAATTATCGGTGTTCCCAGCCCTGCTTCTGACAGGCTCGGCGCTTTGGCTGTCTGGTTGCTCCACAACCACGTCAGAAGATGCGACGGCCAACTGGAGCCCCAACAAGATCTACGCCGAAGCGCGCGACGAGGCAAACTCTGGCGCCTACGAAAAAGCCATTCCGCTTTTTGAGAAGCTGGAAGGCCGCGCGGCGGGCACTCCGTTGGCACAGCAAGCCCAGCTGGAGAAGGCCTACGCGTATTACAAGAGCGGCGAACAAGCCCAGGCCATCTCAACGCTGGATCGTTTCCTCAAACTGCACCCCGCCAGTCCAGCGCTCGACTATGCCCTGTACTTGAAGGGCCTGGTGAACTTCAACGAAAACCTGGGCATGTTCTCCTCGATCACGCGCCAGGACTTGTCCGAGCGCGACCAGAAGTCGGCCAAGGAATCGTTTGAGGCATTCAAGGAATTGTCCACCCGCTTCCCCGAATCACGCTACACCCCCGACGCACAAGCGCGCATGACCTACATTGTCAATGCGCTGGCCCAGTACGAAGTGCACGTTGCCCGGTACTACTACTCCCGTGGCGCTTATGCGGCCGCCGTGAACCGTGCACAAACGGCCTTGACCGACTACCGCGATGCCCCGTCGCTGGAAGAGGCGCTTTATATCGTGGTGCGCTCCTACGACGCCTTGGGCCTGCCCACATTGCGCGACGATGCACAACGTGTGCTCGAGAAGAACTATCCCAACAGCCCTTTCCTGAGCAGCGGCTTCAAAGGCAAAGACACCCGTTGGTGGCAGTTCTGGTAAGTTGATCCCATCAAGCGCCGCTAATGACTTGTTCAAACCGGCGTTTTTTATGGCTAGGCGTCATCGCCACCCAAGCCACTCCAGTCTTCAGCCTGCATGGGCGCCCCGCTCGGCGCGTCACCGCTCGATGTGTGCGCGCGTTCCCGCCGCGTATTCAGCGCCTCTAGCGCGGCCGCAAAAGCCTCTGGGGTTTTCAGCAAGGGCATGGGCGGCAGCGCCGCCCTGAGTTTGCGGCCATAACCCTTTTCCACCAGCCGTGCATCGCAGACCACCAGCACACCATGGTCGGATTCGCGGCGGATCAAGCGCCCCGCACCCTGCTTCAGCGCCACCGCTGCTTCTGGCACAAAGTAGTCCATGAAGGGTTTGCGGCCCTGACTTTCCAGATGCCGCGCCCGCGCGGCCACCAAAGGATCACCCGGCGGCGGAAACGGCAGTTTGTCTATCACCACCAACTCCAGAGCATCGCCGGGCACGTCCATACCCTCCCAAAACGAGGCCGAGGCCACCATCACACAGCCCGGCCGGCCATCTGCGCCCCCCAGACGAAAACGCTCGACCAGTTGCCGCTTTGGCAATTCACCCTGTACCAGCACCATTGTTTCGGCCGCACCAGCAAGCTGGTCGGCTGTTAAACGCTCGCGCAACGCCTTGCCTATCACTTGCAGAGCCCGAAGTGTGGTGGTCAAAACCAGGGTTCGCCCACCCAACTGCTGCGCGGCGTCTGCCGCCACCTGGGCGACCGCCGCACTATGCGCGGGGTCGGCAGGCTGCGGCAGGTCAAGCGGCACATACAAGGCGGCCTGGTGGGCATAGTCAAACGGGCTGTCGACCTTGAGCTGCTGTGCACCTTCAAGCCCACACGACTCGGTAAACCAGCTCAGATCCTTGCCCACACCCAGTGTTGCCGAAGTGAACACCAGCGCCTTGTGCTGCACCCGGTCCTCGGCGGGTTCCGCGGGCGGCACATCCGAAAAACCTTCGCCGCCATTTTCGGCTTCGTCTGTTGCACTCACGCCATTCGCAGGCGTTGGCAAGCCGAGCAAGCGCGAACGCAGGGCCTGCGCAATATCCAGTGGCGCCTCCACCAGGCGCACCTGGCCAGCACCCGCATCCAGCCAGCGCACCACCGCGCCCGGGCTGGCCAGCATGAAGCGCTCCAGCCGCTGACTGGCCTGCGCCGTGCGCTCAAGCAGTCGCGTGAACTCCGGCCCGAGTTCGCACACTGGCTGCAAAGCACTCGCCAGTTTGTCTAGCGCTGCCTGCAACTTGCGCAGTGTTGCGAGCCACGCGTCGGGGTCAACCCCCTCGGGGGCGGACTCCTGCCACTGCGCGCGTGCCACTCCCGCAGCAATAGGCGCCGCAACCCAGCGCAGTTCGGTACAGGCATCCTCCAGCGCGGCGGCCAGAAACGCCCAATCAGCCAGACCGGCGGCAGCTTGCTGCCCGGTTGACAACACATCGCTTGCCAAGCTCTGGATTTGCCCCGTACTCAGTTGCGCCCCCAGAAACTGAACGCCGGTTTCCTGCAACTGGTGCGCTTCGTCAAAAATGGCCACCCGCACCGACGGCAAAAGCTCGGCCACACCCGACTCCCGCACCGCCAGGTCTGCAAACATCAGGTGATGGTTCACCACCACCACGTCGGCCGCCATGGCTTCACGGCGCGCCTGGTTGACATGGCATTTCTGGGCTTGCGGGCACTGGCTGCCAAGGCAGTTTTCTCGCGTGGAGGTGACGAGTGGGATTTGCGGTGAACGCTCATCCAAACCGGGCAACTCGGCCAGATCGCCGGTGCGCGTGACCTTTACCCATTCTTCAATGCGCGCCAGCGTGCGCAGCGCTGAGGCATCGGAGATATCGGTATCCCAGCGTGCACGCTCCAAGCGGTAGTGGCAGACGTAGCTGCTGCGGCCCTTGAGCTGGGCCGTGCGCACCGGCAGGTTCAAGGCTTTCAGCAGTTCCGGCAGGTCGCGCCCATAAAGTTGATCTTGCAAGGCCTTGGTCGCGGTGGACAACAGCGCGCGCTCACCGCTGAGCAATACCGGCACCAGGTAAGCATAGGTTTTGCCGACACCCGTGCCGGCCTCGACCACCAACGTACCACCATGTTCTATGGTCTGCCGAATCGCCTCGGCCATGGCCAATTGGCCCGGACGCGGCAGATATGCGGGCGCCGCGCGTGACAACACACCGCCGGCAGCAAACACCGCCTCGATTGCTGCAGCCGTGGAAGCCTGCGCCGCCATCAGGCCGGCTCTTTGGGGTCAAGCTCTCTGAGCAGGCGCGCAATTTGATCGCGCAGCGCCAGACGCCGCTTCTTCAGTCGGCGCAGCATCAATTCGTCCAGGGGTGCCTGCTCGGCGATGCGGTCGATCATTGCGTCAAGATCGGCGTGCTCCATGCGCAGCTCAATCAGTTGACGTTCGGGGGAATGTAGATTCGAATCCAAAATAGCGTTCTGCGGCGGTATCCACCGCCATGTGGTTCGCTTGATAATACGTGTTTAAGAACCTGTTTGCGATCTCCGTCGGCCGCGCGGATACCGCAAACACGTTCCAAGCGCTTTGTGCCCCGCATTTCGCCTGGAAAGTCCTTGCGCGGCAAGTCCATCATTTACGCAAGCACCATCACCCGAGTGCACCACCATGACTAATGGCTACAGAATTACAGCGGCGACGGGCATCCACCGCGGTGACCGCGAATACCAGCAGGACCAGGTTGTTTTGCTGAGCCATGCGCGTGTACAAGGCTGCGTGTTGGGCGTGGTGGCCGACGGCATGGGCGGTCGCAGCGGCGGACGCAAGGCCTCCGACCAGGTGATGATGACCGCGCGGCAGATCTTCGAACGCTACGACCCCGCCAGCGACGACGCCACCACCACCCTGCGGTCGCTGGTGTCGGAAGCGCACCTGGTCATCAAGCTCACGGCCATTTCCACCGAAGAAGAACCGCACAGCACCGTCGCAGCCTTTATTCTCAACCCGGGTGGTGACTGCCATTGGGCACACGCCGGCGACTCGCGCATTTACCACTTCCACCGTGGTCGGTTGGTACGCCGCACGCTAGACCACTCCTATGTGCAGACACTGGTGAACCGCGGCGAGATCACAGCCGAAGAAGCCAACAACCACCCCGACGCCAACATTCTGCTGGGCTGCCTGGGCACCGAGGCCGAACCCACCGTGGATTCACACCGCATTCCACACCTCGGCCCCGGCGACGTGCTGCTGGCTTGCAGCGATGGTGTCTGGCACTACTTCACCGATGCGGAACTCGGGGCCGTGCTGGACTCCATGACGCCGCGCGAAGCCTCAGAGTTTTTGATCGACAAAGCCCGCCGACGCGCAGGCGGCGGTGGCGACAACCTGTCGCTGGCAATTCTGAATCTGCAGGCGTTGTAACAACGCATTGACGCATTCAACACCGGTTGAATGGCTTTTTCGGCGACACCTTTTAGCGCAGCCACCTTTGCATCATTTGTGCGTGGCCCATTTGCGGGTCGAGCTGGTAACTTGCAAAACCCATGCGTTCGTATAAACGCATGGCCTTGGCGTTGCCCTGCAGCACCTCCAGCGTGAGCTTGCAGGCACCGCGCTCGCGGGCGATGCCCTCGACAAATGCCAGCAGCGCAGCCCCCACGCCCAGCCCCCGGTGGCCGGGCATCACGGCCAGATCGTGCACATTGACCAAGGGCTTGCAGGCAAAGGTCGAAAAACCTTCGAAGCAGTTGGCCAGGCCCACAGCCTCAGACCCCTGCTGCGTCCCGGCAAAGGCCAGCACACTGAAGGCAAACGGCCGCGCAGCGAGCGCGGGCACCAGTTGTTCGCGCGCATGGGCCGGCAAGGCATGGCCTCCGCCCATGGGGTCCTGGGCATAGGCGTCGAGCATGGTGACAACCGCTTTTGCGTCGTCTGGATCTGCGTAGTTGGCCAGACGGACATGAACGGTCGACGCCAAGGAAGAATGCAGCATAGGCAGCCAATGAAATGGATGAAAACGGGCAAAGCCTAGCTTACGCTGGCTCGGCACACCAGGCTGCTGGCAACACCGAAAAAATGCAGACGAAAAAATGCTGGCGAAAAAAAACCAGCATCTTCATGCTGGTTTTTTTGATCCGAAGATCTGGTGGGCGGTGGAGGCTTCGAACCTCCGACCCCTGCCGTGTGAAGGCAGTGCTCTACCCCTGAGCTAACCGCCCTGATTCGTCATCAGGTAAGCCTCGAATTATACAACAGTTTTTTCAATATTTCGCCACAACGTCTTTCCGCCGCTAGATTTATCAATTTGTTTGAGTAAATCCTGGTGCTCGGTATCTTCCTGCTCGTTGGCCAACAGCACCGGCAAGTCAAAACCGCTGAGGTCCAGGCGCGGGGTTTCACCGCCCTCGTCTTGGTCTTCAGCGCCTACATCGATCAACAACGCGTCCTGGCCACGCGTCATGTTGATGTAGACGTCGGCCAGCAACTCCGCATCCAGCAGCGCACCGTGCAGCGTACGCCCCGAGTTGTCGACCTCCAGGCGGTCGCACAGTGCATCCAGGGAGTTGCGTTTGCCGGGGAACATCTCCTTGGCCATGGCCAGGGAGTCGGTGACGCTGCCCACCACTTCGCTCAACGGGCCCCGGCCCATCAACTCCAGCTCCTTGTTCAAGAAGCCAACGTCGAACTGCGCGTTGTGGATGATGATTTCGGCACCGGCCAGATAGTCCATCAGCTCATCGGCCACGACCTCGAACTTGGGCTTGTCGCGCAAGAACTCGTTGCTGATGCCGTGCACCCGTAACGCGTCTTCGTGGCTGTCGCGCCCGGGATTCAGGTAGAAGTGTTTGTTGTTGCCGGTGAGCTTGCGGTGCAGCAACTCGACGCAACCGATTTCAATGATGCGGTCGCCAGTGGCAGCCGAGAGGCCGGTGGTTTCGGTGTCGAGAACGATTTGGCGCATGGTCGGGCGAACGCTCAGTGGTTTTCTTTGGCGTGGTTGATGGTGTACTTGGGGATCTCTATCGTCACGTCTTGCTGTGCCAGAAACGCCTGGCAGCTCAAGCGGCTCTGCGGCTCCAGGCCCCAGGCGCGGTCCAGCAGGTCTTCTTCATTTTCGTCGAGTTCACCCAGCGAGTTGAAGCCTTCGCGCACCACCACATGGCAGGTGGTGCAGGCGCAGCTCATGTCGCAGGCATGTTCGATCTTGATGTCGTTGTCCAGCAGGGCCTCGCAGATCGAGGTTCCCGCCGGCGCGGTGATCTGGGCACCTGCGGGGCAGAGTTCGGCGTGGGGCAGTATTTTGATGACGGGCATGTCAGAGGTTCTCTATGTTCTGGCCGGACAGGGCTTGTTGGATACCACGGTTCATGCGCATGGCGGCAAAGGCTTCCGTGCCTTTGGCCACGCGGTCGGTGGCGGCTTCAACGCCCTTGGCGTCGGCTTCGGTTTTGGCCACTTCCAAGGCGGCGAGCAAGGTGTCGATTTCGGCGCGCTGTTCGGCACTCAACAAATCGGCATCTGCCGCCAGCGCGCTGCGTGTGGCCAGCAGCATGCGATCGGCGTCGACACGCGCCTCCACCAGCGCGCGCGCCTGCATGTCCTGCGCGGCGGTGGAAAAACTGTCTTGCAACATGCGGGCGATTTGCTCGTCGCTCAAACCGTAGGACGGCTTGACGTCGATCTGCGCTTCCACGCCGCTGAGTTGTTCACGTGCACCGACGTTGAGCAGGCCATCGGCATCAACCGTGAAGGTGACGCGGATGCGCGCAGCACCTGCCGCCATCGGCGGAATGCCACGCAGCTCGAAACGCGCCAGGCTGCGGCAGTCGGCCACCAGGTCGCGCTCACCCTGCACCACGTGCAAGGCCAGCGCGGTCTGGCCGTCCTGGTAGGTGGTGAAGTCCTGCGCCATGGCAGTAGGAATGGTTTGGTTGCGCGGCACGATGCGCTCGACCAGCCCCCCCATGGTCTCGATGCCAAGCGACAAGGGAATCACATCGAGCAGCAGCAAATCGTCGGCACCCGCATTGCCGGCCAATTGGTTGGCCTGGATGGCGGCGCCCAGCGCCACCACCTCGTCCGGATTCAGGTTGGTCAACGGCGCCTGGCCGAAGAACTTGGCCACGGCCTCGCGCACCTGCGGCATGCGGGTGGAGCCACCCACCATCACGGCGCCCTGCACTTCCTGCACGTTCAGGCCGGCGTCGCGCAGGGCCTTGCGCACAGCGGTCATGGTGCGGGCGGTTAATGCCGAGGTGGCCGCATCAAAGTCCGCACGGTTGACGTCAAATTGCAGCGTGGCGCTTGCCAGATCAGCGACAAACGCTACCGAATCAGTAGCAGACAGCGCCTCTTTGCAGGCGCGAGCGGCGGCCAGCAGCACGACCTTGTCAGAGGCGCTGGTGACGGCGGTGCCGGTTTGGGTCGCCACCCAATCGGCCAGGGCGCGGTCGTAGTCGTCACCGCCCAGGGCCGAGTCGCCACCGGTAGCCACCACCTCGAACACACCTTGGGTGAGCCGCAGAATCGAAATATCGAACGTGCCGCCACCCAGGTCGTAGACGGCGTAGACACCTTCGCTGGCGTTGTCCAGGCCGTAGGCGATGGCGGCAGCCGTGGGCTCGTTGATCAGGCGCAGCACATTGATGCTGGCGAGTTGCGCGGCGTCCTTGGTGGCTTGGCGCTGCGCATCATCAAAATACGCGGGCACGGTGATCACGGCGCCGAACAAGTCGTCGTTGAAGCTGTCTTCGGCGCGGAAGCGCAACGTGGCCAGAATTTCGGCGCTGACTTCTACCGGCGACTTTTCGCCGTGCGCGGTTTCCAGACCGACCATGCCGGGCTTGTCGATAAACCGGTATGGCAGCTTTTCGCGCTGGGCGATATCGCCCAGCCCACGGCCCATGAAACGCTTGACCGAGGCGATGGTGTTTTCCGGGTCGGTGGCTTGCGCCGCCAAAGCGTCCCAGCCGATTTGGCGCTTATCACCAGGCAGATAACGCACCACGCTGGGCAGGATCACGCGGCCTTGCGCGTCGGGCAGGCATTCGGCCACGCCATTGCGCATGGCGGCCACCAGCGAATGGGTGGTGCCCAGGTCAATGCCCACGGCGATGCGGCGCTGGTGCGGATCAGGCGCCTGGCCGGGTTCGGAAATTTGGAGTAGCGCCATGGAGGTGGTTCAGAATCGTTGTGCAAAACGCAGGCTGCGTAGTTTCACTGGCCTGCGGCATCGAGCGAGGCGTCGATGCGGTCTTCAATATCGGCTGCGAAGCGCTGGATGAACATCAGCGCACGCACCTGTTGGGCGGCGGCGGTGTAGTCGTGAGCGTCGTCTAGCAGACTGGCGCATTGTGCCAGCGCGGCTTGGCGCGCTTCGGCGACTTCGCCCTGCAAGCGCGTCAACTCTAGGGCGGTGTTGGCGTCTTCCAGGTCTTCGCGCCACTGCATCTGCTGCATCAGAAATGCGCCGGGCATGGCGGTGTTGTTTTCCGCCTGTATGGGCGCACCGCCCAGCTCACACAGGTAGGCGGCGCGTTTGAGCGGGTCTTTCAGGCGTTGCCAGGCTTCGTTGATGCGCACCGACCACTGCATCGCCATACGCTGTGCGGCACCGGCCTGGGCGGCAAAACGGTCGGGGTGGGCTTCGCGCTGCAGCGCCTTCCAGCGCACGGCCATCTCGGCCGGGTCCTGGGCGAAGCGCCGCGGCAAGTCAAACAGTTCGAAGTCGTCGGATTGGAGATTCATAGTGACCTAGCCCTGAGCTACACAGCAGCCTGCAAGAAAAAACCGCCGGTACGGTTGCACGGGCGGTTTTGGGGGAGACGCCACGTTTGAGACATCAAACGCGGAAACTTTCTCCGCAGCCGCATTTGTCGCGCTCGTTGGGGTTTTCGAACTTGAAGCCCTCGTTCAGGCCTTCGCGCACAAAGTCGAGCTTGGTGCCGTCGATGTATGCCAGGCTCTTAGGGTCTACCAACACCTTCACACCGTGCTCTTCAAACACGATGTCTTCAGGCGCCATCTCGTCCACGTATTCCAGCTTGTAAGCCAAGCCCGAGCAGCCCGTGGTTTTGACACCCAGGCGCACGCCGTAGCCCTTGCCACGTTTGGCGAGGTAACGGTTGACGTGACGGGCAGCAGCCTCCGTGAGCGTGACAGCCATGTTCAGTGCACCGCAGCAGCCACTGCAGCCGCTGGGGTGGAGGCGGCAGCGTGTTTTTGTTTGTAGTCGTTGACGGCGGCCTTGATCGCGTCTTCGGCCAGGATGGAGCAGTGCACCTTCACGGGTGGCAACGCCAGTTCTTCGGCGATCTGGCTGTTCTTCAGCGCAGCCGCTTCGTCCAGCGTCTTGCCCTTGACCCATTCGGTCACCAGCGACGACGAAGCAATCGCCGAGCCGCAACCGTAGGTCTTGAAGCGTGCGTCTTCGATCACGCCGGTTTGCGGGTTCACCTTGATCTGCAGCTTCATCACGTCGCCACAAGCCGGCGCGCCGACCATGCCGGTGCCTACGCTGTCATCGCCCTTTTCAAAGGAGCCGACGTTGCGTGGATTTTCGTAGTGGTCTACTACTTTTTCAGAATAAGCCATTTCAGTTACCTCTTCATCTTCCGGCGCGGCGCCACACGGCCCCGCGAGCCTGATTCAAAAAACCGTTGTCTCTATGTTGGTCAGCGCAGGCTGATCAATGCGCCGTCCATTGGATGGTGCTGATGTCGATGCCATCTTTGTACATTTCCCACAGCGGGCTCAGGTCGCGCAGCTTGGCCACGTTGAGCTTGATGGTTTCCACCGCATAGTCGATATCGGCTTCGGTGGTCCAGCGGCCAATGGTCATGCGCAAGCTGCTGTGCGCCAACTCGTCGCTGCGGCCCAGGGCGCGCAGCACATAGCTCGGTTCCAGACTGGCCGACGTGCAGGCCGAACCGCTGGACACGGCCAAACCCTTGATGCCCATGATCAACGACTCGCCTTCAACATAGTTGAAGCTGATGTTCAGGTTGTGCGGCACACGCTTTTCCAGGTGGCCATTGACGAACACTTGTTCGATGTCTTTCAGGCCATTCAGCATGCGGTCGTGCAACGCCTGGATGCGCACGTTTTCGACGGCCATTTCTTCTTTGGCAATGCGGTAGGCCTCGCCCATGCCGACGATCTGGTGCGTAGGCAACGTGCCCGAACGCATGCCACGCTCGTGGCCACCACCGTGCATTTGCGCTTCAATGCGGATGCGCGGCTTGCGGCGCACAAACAAGGCGCCAATGCCTTTGGGTCCGTAGGTCTTGTGCGAGGTCAGGCTCATCAGGTCGACCGGCATCTTCGAGATGTCGAACGCCACACGACCAGTGGCCTGGGCGGCGTCGACGTGGAAGACCACACCCTTTTCGCGGCAGACGGCACCAATGGCTTCGATGTCCTGGATGACGCCAATTTCGTTGTTGACATACATCACACTGGCCAGGATGGTGTCCGGGCGGATGGCCGCCTTGAACACGTCCAAGTTGACTAGGCCGTCTTCCTGTACGTCGAGGTAGGTCACCTCAAAGCCCTGACGTTCCAGTTCGCGGCAGGTGTCGAGCACAGCCTTGTGTTCGGTCTTCACCGTGATGATGTGTTTGCCCTTGCTCTTGTAGAACTGGGCAGCACCCTTGAGTGCCAGGTTGTTGGACTCGGTCGCACCCGAAGTCCAGACAATTTCACGCGGGTCGGCGCCGATCAAGGCTGCGACGTGTTCGCGCGCCTTTTCAACCGCAGCTTCCGCTTCCCAACCCCACGCGTGGCTACGCGATGCTGGATTGCCAAAATGCTCCCGCAGCCAAGGAATCATGGCATCCACCACCCGCTCGTCGCAGGGGTTGGTGGCGCTGTAGTCCATGTAAATCGGGAAGTGTGGGGTCATGTCCATTGGCTAGCTCTCGATGAAGGCTGGCTTGAATCCTGCCTTGTCACCCGACGTGGGGCACAAGGCTAGTGCGCAGGGCCGGGTGATACGTTGAAACGCGTTAAAACTATTAACTCAAAAATACTGTGTCGAAAAGTAGTGTCCGGATTTCACAAAAACCTTGCAGGGTTCATGTCTTGTCCGCAGCACCCCTCTTCGCTCTTTTTGTCGCTTAGGACTTCGCGAAAGCGTTGCCCAGCGCGAACACCGAATTCGGCGCATTCACGCGGATAGGCTTGACCACCGGCATGCTGGAAATGGCACGCTTGATCATAGGCTTGGTCTCCACTTGCACACCCTTGGCGAGTTGCTCGTCCACCAGCTTTTGCAGGCTGACGGAGTCAAGGAACTCGACCATGCGCGTGTTCAGCGAAGCCCACAGTTCGTGCGTCATGCAACGACCGGCTTCGCCCATGCAGTTTTCCTTGCCGCCGCATTGCGTGGCATCGATCGGCTCGTCTACCGAGACAATGATGTCGGCCACGGTGATGTCGGCCGCTTTGCGTCCGAGGGTGTAGCCGCCGCCGGGGCCACGGGTGGACTCGACCAGGTCATGACGGCGCAATTTACCGAACAACTGCTCGAGGTAAGACAGCGAAATCTGCTGACGCTGGCTGATGGCCGCCAGGGTGACGGGGCCGTTGTTCTGACGCAAGGCCAGATCAATCATGGCGGTGACCGCAAAACGGCCTTTGGTGGTGAGTCGCATCGCAAGCTCCTTCTAGTGCGCGTAAACCTAGCGTTGATGGCCCGCACCGCCCCATCGGAATGGCGTGCAATGCGGGGCGAGATCCTCTCTGATCAGCGGCCACCTCTTGGGGTGGCGCCAAGCCCTCAACTTCCGGCTACCTGTTGTTGGTCCAATTCTAGCACAATCCCCATCGAATTAGTCGGGTAATCGGCAAACCATCCGAACTTACCCTTAGGGTCAAGCCCTCAGACTTGGGCAAATGTCCTCGCCACGCCACTGCAAATGGCAACCAGAAATGGGAGACCTGGCGTTAGACGATGGTTAGACGTTGTCGGTTCCCGGCGCACCGAAGGCACGGGTTTTGAGAACATGCAGCTGGTCGCGCACCTGCGCCGCCTTCTCGAATTCGAGATTGCGCGCGTGCTCCAGCATGCGTTTCTCCAGGTTCTTGATTTCACGGGCGATGTCTTTCTCGCTCATGTCTTCCACCTTGGCGCGCTGGATCGCGTCCTGCGCCAGCTTCTCGGCTTCACGGCCCGATTTCTCGCTGTACACGCCGTCGATCAGGTCTTTCACCTGCTTGACGATGCTGCGCGGCGTGATGCCCATGCGGCTGTTGTGATCGATTTGCTTGGCGCGGCGCCGCTGGGTTTCGTCAATCGCCTTGCGCATCGAATCGGTCACCTTGTCGGCATACAAGATGGCCCGGCCATTGAGGTTGCGCGCGGCGCGGCCTATGGTCTGGATGAGCGAGCGCTCGGAGCGCAGAAAGCCTTCCTTGTCGGCATCCAGAATCGCCACCAGCGACACCTCGGGAATATCCAAACCCTCGCGCAACAGGTTGATGCCCACCAGCACATCAAACGCCCCCAGGCGCAGGTCGCGCAGGATTTCGACACGCTCCACGGTGTCCACGTCGCTGTGCAGGTAACGCACCTTCACACCGTTGTCGGTCAGGTAGTCGGTCAACTGTTCGGCCATGCGTTTGGTCAGCGTGGTGATGAAAACGCGCTCGTCCTTCTCCACACGGATGCGGATTTCTTGCAGCACGTCGTCCACCTGGTGCGTGGCCGGGCGCACCTCCACTTCGGGGTCGACCAGCCCGGTCGGCCGCACCAGTTGCTCGACCACCTGGCCGGTATGCTTTTTCTCCCAATCCGCAGGCGTGGCCGACACAAACACCACTTGGCGCATCTTGGTCTCGAACTCTTCGAACTTGAGCGGCCGGTTGTCGAGCGCGCTGGGCAGGCGAAAGCCATATTCCACCAGCGTGGTCTTGCGCGCACGGTCGCCGTTGTACATGCCGCCAAACTGGCCTATGAGAATGTGGCTCTCGTCCAAGAACATCAGCGCGTCTTTGGGCAGGTAGTCGGTCAAGGTCGAAGGCGGCTCGCCAGGTGCGGCACCGCTCAAGTGGCGGGTGTAGTTTTCAATGCCCTTGCAGTGGCCAATCTCGGTGAGCATTTCCAGGTCGAAGCGTGTGCGCTGCTCCAGCCGCTGCGCTTCCACCAGCTTGCCCTGCCCCACCAGCTCTTTCAGCCGGTCGCTGAGCTCCATCTTGATGGTTTCTACCGCCGCCAAAACCTTGTCGCGCGGCGTGACGTAATGGCTGCTGGGGTAGACCGTGAAGCGCGGGATCTTTTGCTTGATGCGCCCGGTGAGCGGGTCAAACAGTTGCAGCGTTTCGATCTCGTCGTCGAACAGCTCGATGCGGATGGCCAGCTCGGAATGCTCGGCCGGAAAAATGTCTATGGTGTCGCCGCGCACGCGAAACTTGCCACGGCCAAAATCAGTGTCGTTGCGCTGGTATTGCATGCGGATCAACTGCGCAATCACATCGCGCTGGCCTATCTTGTCGCCGGTGCGCAGCGTCATCACCATACGGTGGTAACTCTCGGGCTCGCCAATGCCGTAGATGGCCGACACGGTGGCCACAATCACCACATCGCGCCGTTCGATGATGCTCTTGGTGCATGAGAGGCGCATCTGCTCGATGTGTTCGTTGATCGCCGAGTCCTTCTCGATGAACAGGTCGCGCTGCGGCACGTAGGCCTCGGGCTGGTAGTAGTCGTAGTAGCTGACGAAATACTCGACCGCGTTCTTGGGGAAGAACTCGCGGAACTCACTGTAGAGCTGCGCCGCCAGCGTCTTGTTCGGCGCGAACACAATCGCCGGCCGCCCCAACCGTGCAATGGTATTGGCCATGGTGTAGGTTTTGCCCGAGCCCGTCACCCCCAGCAGGGTTTGAAACACCTCACCATCGTTCACCCCCTCCACCAGCTTGTCTATCGCCTCGGGCTGGTCGCCCGCCGGAGGATAAGGCTGGTAAAGCTCGAAAGGCGAGCCCTCATAAGTGACGAACACGCCCTGGGAAGGGGCATCGTTGGCGGCGACGTCGGTTTCGGGCAATGGGGCTTTTTTGGGTGCGGGCATGGTGGGGCGAAGCTCTGGTTGATCTCTCGTTAGGTCCCATGTGGGGCGTCTGGCCAGGCTCTACAAGCCTGGCGAATCGACCACGACACTGTATATTAATACAGATCAATACAAGTCAACCAGCTTGACCCTACCCGCGTTGCCAGGGAGGCCGGGCAAAGGCCTGCAACGGCTCGGCTAAAATTTCTGGCTGCCTGCATCCTGCCCCTGCGGCTCGCGTGCACCAGCATTCACTTCACACGACCAACCGCTTAGGACTCCTCATGTCTTTGTTCACCGCCGTCGAAATGGCGCCCCGCGACCCGATTCTGGGACTCAACGAACAATTTGCCGCTGACACTAACCCAGACAAAGTCAACCTGGGCGTGGGCGTGTATTTCGACGACAACGGCAAACTGCCGCTGCTGGACTGCGTGCGCGCCGCTGAAAAGGCCATGCTGGAAAAACCCACACCGCGCGGCTACCTGCCAATCGACGGCATCGTGGCGTACGACAACGCCGTCAAGGCGCTGGTGTTTGGCGCTGACTCCGAGCCCGTCGCCTCCGGCCGCGTGGCCACCGTGCAAGCCGTGGGCGGCACCGGCGGCCTGAAGGTGGGCGCCGACTTCCTGAAGAAGGTCAACCCCAACGCCAAAGTGTTGATTTCCGACCCTAGCTGGGAAAACCACCGCGCGCTGTTCACCAACGCCGGTTTTGTGGTCGAAAACTACGCTTATTACGACGCGGCCAAGCGCGGCGTGAACTTTGACGGCATGTTGGCAAGTCTGACGGCCAGCGAAGCCGGCACCATCGTGGTTCTGCACGCCTGCTGCCATAACCCTACCGGCTATGACATCACGGCCGACCAGTGGGACCAGGTGATCGCCGTTGTCAAGGCGAAGAACCTCACACCTTTCCTCGACATGGCCTACCAAGGTTTTGGCCACGGCATCACCGAAGACGGCGCGGTCATCGCCAAGTTTGTCGCCTCCGGCCTGCAGTTCTTTGTGTCGACCTCGTTCTCCAAGAGCTTCAGCCTTTACGGCGAGCGCGTCGGCGCGCTGTCGGTGCTGTGTGCTGACAAGGACGAAGCCGCCCGCGTGTTGAGCCAGTTGAAGATCGCCATCCGCACCAACTACTCCAACCCACCTATCCACGGCGGTGCGGTGGTGGCGGCCGTGCTCGGCAACCCCGAATTGCGCGCGCTGTGGGAGAAGGAGCTGGGCGAGATGCGCGTGCGCATCAAACAAATGCGCCAAGCACTGGTCGACGGCTTGAAGGCCGCTGGTGTGCAACGCGACATGAGCTTCATCACCACGCAGATCGGCATGTTCAGTTATTCCGGCCTGACCAAGGACCAGATGGTGCGCCTGCGCGCCGAGTTTGGCGTCTACGGCACCGACACCGGCCGCATGTGTGTGGCCGCGCTGAACAGCAAGAACATCGGTCATGTGTGCGCGTCTATCGCCAAGGTCTTGGAAACCAGCTGATCGTTCACGGGTTCACCCCAAAGGCCTGTCCGGGACTCCGGTCAGGCCTTTTTTGCGCCGTCGCCTTGAAAGAAGAAGCGCTTTTGAGAACCGTTGGCGGCAAAAGCGTCGCGCAAGACAACAACACGTCGCAGCGGCACGATAGACGGCAAAGCGGAGTTCAGGCCAAGCCTGAACCACAGACGCCCGGCTATTTGCGCAAATTTGCACGAATTGAAGTCAGCACTGTTTAACGCAATGGCACAGAACGCACGAAACCCGTGCACCATGCATCGTCTTGGTAATAGCCACAGCACAGACATCATCTGCAACTGCTATATTGCACCGCAACATTCCACTGCCTAGCGCACTCCCCATGCTGTACCAAATCTACGAAAACCAACGCGCCCTGATGGAACCATTTGCAGACTTTGCATTGGCCGCTTCCAAGTTGTACAGCAGTGCCGCTGCGCCGCTGGGCAAGAACAGCCTGACCAATCGCATCTCTGCTGGTTACGACCTGCTCTACCGTTTGGGCAAAGACTACGAAAAACCAGAATTCGGCCTGAAGACCGTAGAGGTCGATGGCGTCGACGTGACCATTCAGGAACGTGTGGAAATCGACAAGCCATTCTGCGAACTACGCCGTTTCAAGCGCTTCACCGACAACGTCAAAACGCTGTCCAACATCAAGGGCCAGGCCGCGGTGCTGATTGTGGCGCCGCTCTCCGGCCATTACGCCACGCTGCTGCGCGACACTGTGAAGTCCATGCTGAAGGACCACAAGGTCTACATCACCGATTGGAAAAACGCGCGCTTGGTGCCTTTGTCGGATGGTGAATTCCACCTCGACGATTACGTCAACTATGTGCAGGAATTCATTCGCCATATCCAGGCCGCTTACGGCCATTGCCACGTCATCAGCGTGTGTCAGCCCACCGTACCGGTGTTGGCGGCTGTGTCGCTGATGGCTTCGCGCGGTGAAACACTGCCCTTGTCAATGACCATGATGGGCGGCCCGATCGATGCACGCAAGTCGCCCACTGCGGTCAACAACCTGGCCATGAACAAGAGCTACGAGTGGTTTGAGAACAATGTGATCTACCGCGTGCCAGCCAATTTCCCTGGCGCGGGCCGCCGCGTCTACCCAGGTTTCCTGCAGCACACCGGTTTTGTCGCCATGAACCCGGAACACCACGCCAAGAGTCACTACGACTATTTCAAGGACTTGCTCAAGGGTGACGACGTCAGCGCCGAAGTGCACCGCAAGTTCTACGACGAGTACAACGCCGTGCTCGACATGGACGCCGACTACTACCTGGAGACCATCGCCACCGTTTTCCAGGACTTCAAGCTGGTCAACGGCACCTGGCAAGTCAAGGGTGTCGATGGCAAATCTGAACTGGTGCGCCCGCAAGACATCACAAACTGTGCGCTGCTCACCGTGGAAGGTGAACTGGATGACATCTCGGGCTCCGGCCAAACCCAAGCGGCACATGATCTGTGCACCCAGATTCCGGCCGACCAACAGCAGCATTTCGAGGTCAAAGGTGCTGGTCACTACGGCATTTTCAGCGGCCGCCGCTGGCGCGAAATCGTTTACCCCAAGGTGAAAGACTTCATCCGTTCTTATTCGCCCCAAGCGGCAACGGCTGCGGCCACCGACCCAACCAGCGGCCCAGAGGCTGCAGCAGCGGTAGCCGCTGCTGCGCCCGGCGCCGCCAGGGCCACCAAACCGGCTCGCGGCAAAAAAGTGGCAGCCGCACCACAACAAGAAGCCTTGGCGCTGGAAACCCCTCAGCGCGCCCAAGCCGCAGGCGCCAAGCCTGCGGAAACCGCCAAACCAGCCGCGCGCGCACCACGTGCAAGGGCCGCAGCAACACCGGCTAAAAGCGCCGCACGCAAAACGCCCAAGGCTTGAGTGGCTGGAGACCACGTGACAGAGCTTTTGGTGGAATCCTCCGCAACCTCGGTTGCGGCCCTGGCGGCGCGCATAGACCAAGCGCTGCCGCAAACCCAATGCACACGTTGCGGCTATCCAGACTGCAGCGCTTATGCACACGCGGTCGCCGCCGGTGAGGCCAACATCAACCAGTGCCCGCCCGGTGGTGCTGAGGGCGTCACACGCCTGGCGCGTATCACCGGCCGGCCCATATTGCCGCTCGACCCCAGCCATGGCCTGGAGCAGGCGCGTGTGCTCGCCGTCATAGACGAAGACTGGTGCATTGGCTGCACGCTGTGTATCAAGGCCTGCCCCACCGATGCCATCCTCGGCAGCAATAAATTCATGCACACGGTGATTGCGCCGCACTGCACCGGCTGCGAGCTGTGTGTGCCGGTGTGCCCGGTCGATTGCATCAGCCTGGAAAATGTCACGGGAACACTTACCGGCTGGGCAGCATGGTCGGCGGCCGAGGCCGAGAAGGCGCGCCAGCGCTACAGCCTGCACCAGAAGCGCCTGCCGGCAGCAGCCCCTGCAGAGACGGTGCCAACTGTCAGAGACGTTGTTGCGCCGACCGAAGTACCCGCCGAAATGTCCGCTGCGACCAGCGCCGCATCAAAGCCATCTGTGACGTCCACACCAGCGCCCGCCGTAGACCCCAAACGCGCCGCCATTGAGGCCGCCATGGCCCGCGCCCGCGCGCGCCGCTCAGGCGTCTAGACAACTCCGCTAGGCTGCGCGTGCGGCCAGTGATTTGTAGACCCCGCAGCCCAGGTAAACGTCATCCACCTTGGCGACAAAGGACATTTTTGTTTGCACCGCTCCGCTGGCGGGATTGGTGATGTCGTATTCCACCCAACCCGGGGCCTGCTCGCATTGCGCGACGATGGCTTCGAGCAAACGGGCGCCATCAATCCCAGGAATGTCTTGCACACGGGTACCTACTTTGGCCGGGTTGCCGCCGAACGCCTGGTAATGGCCCTGCTCATCCAGCGCGAAGACATACATATCGCGGTCGTGGAAACCGCCGTTGGGTTTGGTGATTTGCTGCAGGAATGCATGGCGCGAGCTCACGGCGCGCTGCTGCAGTGCACGCTGCACCAGCGCGCCTGCCTCTTCGGCAGTCCCTTGCTGCAAAGTGAACTTGGCCACCGCTTGCGACAGTGTGGAAGCACGTCCTTCCAGGCGCACGGCCTGCTCCACGGCACGCTCCACCATTTGTGCATTGCTTTGGGTGATTTGATCGAGATGCCGCACGGCGGTGGTGATTTCGCTTAAACCGGCACTTTGCTCGGCACTCGACGTGGAAATCTGGTTCATGTTGGCGGCCACATCGCGTATGCCGGTGGCCATGCCGTGGATGTTTTCGCCGGCGGCTCGAATCAAAGCTGCGCCGGTTTCCACCTGGCCGGCGGAGGTTTTGATCAATGCGCCAATTTCGCGCGCCGAAGCGCCCGAACGTTGCGCCAGCATCCGCACCTCAGACGCCACCACCGCAAAACCTCGGCCCTGCTCGCCGGCACGCGCGGCTTCGACGGCCGCGTTGAGTGCCAGAATGTTCGTCTGGAACGCAATGCTGTCGATCACGCCGACGATTTCCCCCATGCGCCGAGCACTGTCCTGAATCGCCTCGACAGCGGCCATCGCCCGCGTCATGGCGCCGGCGCTGGCCTCGGCGGCCTGGCGTACCTCTTCAGCACGTCGATCGGCCGACACCGCTGTCGTAGCGTTTTGCTGCACCGTGGAGGCGAGTTGTTCGACACTGGCGGCCGTCTGCTCCAGGTTCGCCGCCTGCTGTTCGGTGCGATCGGATAAATCTCGATTGCCGGTTGCCAAACTCGTGCCCGCATGCGCCACCAAGGCCGCATTGCTGCGGATATCGGCCACCATGCCCGAGAGTGTGAGCACCATGCGGTCGAGCAGGCGCGCCATATCGGCCAGTTCGTCCTGGCCATGAGCCGCCGCGCTAGCGCGTAAATTGCCTTGTGTGGCCTCATGCATGACGGCGCTTAAACCACGAAAATCGGCGGCAAAGCTTGCGTAAAAAGACCACAGAAGGTACAAGATCAGGCCAGCAACCAGCCCGAGTACCGAGTGCCCCACAGCTTGGTTTTCGACCAGCGTCGGCAACCCTATGGCGCAGCCCAGTTGAACTACTACGCCCAATGCCAAAACCATGAATTTGCCACGCAGCCGCATCCGACGCATCCACCAGCGTCCAGGCGAAAAGCCCCCCGTTCCATGCATGCACTTGTCTCCTCTTGTCGTTTTTAACGATGGTTTTTTGCATCAGCCACCTGTGGCACATTGTGGCATGCAACAATTTGTGTCAATGACAGCTACGAGACAGCGGCCCGCCCCTGGCAGCCTTCTTCCTTGCCTGGGTGGCAGTGCCGCGCCAAACCTCGCCGCCTTGTCCCGTTGGTTTACAGGAGTCAAGACCATGCGCAGCATCGACCTCTTTGCCCCCCGTTTCAAGCGCGCCACACATGCCATTCTTGCCACTGTGGCCGGTTTGTTCCTGCTCGGCGCGGCCACCGCCGCCCAGGCACTGGACAAGCCCGCCGGTCGCGTGGTGCTCACCATCCAAGGTGACGTGCGTAGCCCCAACCAGGGCGACCGTGCCACTTTTGACATGGCCATGCTGGAGAAACTGCCGCAACGCACCTTCACCGTGCAAACGCCTTGGTATCCCACGCCCGTCACCTTCACCGGCCCGCTGCTGCGCGACATCTTGTCGGCCGCTGGCGCCAATGGCAGCAAGATCGTGGCCGAAGCACTGAATGACTACAAGACCGACATTCCGCTGAACGACGCTGTACGCTACGACGTGATCGTGGCCCGGTTGATGAACGAAAAACCCATGCCCGTGCGCGAAAAAGGCCCGTTGTTCATCGTCTATCCATTCGACAGTTCTCCAGAACTACGCGCCGAGATCTACTACAACCGCTCGGCCTGGCAGTTGAAGTCGCTCACCGTACGCTAGCCGTCGCCCCCAGGTCCTCGAAAGGCATTCCTCCGGTCCATGCGAAAGACCATCAGCAAGTACCTGCTCCGCTTCATCGTGGCTGGGCTGCTATTGGTTTATGCGGCCATAGGCATCAGCCAGTACCGGCAAATCCAGACCCTGGACGACGTCATGCGGCTGGGCGACGTCAACGCCCTGTGGGCACTGGTACAACTCGACATGGAAGTCCAGCGCCTGGACAGCGCCTTGGCCGACTACCAAACCGACCCCACGGCGGCACGCCTGGGGGACACACAACTGCGCTACGACATCTTTGTCAGCCGCATAGGCACAGTGGAGCAAGGCACGCCAAAACGCATGATGGGCGCGCAACCCTCGTATCACGCCACGCTTGATCAACTGCACCGCCTGGTGCAAAAGGGTGACCGGCTGCTGGCACCGGTCACCAGCCTGCAGCGTGCGGGCGAGCAATTGGTGGAACTGCGCCGGGAACTGCATGAAGTGCGCGAGCCGGTGCACGACCTCACCACCCTGTCGGTGCAAGTGGCCTCCAGCGTCGCCGACCAGCGCGCGCGTGCGGTGCAGGCACAGATCATCCAGGCCGCAGGGCTGATGATCTTCCTGGCCATATTCACCATGCTGCTGGCCTGGGCCATGGTGCGCGAGTTTCGTAAACGCGAGGCCGCCAAGGCCAGCGCCATCGTCGCCCAGAACCAACTGGTGCAGCAACTCAAACGCAGCGAAGAGCAACTTGAGGCGCGTGTGGAAGAGCGCACCCATGCGCTGCAAACCGCCGTGGAAGCTCTGCGCGACAACGAGGCCGAGCTGCTGCTGGCCCGCGCCAAGGCGGAAGACGCTTCACACATGAAGTCCCGCTTCCTGGCCAATATGAGCCACGAAATCCGCACCCCCATGAATGCCATCATCGGCATGAGCCATCTGGTGATGTCCACCACGCTGAATCCACAGCAACGCGATTACGTGAGCAAGATTCAGCGCGCCTGCCAACATCTTCTGGGGCTGATCAACGACATACTGGACTTCAGCAAAATCGAGGCCGACCGCTTGCAGCTTGAAGTGATCGACTTCGAATTGCGCAGTGTGCTCGACCACGTGGCCGACCTGATTCGCGAGAAGTGCCAGCAAAAAGGACTGGAACTGATTTTCGACATAGACCCAGGCCTGCCGCAGCATCTGCGCGGCGATCCCCTGCGGCTGGGCCAGATCCTGCTCAACTACGCCAACAACGCCGTCAAGTTCACCGAGCAAGGCGAAATTCTGATCAGCGCATCGGCCATCAAAACAGAGAAGGAACAGGTCACCGTACGCTTTGAAGTGCGCGACACCGGCATAGGCCTCAGCCCCGAACAGCAAACCGGGCTGTTCCAGTCGTTCCAGCAGGCCGACACCTCCACCACCCGCAAATACGGCGGGACCGGCCTGGGCCTGGCGATCGCCAAAAAACTCGCTGCGCTGATGGGTGGCGACGTCGGACTGACCAGCACCGAAGGCGCTGGCAGCACTTTCTGGTTCACCGCCAAACTGGCACCCGGCAGGTCCAGCGTGGACGACGCCCCGCAGGCCCCCGCAGGCCTGCACAATGGCCGCGTGCTGGTGGCCGACGACAGCGATGCCGCGCGCCGTGTACTCGTGTCCATGCTGCGCCAGTGGGGGCTAGAGGTCACCGAAGCGGCATCGGGCAACGAAGCCCTCGCCCAGGCGCAAAAAGCCGAGACCGAGAACCGCGCCTTCGTGCTGGCTTTTATCGACAGCCAGATGCCCGGCCTCGATAGTACGCAGACCGCCTCAGGCCTGGCGCGCCTGGCGCACCCGCCGCGCACCGTCCTGCTCACACAGCATCCGCTGGAAATGATTCCGGCCAGCGTGGCCCAGCGGTTGGCCAAACCGGTACGCCCCGTGCAGTTGCTGCAAACCATAGCGGCGAGCAACGGCGATGGTGTGCGACTCAGCACCGGCCCCGTGCCCATGCAGCCAGGCAGCATCACCGGCCTGGACATCAGCCGACTACGCGGCGCGCGCATTCTGCTGGTAGACGACAACGAACTGAACCAGCAGGTGGGACGTGAACTGCTAGAAGCCGCCGCCCTGCACGTAGACGTTGCCGTCAACGGGCAGGACGCCTTGGACCACCTCGCCCAGGCTTACTACGACCTGGTACTGATGGACATGCAAATGCCGGTGATGGATGGTCTGACCGCCACACGCCGCATCCGCGAAAACGCCGACTGGGCCCATCTGCCAGTGCTCGCCCTGACCGCCAACACCATGCGTGGCGACCGCGAGCGCTGCCTCGCCGCAGGCATGAACAGCCACATCGCCAAACCCATAGAACCCGATGATTTTTTTGGACAACTGCTGCGTTGGTTGCCCGACGTGCGCACCAAGCAAGACGCTGTGCGGACCACAGCTGCAGCCCATGACACGGCGGCACACCCGGCGATCTGGGCGAGCGCAGACGACGGCGCGCGCGGAGCCGATGCGCCGACCGGACAACGCCCGGCTCCGCTTGCTGCACGTACCGTAGAAGACCAAGCGGCCTTGATCGACCGATTGCAGCGTATCCCGGAGCTTGACACCAAAGCCGGCCAGCGCCGTGTATTGAACCGGCCAGAACTCTACGAATCACTGCTGCGCAAATTCATTGTGAGTCAGGGCGCCGCAGTGGAGCGCACCCGCGCGCTGCTGCGCGAAGAGCAGTTTCTGGATGCAGAGCGGGCCATCCACACACTCAAAAGCACCGCCGCGACGATTGGCGCAGATGCGTTGGCCTCGCTGGCAGCGTCAACCGAGTTGGCATTGCGTGCAGCCAACCGCCTGCCACCCCAAACGCTGGAAGACACCCTGCTGCAACCACTCGATATCCAGTTGCAAGATCTGGTCGCCGCCCTCGGCCGCGCCCTGCCGCCACTGCCCCAAGCGGCCGCATCTGACAACAGCGCGTCCACCTCAGGCGAGGCTGACGATGCGGCCTTCCAACACGCCGTCACACGCCTGGAGAGGCTGCTCTCGGAAGACGACGCTGAAGCCCTGGATCTGTTTGCCGACGCCGACGCCTTGTTTCGCCAGCATCTCGGCGCGCACTACTTCGAGATGGCGCGACATCTGCAGGCCTATCGCCTGGCAGATGCACTCACGACGCTGCGCAACGCCGCTGTGCACAGTTAAGCCAACACCCCCTGCGGTGGCAAGCCGACATAACGACCACGCGGACGGATCACCTGGGCCACACCCAGTTGCTCCAGGCTGTGCGCCAGCAAGCCCACGCTGCGTGCCGTGGCGAACAAACCAAAAGCAGCGTCTGCCGGCAATTTGTGATGCGCCACCAGCGCCGCCAGGGCAACGTCGATATTCGGTTGCAGGCCCGTCAAAGCCGCCACCTTCTGAATGAAGCGCGCAATCACTTGCGGCGGCTCAAACAAAGCCAGCAAAGCCGCTGCACGCGGATCGCCATCGGGATAGATGTGGTGGCCGAACCCGGCCAGCGGCAAACCGGTGGACAGGTAATGGGCCAGCACCGCGTCTTCACCCAAGCGCTCGACCTCGCTGAACAAGGCTTGGACCCGCCCTGACGCATCCCCATGCAAGGGGCCGGAAAGTGTGGTCAAACCGGCCAGCAGACAGGCCGGCAGCGATGCCCCGGTGGATGCTGCGATGCGCGCCACAAACGCCGAACTGGTCAATTCATGGTCCACCAGCAGCACCATGGCCGTGCGCAGCAAATCGGCCACCGGCGCGGTCTGCTTCCAGCCTTTGGCGAAGCGCAGATGCAGCGGCTGCTGTCCTGGCTTGGCGCCAAACGCGTTCGCCAGCGCCCCCACCAAGGCCTGGCCCTCGGCGTGCAGCACACGCGTCAAACGTCCGCGCGTGGAATGACTGCTGGCGGCCAGGCCGCCAAGCAAGGTGAACGCCGAGGCACGCCCCGGTTTCTCCAGCGGACCCGTGAGCGCGCAGCAAAAGTCGACGGCTTGCTCGCCGGCCCACAACAGCTGCGCCACCTCTTCCAGGCTGGCCGAGCGCGCCAGGCTCACCGCGTCCTGGCCGCGGTAATAGGGGCGGCCACGCGAGAAGGTGGTGAGTGCGGTCGGGATGCTGGGCTCGGCGCCAAACAGCGTATTGGTCGCCAGGGTCTCGTGTTTGCGGCCGGCCTGCTTGCGCTTGGCCAGGCCGGCCACGTCTTCCGTGCGGTACAGGCTGCGGCGCGAATCGGCGGGGTCGGGCATCACTTCGAGCTTGCCGCGACTCACATACGCATACACCGTTTGGGGCTGCACCCCGAGGCGGCGGCAGGCCTCGTCCATTGATATCCAGGAAGCCATAACACTGGTAAAAAAATTTATACATTGATTTTATACATCAATATTGCCTTATGAATCAATGATTGACAAACTACCTTCACCTTTGAATCTGACAGCGCTCACCACCCGACATGAAACCCCAGGTCCTGCAACTCAACCCCATCCTGATCCCCGAGGTCAACACCAAGCTCGCCGCGCGCTACACGGTGCACAAATACTTTGAAATGACCAAGCCGGACGCCTGGCTCAAAACACACGGCGCTGCCATCGACGCCGTCATCACCGGCGGCCACACCGGCATCTCCAATGCCATGCTGGCGCAGTTGCCAGTTGTGAAGGTGGTGGCCGTCAACGGTGTTGGCACCGATGCCGTGGACTTGGCCTATTGCCGCAGCCGTGGCCTGCCGGTCACGGCGACCCTGGGCGCCCTCACCGAGGATGTGGCCGATCTGGCCATAGGCCTGTTGATCGCCGCCTGCCGCAACCTGTGTGCGGGCGACCGCTTCGTGCGCGACGGCCTGTGGGAGAAGTTTCCCCAGCCCAGCGCAATTCCGCTCGCCCGCCGCTTCAGCGGCATGCGCATAGGCATCGTCGGCATGGGCCGCGTAGGCCGCGCTGTGGCCACCCGGGCCGAGGCCTTTGGCTGCCGCATCAGCTACACCGACCTGCGCGCCATGCATGACGTGCCCTACCGCTTTGTGCCGCAACTGCTGGAGCTGGCGCAAGACGCCGATGCCCTGGTGTTGTGTGCCGCTGCCGACAAGGCCGAAGGCATCATCAACGCGGCCGTGCTCGAAGCCCTGGGTCCGCGTGGCTTTCTGGTCAACGTGGCGCGTGGCCGACTGGTCAACGAGGCCGACCTCACGGCGGCACTCAGCGCGGGCCGCATCGCCGGCGCGGGGCTGGATGTGTTTGTCGACGAACCCCGCGTGCCCCTGGCGCTGCGCCAGTCCGATGCCGTGACGCTGCAGGCCCACCGCGCCAGCGCCACCTGGGAAACGCGCACCGCCATGGCCGAAATGGTGCTGGAGAGCCTGGCCCAGGCACTGGCCGGCGAACGCCCCAGCATGAGCCTGACCACATGAGACGCTGAGCCCAGCGGCCGCAGCACAGGCCCCAGCCCAAGACTTCACCAGAAAAAACAGGAGACAAAAAATGATCAACCGCCGCATCGCCATCAGCGTGGCAGCAGCCCTGGCCCTGGGGGCTCTGCCCCAGGCGCCCGCCCTTGCCCAAAGCTACCCGGCCCGGCCGGTCACCCTGGTGGTGCCGTTTCCACCCGGCGGTGGCACCGATACCGGCGGCCGCATCATTGCCGAGCAGCTCGGCAAGCGCTGGAACCAGACCGTGATCATCGACAACAAGGGCGGCGCCGCCGGCATGATTGGCGCCGACATCGTGGCCAAGGCCAAGCCAGACGGCTACACCCTGCTGCTGGGCAACATCGGCACCCAGGCCATCAACCCATCGCTCTACGCCAAGCTGCCCTACGACGCCGACAAGGCTTTTGCCCCGATCTCGCTGATCGCCGAGCTGCCCCTGGCCATGATGGTCAATCCCGCCGTGCCAGCCAAGAGCGTCGCGGAGTTCATCACCCTGGCCAAGGCGCAACCGGGCAAGCTGACCTACAGCAGCGCAGGGGCCGGTGGTGCACCGCATCTCGCGGCCGAGATGTTCAAGGACCAGACCAACACCTTCATCCTGCACGTGCCCTACCGCGGCGGGGGCCCGGCCATCGCCGACCTGCTCGCAGGCCATGTGCAGTTGTCGTTCATGACCGTGCTCGAAGCCTCGGGCCACATCAAGGCCGGCAAGCTGCGCGCCCTGGCCGTGACCGGCGACAAACGCGTGCCGGCGTTTGCCGATCTGCCCACACTGTCGGAAAGCGCGCTGCCCGGGTTCAACGCGATCTCGTGGCTGGGCCTGCTGGCGCCCGCCGGCACACCACAGGACATACTGGACAAGATTTCCAGCGACATTCGTGCCATCCTGGCCGACGAAAGCGTGCGCGCGCGCCTGGCGTCCTTGGGCGGTGTGCCGCGCGCCACCACGCCGCCTGAATTTGCCAAGCTGATCGCCGACGACAAGGCCCGCTATGCGCAAATCATCCGCAGCCGCAAGATCAGCATCGAATGAACACCAGCCACATCACCGGTGCCGCCATGCCCGCATTCGCGCTTTTGCCGGCCATGCTGACTACCCTGGCAGTGGCGGGCAGCGCCGCCGTTTTCCCGGTCAACCGGGTGTTCTGCATAGGCCGCAACTACCGCTGGAGCCAGGACGAGGCCGCACCGACAGAAATGCCTGCCTGGTTCATGAAACCCGCCAACGCCGTGGTGCCGGCACACGGCGGCCTGCCCTACCCGCCGGGCACGGCAGACTTCTGCCACGAGATCGAGCTGGTGGTGGCGATTGGCCGGGGCGGCAGCGATATCGCCGCCACACAGGTGGAGGCCGGGCACATCTGGGCTTATGCCGCCGGCCTGGACCTGACGCGGCGCGACCTGCAGCAGCAGGCCAAACGCGCCGGCGGGCCGTGGGAGCCGGCCAAGGCCTTTGACCATTCGGCCCCATGTACAGCGCTGGTGCCAGCCGCCGTTAGCGGCCATCCGAAAACCGGCGCCCTGTGGCTGGCCGTCAACGGCGTGGAGCGCCAACGCGCCGACCTGTCCGATCTATTGTGGTCGGTGCCCGAGTTGGTGGCCATGTTGTCGCGCTCGGTGACGCTACAGCCCGGCGACCTGATTTTCACCGGCACGCCCGCCGGTGTAGGCCCGCTGCAGCCCGGCGATGTGCTCACGGCCGGCATCGCAGGCATCGGACAGCTCACCATGACCGTCACCCCAACCCATTCACCCCTCTCAGGAGAAATCGCTTGAACCCCACCTCCAAAATTGCCTTGGTCACCGGCGCCGGCAGCGGCATAGGCCGGGCCGTCGCCCTGGGTCTGCTCAGCGACGGCTGGACCGTGGTGCTGGCCGGTCGCCGTGTCGAGCCCTTGCAGGCGCTGGCAGCCCAGGCCGAGTCACAGGGTCAGGCCGCGCTGGCCGTGGCCACCGACGTGACTCAGCCCGAAAGCGTGCAAGCCTTGTTCGACAGCATAGAACAACACTTCGGCCGGCTCGATCTGCTGTTCAACAACGCCGGTGTCAACGCACCGGCCATGCCTATGGACGAACTGCCGCTGGAGAAGTGGTTCAGCGTGCTCAACACCAACGTGACCGGTGTGTTCCTGTGTGCGCGCGCCGCCTTTGGCCTGATGCGCCGCCAGTCACCGCAAGGCGGGCGCATCATCAACAACGGCTCGATCTCGGCCCACACACCACGCCCGTTCACGGCCCCCTATACCGCCAGCAAACACGCGGTATCGGGCATCACCAAAAGCCTGGCACTCGACGGCCGGGCCTACAACATCGTGGCCAGCCAGATCGACATTGGCAACGCCTTGACCGAGTTGTCCGAACGCATGACACGCGGCGTGCTGCAGGCCAACGGCAGCACTGCCGCCGAGCCCATGATGGATGCCCAACACGTGGCTGATGCGGTGCGCCACATCGCCGCCATGCCGCTCAGCGCCAACGTATTGAACATGACCGTGATGGCCAGCCATATGCCCTTTGTGGGACGCGGCTAGCCCGTCAAATAAAACCAGACACACAGCACCACACCACAAGCGCCGCCAAGAGCGCATGGTTTCACCCACCCCAACGGAGACAAAAATGCAATTCACCACCTTACTCAAGACCTTGACCACGGCCACCGCCCTGGCCACCCTCAGCGCCGTGCCAATGCTTGCCTCGGCACAGGCCTATCCCACACGCCCCATCAAAATCATCGTGCCCGCGCCACCCGGTGGCGCCATCGACATCATTGCGCGTGTGGTGGGCGACAAACTCGGCGCGTCTTTGGGCCAGGCCGTGATCGTAGACAACCGCCCTGGCGCGTCCAACAACCTGGGCACCGATGTGCTGGCCAAGTCGCCGGCCGATGGCTACACCATTGGCATCGTCGGCGGCAGCCACAACATCAACAAGTTTTTGTTCAAGAACCTGGGGTGGGATCCCGAGAAAAGTTTCGAGCCCATCGTCTACACCCACGAAGTGCCGCTGGTGTTTGCCATGTACCCACAAATCCCCGCCAAAAACCTGCCCGAGTTCATTGCCTGGACCAAGGCCCACCCGAACGATGCCAAGGTGGCCACCTCGGGCCGTGGCAGCGCGCAAGAAATGGCGGCTGAAATGTTCCGTATCGCCAGCGGCGCGCCCATGCTGTTGGTGCCCTACAAAGGCTCGGCTGCCGCCCACCCGGACCTGCTAGCCGGGCGCACCGCGCTCTACATCGACACCATCAGTGCCATCCAATCACAGGTAAAGGCTGGCAACGTGCGCGCCATCGCGGTGTCTACCCGCAAACGCGCGGCCCAGTTGCCCGATGTGCCTACCGCAGACGAACAAGGCTTGAAGGGTTTTGACGCCAACACCAACGGTGGCTTCCTGGCACCCGCAGGCACACCGCCCGCCATCATTGCCAAGCTGAACGCCGAGATCAACGCAGCACTCAAGCTGCCCGATGTGCGCACCAAGCTCGAAGCCGCCGGCATTGAAATCCAGGGCGGCACACCGCAGGAATACGCCGCAGTCATCAAGTCCGACCTCGCCAAATGGGGCAAGGTGGTGAAAGAGGCAGGGATTCCGCTGGAATGAGTTCAACGCTTGGCGTCACCCGCCACAGCCTGGTAAATGGCGCCAGGCTGCGTGAACCACACCGCATCGCTGTGCGCCTGCATGTGCTCGAAAAACCGAGTGAGCTGGCGCAAACGAAACGGCGCACCCGAGATGAACGAGTGCAGCACCACACTCATCACCAGCGGCTTTTCTTGCGACGCCTCCAGCAGTTCATCAAACTCGTCGATCAACATGTCGGCAAACTCCGCTGCACCGACTTGGCGGCCGATGATGGAGGTGCTGTCGTTCAGTTCCAGCGCATAGGGCATGGCCAGCAGCGGCGCTGATCTGGTGTTGAGCCACACCGGCACGTCGTCCAGCCGCATGTCCATCACAAAGCGGTAACCGCATTCGCCCAACAGATCCAGCGTGTGCGGCGTTTGTGTGAGCCAGGGGCTGGACCATCCCATGGGCGCTTGCCCTTCTTGCGCGGCGATGCGGGCGGCCACCTGCGCCAGGTAGGCTTGCTCTTGCGCCGGGTCCATGCCCTCCAGCGAATCAGAGTTGGCGATGCCATGGCCAATGAACTCAGCCTTCAACTCGCGCGCCAACACCATCAACTGCGGGGCCGACGCGTACACCGCCGTGTTCAGCAGCACCGTGGGGGGAACACCAAAACGCACCAACCGCTGCAGCAAACGCATGGCACCCACGCGGTTGCCGTAGTCGCGCCAACTGGTGTTGACCATGTCGGGCGCGGCCACGCCGGGCATCAGGTCTTCGGTCTTGCCGTGGCCAAAGGCGTATTCCTCCACCCCCACAGCCACATACACCGCCAAGCGTTTGCCACCGGGCCAGGCGGCGCCGGGGGACGCGGTGGCAGAAGCCGCGTCATACCGGCCATGTATGTTCAGCGCCTTCACAGTCGGCGCCGTCATACGCCCACATCCATCAAGGTGCGGCGCGCCTCAGAGCGGGCGCCCGAGCCCTTGCGTTGCTCCAGCCAGCGCACCAGGTTCGACAGGCTGAGGTTGATGGCCAGATAGAACAGCGCCACCACGGTGTAGATTTCCAGCGGCGCAAACGTGACCGACACCGCAATCTGCCCCGAGCGCAGCAGCTCGGCGATGGAGATGGTGGAGATCAACGAGGTCGACTTCACCAGGCTGATCATCTCGTTGGCCAGCGGTGGCAGCACCAGCGTGGCGGCCTGGGGCAACTCAATGCGCCACAGCGTTTGCCGGTAGCTCATGCCCAGCGAACGCGCCGCCTGCACATGGGCGCGCGGCACCGCCTCAAAGCCGGCGCGAAAGATCTCGGCCAGGTAAGCCCCTGCGTTGATGCCCAGGCCCAGAATACCCGCCGTGCCGGCCGACATCTTGATGCCCAGCGGCGGCAGCGCGTAATACAAAATGAACAACTGCAACAGCAGCGGCGTGCCACGAATGAAGTCCACATACACACGCACCAGCCAGTGCAAGAAGCGCAGGCGCGACAAACCCAGCACGGCCGCACACACACCAATCACCAGGCCCAAAGCCAGCCCGCCCAAGGTATAGAGCACGGTGACCCACAGGCCGTGCAGCAGGTCAGGCATGTAGGTGAGGATCAGTTGAAGATCAAACATGTCAAAGCACCCTGGATAAGAAGGCCTGCGCGCGCTCGTGGCGCGGGGCCGAGAAAAACTGTTCTGGCGGGGCCTCTTCCATCACCACACCTTCGTCCATGAAGACCACGCGGTCGGCCACTTCGCGGGCGAACGACATTTCGTGCGTGACCAACACCATGGTCATGCCGTCAAACGCCAGGCCCTTGATCACGTCTAGCACGTCGCGCACGGTTTCCGGGTCCAGCGCCGAGGTCACCTCGTCGAGCAACAACACCTTGGGCTGCATGGCCAGGGAACGCGCAATCGCCACGCGTTGCTGCTGGCCGCCAGACAAGGTCATGGGCATGGCATCCTGCTTGGCCAACAGGCCCACGCGGTCGAGCAGCTTGCGGGCGGTTTCCACCGCAGCGTCACGCTGGGCGCCGCGCACCAGCATAGGCGCCTCGATGATGTTTTGCAGCACCGTCTTGTGTGGCCACAGGTTGAACTGCTGAAACACCATGCCGATCTCGGCGCGCTGGCGGTTCATGTCGGCCTCGGGGCGGCGCTGCAGCTTGCCGCCCTTGCCTTGCACATAACCCAGGCGCTCGCCATCGACAAACACTTCGCCGGAAGTGGGCGCCTCCAGAAAGTTCAGGCAGCGCAGCACCGTGCTCTTACCCGAGCCACTGGGGCCAATCAGCGTGACCACTTCACTCGCGGCCACATCGAGGTTGATGCCTTTGAGGATCTCGTGTTCGCCATAACGCTTGGTGAGTTGCCGCACCGACACCATCGGCCTTGCCGCGCTGGGAACAACGGCGGCCAATGCGCTTGCAGGGTTCTGGCTCATGGCTGCATCCAGCTATCAGGCAGCGCGGCGGTTGGCGCACCCAGCCACTTCTTTTGCACAGCGGCGAGCGTGCCATCGGCCTTGGCATCCATCAAAATCTTGTTGACGGCGGCCAGCAACGCGGTGTCTTCCTTGCGGATCGCCACGCCGAAATACGACTTGTCGCCCAGGCCATCGATGATCTTGAAGGCACCTGGCTTTTGCACCATGTAGCCGCCCATGATGGGGCGCGGCAACATCACGGCATCGATGTTCTTGTTGGTCATTTCGACAAACATCGATGGAAAGTCGTCATAGGTTTTCACCGTGGGGGCGGCCAGGTTCTTGGCGGCCATCTTGGCGGCAAAACCCTTGGCAAAGTCCACCGTATTGGTGCCCAGCAGCACACCAATGGTTTTGCCCGCCAGGTCGTCCGGCGACTTGATGGCAGCGTTGCCCGCCGTGGCGGCCGCCACCAGCGAAGCGTCGCCATAGGGGGTGGAGAAGTTAACTCGCTCGGCACGCGCCTTGGTGGCCGTCATGCCACTCATGATCATGTCAAAGCGTTTGCTCAGCAGCGCCGGAATGATGCCGGGCCAAGGCGTCTCCACCATCTCAAGCTTGACGCCGAGCTTTTGGGCAATCAGCGCGTTCAGGTCTGCATCTTGGCCGACGATCTTGCCGCCCGGCTCGGACGAGATGATGGCGCCCGCGCCACCGGCTTCAACGCCCACCGTCAAGGTGCCGCGCTGACGCACGTCGTCCAAAGTATCAGCGTGCGCCGCAAAGGCGAAGCAAAGACAAAAGCTTGCCAAGGTTTTCAGAAGTGGGGGGCGTGCATTCATGGTCAGGATTCCGATAGGTTGAACAAAGTGCCCACCGGCCACAGCGCGGGGGCGTTTGTCACGCCGCATTTGGTATGCAATTTCATGACACATGCCATTCCAGCAGATTCCATGCCAAGTCAAATCAACATTGAATTCCATAAATTCACAAATTGCATGCGATTTTTTTGCATTCTTGTGGTGCCATTTCAGGCATGGCGTGAGCGCGTATGGTGCGGATGGCCCAGGGCTGGTGCGTGGCGAAACAACACCTTAATTTTTTCCGAAAGCGCCGTTTTTTCGCTCCAGAGGGAGCAAGTCCTGCGTCTTTGGCATGTCAAAAATTGCCGATATAGTATGCAATTTAAGCAAGCCATACCCCATGCTTCCCGTTGCCGAACCACCCCGTCGCCGCGTCCAAAAAACCTCTGCTGCGCCAGCGCTCAGCACCGACCAAATCTACGAACGCATTCGCACGGCCATCCTGGAACACCGCCTGGTGCCGGGCACCCAGTTGGTGGAGGACAAGCTGGCCAGCATCTTTGAAGTGAGCCGCACCAAGGTGCGCGAAGCCACCGTCCGGCTGGTGCATGACCGCATTGCCACCAATATTCCGAACCGTGGCGCCTTCATTGCGAGCCCCACACCGCAAGAGGCGCGCGACGTCTTCACCGCGCGCCGGTTGATCGAGCCCGGCCTGGTGCGCATCACCACGGAAAAAGCCACGCCCCGGCATATCACCGCGTTGCGCGCGCACGTGGCGCGCGAGGCAAAAGCACGCGCCAGCGGCAACGCCACCAGCCTGCTGCTGCTCACCGGCGAGTTCCACCTGCTGCTGGCCGAAGTGGCTGGCAACGGCGTGCTGGAGCGCACGCTGCGCGAGCTGGAGTCGCTGACCTGCCTGTGCATGATCTTGTACGACGCGCCGGGCTCACCGAGTTGCGCACCCGATGAACACGACCGACTGCTCGACGCCATCGAAGCCCGCGACGCCAACCGCGCCGCCAAGCTGATGCTGCATCACCTGGAACACATCGAGGCAGGCCTGGATCTTGCGCCCCGGCAAGAGGCCGAGCTGTCGCTCGAATCGGCGTTTCGCTGAACAAACTTTGCAAGCAAAGAAACCCATGCGCATCCTCGTCCTCAACGCCAACACTTCCAGCTTCGTGACCGACAAGGTCGCGGCAGCGGCGCGTGACGCTGCCAGCGCCGGCACCGAGATCGTGCCCGTCACTGGCGACTTTGGCGCGCGCATCATCGCCACGCGTACCGAGCTGGCCATTGCGGCGCATGCCACGGTCGAGCTGCTGGCCACATACGCAGCGGGTTGTGATGCAGTGGTGATAGCAGTGTCTTACGATGTGGCGCTGAGTGCCGCACGCGAGATGCTGCCGATTCCCGTGGTCGGCATCACCGAAGCCGCTTTGCTCACCGCCTGCATGTTGGGCGGGCGCATCGGTGTGCTGGTGTGGGGCCAGCGCGTGTTGCCGGTGTACCAGGAGTTGGTGACAGGCTACGGTCTCAACTCGCGCATCGCCGGTTGGCGCGCCGTGGAAAGCAATGCGCCCTACGCGGCTGGTGACCAAAGCGAAGCCGATGCCCTGGCCATCGCGGCCGCGCGAGACCTGATCGAACGCGATGGCGCCGAGGTCATCGTGCTCACCGGCGCGGTGATGGCCGGTGTACCGCAACGCTTGCAGCCCCACCTCGACGTGCCCGTGCTCGACGGTGTGAGTTGCGCCGTACGCCAAGCCGAGTTGCTGGTGCGGCAGCGCCCCACCAAGGCACGCACCGGCAGTTATGCCGCGCCCGGCCCGCGCGAAACCGTAGGCTTGTCGCCTGCGCTTCAGGCGTTTTTCGCAGGCCGCGCGGGCTAGCTCAAACTACCCCAGCGCCGCAATCACCTCGGGCGGTGCCTGCACCAATTCAATCAACACACCTTCGCCGGCAATCGGAAACTGCTCGTTGCTCTTGGGGTGCAGGAAACAAATGTCGTAGCCAGCAGCGCCCGGGCGAATGCCGCCAGGGGCGAAACGCACGCCTTGCGCGCTAAGCCATTCCACCGCCACGGGCAGGTTGTCTATCCACAGGCCCACGTGGTTCAGGGGTGTGGTGTGCACCGCTGGTTTTTTTTCCGGGTCTATGGGTTGCATCAGGTCGACCTCGACCTTGTAGGGGCCACGGCCTATGGCGCAGATGTCTTCATCCACGTTCTCACGTTCGCTGACGAAGGTACCCGTGACCTCCAGACCCAGCATGTCGACCCACAGGGTTTGCAGGCGTTTCTTGTCGGGCCCGCCGATGGCGATTTGCTGAATGCCAAGCACCTTGAATGGACGCTGCGCATTTTGTGTGGGGGTCGTCATACGGGCACTCCTTGCATCTTGCCAATCTTCAGCCACAAGCCAGTCAACAACGGTTGAACCATGGCCATCGCTTCACTCGAACTCAACGATGGGCTGGTCCACACTCAGCGATTCACCCTTGCCGGCCAGCACCTTGGCGACCACGCCGTCGGCGGTGGCAAACAAAACGTTCTCCATCTTCATGGCCTCAATCACCGCCACACGTTCACCGGCTTGCACCTTCTGGCCGGGCTGCACGGCCACGTCCACCAACAAGCCAGGCATGGGTGACAACACAAAGCGGCTCATGTCAGGCGGTGCCTTGTAGGGCATCAAGGCCTGCAACTCGGCCATGCGTGGCGACAACACCAGCGCATCGAGTTGCGTGCCGTTGTGCGCCACCCGCATGGCCAGCGGGTTGCGCAGCACGGCACCGGTGCCGCTGTTGCCACCGCGCTCGATCTGCGCGGTAAAAGGCTGCTCGTCACAAAAGCCCTGAATGCGTATCGCGCTGAGCCGCGATTTGCTGCTGAAGTGATAGCTGTGGCCACGGACCAGCACAGTGCTGGCGCCCGATTTTTCATCGAACTCGCTGATCTTCACCGGGTGCTGTACGTTCTTGCCTCCGGCGCCCAGCGCCACCACCACAAAGTCCTCACCCACCGCCACCTCATGCCCGGCCATCTGGCCGCTGATGCCGGTGGCGCGGTCACGGTAGCGGCGATGCACAAACGCCGCCAGCGCCACCAGAAAGTCGGGATTGGGGTGCGGCACATCTTCGGCATGGAAACCGGCGGCGTAGTTCTCGGCAATAAAGCCGGTGTTGAAGTCGCCAGCAACAAACCTGGGATGCGCCAGCAGCGCCGCCTGGAAAGGGATGTTGCTGCTCACGCCACGGATCACAAAGCCGTTCAGCGCCTCGCGCATCTTGGCAATGGCCTCGGCTCGGTCGCGTCCATGCACGATAAGCTTGGCGATCATGGAGTCGTAGAACATCGGGATCTCGCCACCATCCTGCACGCCGGTATCGACACGCACACCCTGCAACGCGGCAGTGTCGGACGCCCACATGGTTTGCGCCGGCGGCTGAAAGCGCACCAGCCGGCCGGTGCTCGGCAGAAAGTTGCGAAACGGATCTTCGGCGTTGATGCGGCACTCTATGGCCCAGCCGTCGCGCTTCACCTCGGCTTGTGTGAGCGGCAGCTTTTCACCAGCGGCCACGCGGATCATCAGCTCCACCAGATCCAGCCCGGTGATGCACTCCGTCACCGGGTGCTCCACCTGCAGGCGGGTGTTCATTTCCAGGAAGTAGAAGCTCTGGTCCTTGCCCACCACAAACTCCACCGTGCCCGCGCTTTGGTACTTCACCGCCTTGGCCAGGGCCACGGCCTGCTCGCCCATGGCCTTGCGTGTGGCCTCGCTGATGAAGGGCGACGGCGCCTCTTCAATCACCTTCTGGTGGCGGCGCTGGATGGAGCATTCACGCTCGTTCAGGTAGAGCACGTTGCCGTGGCTGTCACCCAGCAGCTGGATTTCGATGTGGCGCGGCTCTTCGACAAATTTCTCGATGAACACACGATCGTCGCCAAAGCTGTTGCGTGCTTCGTTGCGGCACGAGGTGAAGCCTTCAAAGGCCTCCTTGTCGTTGAACGCCACGCGCAGGCCCTTGCCACCACCACCGGCGCTGGCCTTGATCATCACCGGGTAACCAATGCCCTTGGCGATTTCCACCGCGCGCTCGGCGCTGTCGATGGCATCGTTCACGCCGGGGATGCAGTTCACCCCCGCGGCGCCGGCGAGCTTCTTGGACTCGATCTTGTCGCCCATGGCGGCAATCGAATAATGCTTGGGGCCGATGAACACAATGCCCTCTTCTTCCACCCGCTTGGCAAACTCGGCGTTCTCGCTCAGGAAGCCGTAGCCCGGGTGCACCGCCTGTGCCCCCGTGGCCTTGCAGGCGGCGATGATCTTGTCGGCCAACAAATAACTTTCGCGGCTGGGCGCGGGGCCTATGGGCACAGCTTCATCGGCCAGCTCCACGTGACGCGCTTCCTTGTCGGCATCGGAATACACCGCCACGGTGGCAATGCCCATTTTCTTGGCCGTGGTGATGACGCGGCAGGCGATCTCGCCACGGTTGGCAATCAGGATTTTTTTAAACATGAAAGAGTCCTTCGATGCCGTCATCGGCAATCAAAAACAAGTTGGACATGATGCTCTGTAGGCGGGTGCTCACCGATCGCTGCAGGCATGCCCGCGCCTCGCTGGGATGCAGCGGAACTGGCTTTGCCAGGCCGCCAGCATCGCCCCCTGCAAGGGGGTAGGCGAAGCGACACGCAGTGCGCGCAGACTGGGGGTGTGCCATCTCACAGCGGTATGTTGCCGTGTTTGCGCCACGGGTTTTCCAGCTTCTTCTCGCGCAGCATCACCAGGCTGCGGCAGATGCGTTTGCGCGTTTCGTGCGGCAGGATCACGTCGTCGATGTAGCCGCGTGCGCCGGCGACAAACGGGTTGGCGAAGCGGGCCTTGTATTCGGCTTCTTTGGCCGCGAGTTTGGCGGGGTCACCCTTGTCTTCGCGGAAGATGATTTCCACGGCCCCCTTGGCGCCCATCACCGCAATCTCGGCGTGTGGCCAGGCAAAGTTGACGTCGCCGCGCAGGTGTTTGGACGCCATCACGTCGTAGGCGCCGCCATAGGCTTTGCGTGTAATGACCGTGATCTTGGGCACCGTGCATTCAGCGTAGGCATAAAGCAGCTTGGCGCCGTGTTTGATGATGCCGCCGTATTCCTGGCTGGTGCCGGGCATGAAGCCGGGCACGTCGACAAAGGTGATCACCGGGATGTTGAACGCATCACAGAAGCGCACAAAACGCGCGGCCTTGATGCTGCTCTTGATGTCCAGGCAACCGGCCAGCACCAGGGGTTGGTTGGCGACGATGCCCACGGTCTGGCCTTCCATGCGTGCGAAGCCGATCAGGATGTTTTTCGCGTATTCGGGCTGCAGTTCAAAGAACTCGGCATCGTCCACCGTCTTGGCGATCAACTCGCGCATGTCGTAGGGTTTGTTGGCGTTGTCGGGCACCAGCGTGTCCAGGCTCATGTCCATGCGGTCGGCCGGATCGTTGCTCGGGCGCACCGGGGCTTTTTCGCGGTTGTTGAGTGGCAGGTAGTTGTACAACCGGCGCAGCATCAGCAGCGCTTCGACGTCGTTCTCGAACGCCATGTCGGCGACACCGCTGCGTGTGGTGTGGGTGATGGCGCCGCCCAGCTCTTCGGCCGTGACTTCTTCGTGCGTCACGGTCTTCACCACTTCGGGGCCGGTGACAAACATGTAGCTGCTGTCCTTGACCATGAAGATGAAGTCGGTCATGGCGGGTGAATACACCGCGCCGCCGGCGCACGGGCCCATGATCATGCTGATCTGCGGCACCACACCACTGGCCATCACATTGCGCTGGAACACGTCGGCATAACCGCCTAGCGAGGCCACACCCTCCTGGATGCGCGCGCCACCAGAATCGTTCAAACCTATGACCGGCGCGCCCACCTTCATGGCCTGGTCCATCACCTTGCAGATCTTCTCGGCGTGCGCCTCCGACAGCGCGCCGCCAAACACCGTGAAGTCCTGGCTGAAGACAAACACCAGGCGGCCGTTGATCATGCCGTAGCCGGTGACCACACCGTCGCCGGGGATCTTTTGCTCTTCCATGCCGAAGTCGGTGCAGCGGTGCTCGACAAACATGTCCCACTCTTCAAACGTGCCTTCGTCCAGCAGCAGCTCCAGGCGTTCACGTGCTGTGAGCTTGCCTTTTTTGTGCTGCGCCGCAATGCGTTTTTCGCCGCCACCCAAGCGTGCAGCGGCGCGCTTCTTTTCTAGTTGTTCAAGAATTTCTTGCATGCGATATCCCCATCAAAAAAATTAGGTCGGTGCGGCGGGTGTAGTGGCGAGCGCCAACAAGCGGCGCGCGGCGGTGGAGGCTGGCAAGCTGCCATCGAGCACTTGCTGCTGCAGCAGGGGCAACTGCGCACACACACCGGGGTGGGCGCGAAAAGCCTGTTTGAGCCCGGCTTCGATGCGCTCCCACATCCAGGTTTGCGCCTGGCGCTGGCGCTTGGTGCCGAATTGCTGATTGGCCGTCTGCAGCCGTTGAAACTCTTGCACTGCAGACCAGAAAGTGGCCACACCCTGGCCCAGCAGGGCGCTGAGTTGCAGCACCTGTGGGTGCCAGAATAAAGCGTCGTTTTGTGCCTGGTGTTGATGGTGGCCGTGCGAGCCAAACAGACGCAAGGCCGAGGTGATCTGCGCCTGTGCACGGGTCGCGGCGTCGGCGTCAAGGTCGGCCTTGTTGATCACCACCAGGTCGGCCAGTTCCATGACACCTTTCTTGATCGCCTGCAGGTCGTCGCCTGCGTTGGGCAATTGCATCAACACAAACATGTCGGTCATGTTGGCCACCGCCGTTTCCGATTGGCCCACACCCACGGTCTCCACCACCACTACGTCATAACCAGCGGCTTCACACACCAGCATGGCTTCGCGGGTTTTCTCCGCCACGCCGCCCAGCGTACCACTCGAGGGGCTGGGCCGTATATACGCCTTTTCCTGCACAGAGAGTTGCTCCATGCGTGTTTTGTCGCCCAGGATGGAGCCACCCGAAACAGTGCTGGAAGGGTCTATGGTGAGCACCGCCACGCGGTGGCCTTTTTCGATCAGATAAAGGCCCAGCGCTTCAATAAAAGTCGACTTGCCCACGCCAGGCACACCGCTGATGCCCAGACGCAATGCGCGCCCGGTGTGCGGCAACAACGCGGCCAGCAAGGCATCACCTTGCAGACGGTGGTCGGCGCGGGTGGATTCCAGCAGCGTGATGGCTTTGGCAATGGCGCGGCGTTGCGCCATGCCGGTAGAGGCCAACACCGCTTGCTGCATGGCGGCCACGACGTCGTTGCTCAAGGCTTGGTCTCCACCGCTTGCCAGCGGTAGTGCACGTCCACCCCCTCTTCACCTTCCAGCACAAAGCCGTGGCGTAGATAAAAGCGGTTGGCGTCGCTGAGTTTCAGTGCAGTGAGTTTGATGCCCAGGCCGCGTGCCCGCGCCTGTTCTTGCGCCCAATGCAGCACCCAGGCGCCTATACCCTGGCCATGAAAACCGTGGCGCAGATAAAGGTGGTCCAGCCGCAGCGTGTCGCGGCCCTCTGGCTTCAGAGTGACGAAGCCAATGCGCTCGCCATCCCACACGATGTGCTGCATGTAGGCTGGCACAAAACCCTGGGTGAGACGCTCGCGCGCACGGTTGAAATCAAAGCGTCCAACACGCTCCAGGCTAGGGCGCATGGCGTCAATGCGCAGCGCCAGCATGGCGTCGAAGTCGCTGTCGACCACGGCCTCGAAACGCAGGCGCTGGTTAAGCCGCTGGTTCACGCGCTGGTTCACTGGCTCGGAAAGAAGATCCACCGTCACCGTGGCACTCTTGAGGCTCAGGCGCTCACGGCCGCGCGGATCTGCTCCAGCACATCCTTGGCGCTGGCCGGGATAGGTGTGCCCGGGCCGTAAATGCCTTTGACACCGGCCTCATACAGCATCTCGTAGTCACCACGCGGGATCACGCCGCCGACAAAGACGATGATGTCGTCCGCGCCCTGCTTCTTCAGCTCTTCGATGATGGCCGGCACGAGAGTCTTATGGCCGGCTGCCAGCGTGGAGACGCCGACCGCGTGCACGTCGTTCTCTATCGCCTGGCGCGCGCACTCTTCGGGGGTTTGGAACAGCGGCCCCATGTCGACGTCAAAGCCCAGGTCGGCAAAGGCCGTGGCCACCACTTTGGCGCCACGGTCGTGGCCGTCCTGGCCGAGTTTGCTGATCATCACGCGCGGGCGGCGGCCCTGCTCCTCGGCGAAGGCATTGATCTCGACCTTGAGCGCGTCCCAGCCTTCGGCCGAGTCATAGGCTGCGGCATAGACGCCGGTGACCTTTTGCGTATCGGCACGGTGGCGGCCGAATGATTTCTCCAACGCATCCGACACTTCACCCACGGTGGCGCGCAGACGCATGGCGGCAATGCTCAGCGCCAGCAGGTTGCCTTCGCCCGATTCGCCAGCGGCGGTGAGGGCGTCCAACGCGGCTTGCACCTTGGTATTGTCGCGTGTGGCACGCACTTGCTGCAGGCGCGCCACCTGTTGTTCACGCACCTTGACGTTGTCTATGGACAGGCTGTCGATCGCGTCCTCGGTCTTCAGCTTGTATTTGTTGACGCCGACAATCACGTCTTTGCCCGAGTCTATGCGCGCTTGTTTCTCGGCGGCAGCGGCCTCGATCTTCAGCTTGGCCCAGCCGCTGTCGACCGCACGTGTCATGCCACCCAGGGCGTCGACTTCTTCGATGATTTTCCATGCCGCATCGGCCATGTCTTGCGTCAGCTTTTCCATCATGTAGCTGCCGGCCCAGGGGTCGACCACGTTGGTGATGTGGGTCTCTTCCTGGATGATGAGTTGGGTGTTGCGCGCAATACGCGCGCTGAACTCGGTGGGCAAGGCGATGGCCTCATCCAGCGCGTTGGTGTGCAGGCTTTGTGTGCCGCCAAATACCGCCGCCATGGCCTCTATGGTGGTGCGCACCACGTTGTTGTACGGGTCTTGCTCGGTCAGGCTCCAGCCACTGGTCTGGCAGTGGGTGCGCAGCATCAGGCTCTTGGGCTTCTTGGCGTCAAAACCCTTCATGATGCGGCACCACAGCAGGCGTGCGGCACGCATCTTGGCCACTTCCAGATAGAAGTTCATGCCAATGGCCCAAAAGAAGCTCAGCCGCCCGGCGAATTCGTCCACATCCATGCCTTTGGCGATGGCGGTCTTGACGTACTCCTTGCCGTCGGCCAGGGTGAAGGCCAGCTCCAGCGCCTGGTTGGCGCCGGCTTCCTGCATGTGGTAGCCCGAGATGCTGATCGAGTTGAACTTGGGCATGTTCTGCGCCGTGTACTCGATGATGTCGCCGATGATGCGCATACTGGGCTCGGGCGGAAAGATGTAGGTGTTGCGCACCATGAACTCTTTCAGAATGTCGTTCTGAATGGTGCCGCTCAACTGGTCTTGCGCCACGCCCTGCTCTTCGGCGGCGATCACGTAGCCGGCCAGCACGGGCAGCACGGCACCGTTCATGGTCATGGACACACTCACCTTGTCGAGCGGGATCTGGTCGAAGAGGATCTTCATGTCTTCAACCGAGTCGATGGCCACACCGGCCTTGCCCACGTCGCCGGTCACACGCGGGTGGTCGCTGTCGTAGCCACGGTGCGTGGCCAGGTCAAACGCCACACTCACGCCCTGCCCGCCGGCGGCCAGCGCCTTGCGGTAGAAGGCGTTGGATTCTTCGGCGGTCGAGAAACCGGCGTATTGGCGAATGGTCCAGGGCCGCACCGCGTACATGGTGGCTTGCGGGCCGCGGATGTAGGGCTCGAAGCCGGGCAATGTGTTGGTGTGCTGCAGCCCGGCCAGGTCTTCAGCGGTGTAGAGCGGCTTGACGGTGATGCCGTCTGGCGTGACCCAATTCAGCGCTTCCACCGCACCGCCGGGCGCAGACTTGGCGGCCGCTTTGGTCCAGGCAGCCAGATCTGCGGCAGCGAACTCAGGCGTAGATGACACGGCAGGCCGAGAGGAATCTTGGGTCGAATCTTTAGACATGGCTGAGCACTTTTTTGGCGTGAGTTGAAGTCTACCGCATCCATAATTATGAATGCAAAATAAAAAATTAACCTAGAATTCGGTTATGCCTTCCCTCAACCTCACGCCTCGCCCCCTCTACGAAGAAGTCGCGGAGCGTCTGCGCCAGCGCATTTTTCAGCGCGACCTGGCGCCTGGCAGCTGGATCGATGAGCTGAAGATTGCCGAAGAGTATGGCATCAGCCGCACACCATTGCGAGAGGCGCTGAAGGTGCTGGCGGCCGAGGGTTTGATCACCATGAAGGTGCGCCGCGGCGCCTACGTGACCGAAGTTTCCGAGCGCGATCTGCGCGAGGTCTATCACCTGCTGAGCCTGCTGGAAAGCGACGCCGCCGCCGTGGTGGCCGAGCGCGCCAGCGACACGCAGCTGGCCGAATTACAAGCCCTGCACACCGAGCTGGAGGCGGCGGTGGACGACCAGGTGCAGTTCTTCGCCGTGAACGAGCAATTCCATATGCGCCTATTGGAAATTGCCGACAACCGCTGGACCAACCAGATGGTGGCAGACCTGCGCAAGGTGATGAAGCTGAACCGGCACAACTCGCTATTCAAGTCCGGGCGCATCCACGAGTCGCTGATGGAGCACCGTAGTGTGATGGATGCACTGCTGCGGCGCGACGCAGAGGCAACTCTGCAACGTATGCGCGCACATTTTGCGAATGGGCTGGAGGCGGCGGTTTAGCCCGCAGCCCCAACCAAGCAGATTCAAAATAGATAGCTGCTTGCGCTTATGCAAAAAGAGCAAAAGGCCTTTTTCTCTTAATTCCTAAGCCGCAACGGCTTGCGCTGCGTCGGCATCGCGCCGCAGTGTGAGTTGCGCCAAACGCATCACGTCACGCGCCGGCATGGCCTTGAGTTTGTGGTCGCTCCACACCTGGCGCCAACGACGCGCACCCGGCTGGCCGTGGCGCAGGCCCAGCATGTGGCGCGCGATGTTGCCCCAGGGCGTGCCGTGCTCGACGGCCATGCGTTCCATGTAGTCGACCATTTGCAGCTCCACGGCATCACGGTCCAGCGTCTGCGCCGGGGCGCCGAAGAACTGCTCGTCCCAATCGGCCATGAGCCAGGGGTTGTGGTAGGCCTCGCGGCCTATCATCACCCCGTCCACCTGGGTCAAATGCGCGGCGATGTCGGCATTGGTGTTGATGCCGCCATTGATGGCGATGCACAGGCCGGGAAAGTCTTTCTTCAACTGCGCCACCAGCGCGTAACGCAGCGGTGGAATCTCGCGGTTCTCCTTCGGGCTCAAGCCTTTGAGCCAGGCGTTGCGTGCATGCACGATGAAGGTGTTGCAGCCCGCCTCGGCCACGGTGCCGACAAAGTCGCGCACAAATTCGTAGCTCTCGGTTTTGTCAATACCGATGCGGTGCTTCACGGTGACTGGCACATCCACCACATCAACCATGGCCTTGACACAGTCGGCCACCAGTTGCGGCTCGGCCATCAGGCAGGCGCCAAACGCGCCACGCTGCACACGCTCACTGGGGCAGCCACAGTTGATGTTGACCTCGTCGTAACCCCACTCCTGGCCCAACTGGGCACACTTGGCCAGGTCCGCCGGCTCGCTGCCGCCGAGCTGCAACGCCAGCGGATGCTCCTGCTCGTTGTAGCGCAGATGGCGTGGCACGTCGCCATGGATCAGCGCGCCCGTGGTCACCATCTCGGTATAGAGCAAGGTGTGGCGCGTGATCAGGCGGTGCATGTACCGACAATGGGCGTCGGTCCAGTCCATCATGGGTGCCACGCTGAGGCGGTTGGAGGGAAGGTTTTCAGCTTGCATACGGGTGAGATCAGGGAGACGCGGCAGTCGGTGCCACGCCCAAAAACAGGGGTTATTTTCGCAGCTTGCTCTTTTTCCCGCCAAAACATCGTCTTATTCCTTTGTGCCTGGCCATGCGAGTCGGCTTGGGCAGCCCATTTTTGGCATTTTTCAGACGCCCACAAAAGCCGTCGAACATGGTCAATGAGAGCGGTAACATCACCGCTTCAAGCCCTATGGCCTCAGGCCACGGCGTAGCGCAGCTTAAGGACGACGAGCCCGTATGAACCACCACACCTTCGCCCAGCCCCACAACGCCGAAAACGCGCCGCAGGCCACCTGGCGCCTGCACAGAACAGCTGCTGCGCTGGCCGTGGTCGCACTGCTGGCGGCCTGTGCATCAAAGCCGCTGCCTGAATGGAAGCCCTACCCCGGCACGGCCGCTCCAACGACGGCACCGAGATCCACCCCAGCGCCTGCCTCGGTCAGCGTTGCGCCCACCGCGGCACCGGTAGAAACCGCCGTTTCGGTGCCCGTGCCCACACCAGGCCAAGGCGACGGAGCGGCTGCCGCCCCACCCTATAACGCTGCCGTGGCCGCACGCTTCCCGGCACCGCCCCTGGCTTACGCCACACCCGGCCTGGCGGCCGACCGCAGCAGCTTCACCACCAATGCCGAAGTGTCGACCTGGCTGCACCAGCTTTCCGCCAGCGTGCCGGCTGGTTCTACAACCAAGGCAGTGGTATTGCCCCTGGGCACATCACAAGCCGGTGTGCTGCTGGAAGGCCTGCTGCTGACACGCGGCGCCGGCTCGGACCCGGCGACGGTGCTCGCGACCCAGCGCCCCACCGTGCTGTTGATCGGCCAGCAACACGGCAATGAACCCGCAGGCAGCGAAGCGCTGCTGGTATTGGCGCGTGAACTGTCACAAGGCCTGCTGGAGCCGCTACTGGACCGTATCAATGTCATCGTGGTGCCGCGCGCCAACCCTGATGGCGCAGCCGCCAATGTGCGGGTCACGGCCAACGGTGTCGACCTGAACCGCGACCACCTGCTTCTGACCACGCCCGAAGCCCGCGCGCTCGCCAAGCTCAGCCGCGACTACCAACCGATTGTGGTGGTCGATGCCCATGAATACACGGTGGTCGGACGCTTCGTCGAGAAGTTTGGTGCCATCCAGAAATACGACGCACTGCTGCAATACGCGATGACGCCCAACCTGCCCGAGTTCCTGCCACGGGCCTCAGAAGAATGGTTTCGCCGCCCGGTACTCACCGCATTGCAAAACCAGAACCTCACGCAGGAGTGGTACTACACCACCTCGACCGACCTGGCCGACAAACGTGTCTCCATGGGCGGCAGCCAGCCAGACACCGGGCGCAACGTCAACGGCTTGAAGAATGCGGTGAGCCTGTTGATCGAAACCCGGGGTGTAGGCATTGGCCGCACCCATATCCAACGCCGCGTGCACACCCAGGTGACGGCCATCACCAGTGTGCTGCAAAGCGCAGCGGCCCGCGCCGACGAGCTGAACAAGCTGCGGCCGTACATGGAACGCGAAATCAGCTCCAAAGCCTGTAACGCGCCCGTGATCGTCGAAGCCGCGCCCACCAGCACCACCTACAACCTGACCATGCTGGACCCCGAAACCGGTGCCGACAAGGTGGTCAACGTGGCCTGGAATTCATCGCAGAACCTGCGCACCGTGAAGTCACGGGTGCGGCCCTGCGGCTATTGGTTGTCGCCGAGTTCCACCACCGCTGTGGAACGCCTGCGTTTGCTGGGATTGGAGGTGCAGCGCATCACCGAATCCAGTTCGCTGCTGGTCGACAACTACCAGGAACAAAGCCGCACCCAGGCCGTGCGCGAAGATGTGCGCGGCAGTGTCGCGGGTGGTGGCGACGTGACGCGGGTGGAAGTCAGCCTGGGCAGCGGCCTGATCGATGTACCCGCTGGCAGCTACTACGTGCCAGTCAACCAGGCGTGGGGCAACCTGGCGGTGGCCGCACTTGAGCCCGATACCCAGAACAGCTACTTTGCCAACCACGTGCTGGATGTGTTGAGCAGCGCCGCACGTGTGATGACCGTGCCCACACTGAAGCTGGAACCCGTGCCTTAAAACGTGTTTACGATCTCTGTGGGGCCGCCTCAGGGAGATCGTCACCACGTTCTGACACCGAAGCCAAGGCCAAAACAAAAGCCGCGTAGCCCCTTCACAAGGGCTGACGCGGCTTTTGCCTATGGAAGACCAATTCTCAGGGCGGCGAGGCTGGCAAGGGCTTGGCTTGTTTGTTCGGATCACGTTCGGCGTTTTTCCGCTCAATCTCGGCCTTGTGCGCGGCGGCGTCTTTTTGTTTTTGCTCGTAACGTGCGCGCTCTTCGGCTTCTTGCGCCGAGCGGTCCACCACGGCGGGCGCTTGGCGAGTATGTGGTGGAGTGGGCTTGGGTGGCTGGCGTGGCGCCTGTTCGCCGCGTGGGCTGCCCTGTGGGCTCAGCGGTGCATTTGGCTGCCGCGCGGCTTTGTCTGCGGCTTTGCGCTCGGTGTCGGCACGGCGCTCTGCCGCCTCCAGTTCACGCTGGCGCAATTGCTCGGCCTGCAGCTGTGCGCGGCGCTGGCGCTTGGCATCGTTCAAGGCCACCTCTTCTTTGCGCAGCGCGTCCAGCTTGATGCGCCGGTCAGCACGCAATGCCTCGCGGCATGGCGTCACGGCGAACTTCTGGAAACAGGCTTTGTCCTCCTCGGCGTAACGCGCATTCAGGGTCCGACGTTCGTTATTGATACGGTCCAGCGCCACTTGTGTAGTGGCATCCTCGGCCGCCACAGAGGCTTCGAGGTCCTGTAGCGGCGTGGCATGCGCAGGCACGGTCAGCAGCAAAGTGGCCGCTGTAACGAGTGGAGAGATCAGACGTTTCAGGCTAAGGTTCATGTGAGGCTGGTGTCCACTTCCCGCCGGCCCAGCGCGAGAAACTCTTTGGATTGCATTTCTGTCAGCCGCGAAACGGTACGCGGAAATTCGTGCGCCAACGGGCCGGAGACATAAAGATCTTCTGGCGGCACGGCAGCAGAGAGTATGAACTTAACGCGCCTGTCGTACAAAACGTCGACCAGCCAGGTGAAGCGCCGCGCCTCGGAGGCCATGCGCACCGACATTTGCGGCACATCGCTGAGCATCACGGTGTGGAACTGCGTGGCAATTTCCAGATAGTCGTTTTGCGAGCGTGGCCCGCCACACAGGGTTTTGAAGTCAAACCACACCACACCACCGGCCTTGCGGCGTGCGCTGATGGTGCGCGCTTCGATGTGCAGGTTCGGGTCTTCTTCATCGTGTTGCTCGGCCAGGTGGGTGAAGGTTTGCTCCATGCTGGCATCGGCTTCGGGGCCTAGCGGCGTGTGGTACAGCTGCACGTTTTCCAGCGTGCGGCGACGGTAGTCGGTGCCGTTGTCCACGTTGATGACTTCGAGCTTCTCGTTCAGCAGCGCAATCGCCGGCAGAATGCGGTCGCGGTGCAGGCCGTCGGGGTACAACTCGTCGGGCCGGAAGTTGGAGGTGGTGACAAAACCCACGCCGTTGGCGAACAGCGAATCCAGCAACCGGTGCAGGATCATCGCGTCGGTGATGTCGGCCACGTGGAATTCGTCGAAACAAATCAGCTTGTAGCGCTTGGCAATACGTTCGCCCAACACGTCCAGCGGGTTTTGTGTGCCCTGCAGGTCCACCAGTTCGCGGTGCACTTCGCGCATGAACTCGTGGAAGTGCAAACGCGTCTTGCGCTTCAAAGGCACGGCGTTGAAGAAGCAGTCCATCAAAAAGCTCTTGCCACGCCCTACGCCGCCGTACATGTAGACGCCGCGCGGAATCTCCGGGTGGTTGATCAGCTTCTTGAAGCTGTTGGAGCGCTTTTCCTTGTAGGCTGCCCATTCGGCGGCGCAGCGCTCCAATGCTTCCACAGCGCGCATCTGCGCGGGGTCGGCGGTAAAACCGCGTTCAACCAACTCTGCCTGATAGGCTTCTTTAACGCTCACGCCGGCCCCCAATACTACAAAAAAAATAGCTTGTGACGCAGACCAGGCCTGCGTGACAAGCTACTTACACCTCAAGCTCAGAAATTGAGCGTACGCTTCTCAACCGCCAGGGCGGCTTCCTTGGTGGCTTCGCTCAGCGATGGATGTGCGTGGCAAATGCGCGCAATGTCTTCGCTGCTGGCACGGAACTCCATGGCCACCACACATTCGGCAATCAGTTCGCTGGCCATGGGGCCAACGATGTGCACACCGAGGATTTCGTCCGTCGTGGCATCGGCCAACATCTTCACCATGCCGGTGGTGTCGCCCAAGGCACGTGCACGGCCGTTGGCCAGGAACGGGAAGGTACCAGCCTTGTAGGCGCGACCCGCTTGCTTCAATTGCTGCTCGGTCTGGCCGACCCAGGCGATTTCCGGGTTGGTGTAGATCACCCAGGGAATGGTGTTGAAGTTGACGTGACCGTGTTGACCCGCGATACGCTCGGCCACGGCCACACCCTCTTCTTCAGCCTTGTGTGCCAGCATAGGGCCACGCACCACGTCGCCAATCGCCCACACGCCGGGCAGGTTGGTCTTGCATTCGTCGTCGACCACAATGGCGCCGCGCTCGTCGAGCTGCAGGCCAACCGCTTCGACATTCAGGCCAATGGTGTTGGGCACGCGGCCGATGGAAACGATGAGCTTGTCCACGTCCAGGCTTTGGGCTTCGCCCTTGGCGTTGGTGTAGGCCACGCTCACGCCCTTCTTGCCACTCTTGATGTCGCCGATCTTCACGCCCAGCTCGATCTTCAGACCTTGCTTGTCAAAAGCCTTCTTGGCTTCCTTGGCGATTTGCTCGTCCACTGCACCCAGGAAAGTCGGCAGACCTTCGAGCACCGTGACTTCAGCACCCAGACGGCGCCACACCGAACCCATTTCCAGGCCGATGACACCAGCGCCAATCAGGCCCAGCTTCTTGGGCACCGCGCCGACGCGCAGCGCGCCGTCGTTGGAGAGAATATTTTCTTCGTCGAACGGCGTGCCGGGCAAGGCGCGTGCATTGGAGCCGGTGGCCACGATCACTTGCTTGGCGGTCAGCTCTTCTTCACCCACGGTGAGTTGGTAAGCGCCATTGGCCACACCCTTGAATGCACCACGTCCATGGAAGAACGTGATCTTGTTCTTCTTGAACAGGTACAGGATACCGTCGTTGTTTTGCTTCACAACGGTGTCCTTGCGCGCCAGCATCTTGGCCACATCCAGGCTCAGGCCCTTGACCTCAATGCCGTGGTCGGCAAAGTGGTGGTTGGCTTGTTCGTAATGTTCCGACGACTGCAGCAGCGCCTTCGATGGGATGCAACCCACGTTGGTGCAAGTGCCGCCAGGTGCGGGGCCGCCCTTGGCATTCTTCCACTCGTCGATACAGGCCACGCTGAAACCCAGCTGGGCCGAGCGAATCGCCGCAATATAACCACCAGGGCCGCCACCGATGACGACCACATCAAATTGTTTACTCATGAATTCTTCCCTTCAGTTTCTCTAGCTAACCCATCGCGACATACGTGCCGGCTTTTCACCAGAACACCGCAGAACTGGCTTTGCCAGGCTGCTGGTGTTGCCCCCTGCAAGGGGGCGGGCGTTGCGACACGCAGTGCGCGAAGACTGGGGGTGTTAAATATCAAACAGCAGGCGGGTTGGGTCTTCCAAGGCTTCCTTCATGGCGACCAGGCCCAACACGGCTTCGCGGCCGTCGATGATGCGGTGGTCGTAAGACATGGCCAGGTAGTTCATAGGACGGATCACGATCTGACCGTTTTCCACAACCGCGCGGTCCTTCGTGGCGTGCACGCCCAGAATGGCCGACTGTGGTGGGTTGATGATAGGCGTGGACAACATGGAGCCGAAGGTGCCGCCGTTGGAGATGGAGAACGTACCACCGGTCATTTCTTCAATGCCCAGCTTGCCGTCCTTGGCCTTTTGGCCGAACTCGGCGATCTTCTTCTCGATGTCGGCAAAGCTCATTTGGTCGGCGTTGCGCAGAATTGGCACCACCAAGCCGCGTGGCGAACCCACAGCAATACCGATGTCGAAGAAGCCGTGGTAGACGATGTCATTGCCGTCCACGCTGGCGTTCAGCACGGGGTACTTCTTCAGGGCGTGCACTGCCGCCTTGACGAAGAAGCTCATGAAGCCGATCTTCACGCCGTGTTCTTTGGTGAACGCGTCCTGGAACTTCTTGCGCAGGTCCATCACCGGCGCCATGTTCACTTCGTTGAACGTGGTCAGGATGGCGTTGGTCGATTGCGATTGCAGCAGACGCTCGGCCACACGTGCACGCAGGCGGCTCATGGGCACGCGTTGTTCTGGGCGGTCACCCAGGTTCAGGCCGGCAGGAGCCGACACTTGTGGCAAGGCCTTGGTCGGCACGCCGGTGGGGATGGAAGACGTTGCAGCAGGTGCGGTCACACCAGCGGCCACGGCGCCGAGCACGTCGCCCTTGGTCACGCGGCCATCTTTGCCGGAACCGGCGACCGAGCCAGCGGCCAGGTTGTTGTCGGCCATCAGCTTGGCGGCGGCAGGCATGGCCACACCGGCCATGCTGGTGCTGGCGGCGGCGGCAGGGGCTGCTGCTGCAGCGGCCGGTGCAGCGGCGGCGGGGGCTGCGGCAGGTGCAGCGGCGCCAGCCTTGCCTTCGGTGTCGATGCGCGCGATCAGTTGTTCAGCGGCGACGGTGGCGCCATCCGCCTGGATGATTTCGGTGATCACACCGGCCGAGGGTGCCGGCACTTCGAGCACCACCTTGTCGGTTTCGATCTCGATCAGGATTTCGTCCACAGCGACGGCTTCCCCAACTTTTTTCTTCCAGTTGAGCATGGTGGCTTCCGCCACGGATTCGGACAGTTGGGGGACTTTGACGTCTACGATAGCCATTTAAATTTCTCCAATTTCTTCTATGTGGGGCTGCCACGCGGGGCACAGCAAAACGTTGCCGCGTGCACAGGCGGGACAGCGCTTCACCTGAGGCGCTGTCCCGAGTTCATGGGGTTACTTGGTCAACACAAAACCTTTGAGCTTGCCAAACGCGCCTTCGACCAGAGCCTTTTGTTGCTCTTGGTGCAGGTGCGAGTAGCCAGCGGCAGGCGAAGCGGAAGCGGCGCGGCCGGAATAACCCAGCTTTTGGCCGTCGGCCATGTTCTCGTGCAGGTAGTGCTGTACGAAGAACCAGGCGCCTTGGTTTTGCGGCTCGTCCTGGCACCACACCACATCGGTGGCATTGGGGAAGCGGCGCAACTCGGTGGCAAAAGCCTTGTGCGGGAACGGATAGAGCTGTTCCACGCGCAGGATGGCCACGTCGTCCAGTTCTTTCTCGGCACGCTTCTTCACCAGGTCGTAGTAGACCTTGCCCGAGCAGGCGATGACGCGCTTGACCTTGTCGGCCTTCTTCAGCACGTCTTCGTTGTTCTCAGGAATCACGGTCTGGAAGCTGCCCTTGGTGAACTCAGACAACGGCGACGCTGCATCCTTGGCACGCAGCAGCGACTTGGGTGTCATGATGATCAGCGGCTTGCGCAGGTTGCGCACCATTTGGCGACGCAGCAAGTGGAAGATCTGGCTGGCCGTGGTGGGCTGCACCACTTGCATATTGGTGTCGGCGCTCAGTTGCATGAAGCGCTCCAGGCGGGCCGAGCTGTGCTCTGGGCCTTGGCCTTCGTAGCCGTGCGGCAGCATCAGCGTGATGCCGTTGACACGGCCCCACTTGACTTCACCGGAGGCGATGAACTGGTCGATCACCACTTGCGCGCCGTTGGCGAAGTCGCCGAACTGGGCTTCCCAGATGACGAAGGTGTTCGGGTCGTTCGATGCGTAGCCGTATTCAAACGCCAGCACCGCTTCTTCCGACAGGATGGAGTCGATGACGGTGAACGGGGCCTGGTTTTCCGTGACGTTCTGCAAGGGCGTGTAGGTGCCTTCGTCGAACTTTTCGCGGTTTTGGTCGTGAATCACGGCGTGGCGGTGCGTGAACGTGCCACGGCCGCAATCTTCACCCGACAGACGCACGGGGTAGCCGCTGGCCACCAGCGAGGCAAACGCCATGTGTTCGCCCATGCCCCAGTCCACAGGGATCTCGCCACGGCCCATGGCAGCGCGGTCGTCGTACACCTTCTTCACCAGTTGGTGCGGCGTGACCGATGCGGGGATGGTGGTGATACGTTCGGCCAGGCGCTTCCATTCGGTCAACGGAATGGCGGTGTCGCCAGCGTCGGTCCATTTCTTGCCCAGATAAGGCGACCAGTCCACAGCAAAGGTGCTCTTGAAATTGGTCAACACCGGGTCGATGGTGTTCTTGCCGGCGTCGAGTGCGGCGCGCGTGGCCTTGACCATGTCGTCACCCAGCGTTTCACCAAAGCCTTGTGCCGCCAGCTTGTCGGCGTACAGGCGGCGCGTGCCGGGGTGCTTGGCAATCTTCTTGTACATCAGCGGCTGGGTCAGCGCTGGTGTGTCTTGCTCGTTGTGGCCCAACTTGCGGAAGCAGATGATGTCCACCACCACGTCCTTGTGGAATTCCATGCGGTATTCCAGGGCGAGCTGGGTGGCCAGCACCACGGCTTCAGCGTCATCACCGTTGACGTGCAGCACAGGGGCTTCGATCATCTTCACCACGTCCGAGCAGTACAGCGTGGAACGGCTGTCGCGTGGATCGCTGGTGGTGAAACCGATCTGGTTGTTGATGACGATGTGCACCGTACCGCCGGTGTAGTAACCGCGCGTTTCGGCCAGCGCCAGGGTTTCCATCACCACGCCTTGGCCGGCAAAGGCCGCGTCGCCGTGCACCAGCACCGGCAGCACTTGTTTACCCTTGGGGTCGCCACGGCGGTCCATGCGTGCACGCACCGAACCTTCAACCACGGGGTTGACGATTTCCAGGTGGGACGGGTTGAACGCCAGCGACAAGTGCACCGGGCCACCAGGGGTGGAGACGTCGGAGCTGAAACCTTGGTGGTACTTCACGTCGCCGGAAGGCAGGTCTTCAGGCGCGGTGTGGTCGAACTCGGCAAACAGGTCGGCGGGCAGCTTGCCCAGGCCATTGACCAGCACGTTCAGACGGCCACGGTGGGCCATGCCGATGACGATTTCTTGCACGCCCTTCTCGCCGCCCATCTGGATCAGCTCGTCGATCGAAGCGATGAAGCTTTCGCCGCCTTCGAGCGAGAAACGCTTTTGGCCCACGTACTTGGTGTGCAGGAAGCGCTCCAGGCCTTCGGCCGCGGTCAGGCGATCCAGAATGCGCAGCTTCTTTTCTTTGGACAGCTTGGGCGTGCTGCGCACGCTTTCCAGCTTTTGTTGCCACCAGCGCTTCATGTTCTGGTCGCTGATGTACATGTATTCGGCGCCTATGGTGCCGCAATACGTTTCGCGCAAGGCGTTGATCAGATCGCGCAAAGACATGGTGTCTTTGCCGAAGAATGTGTTGCTGGTATTGAAGACGGTTTCCTGGTCAGCGTCGGTAAAGCCGTAGAACGAGGCTTCGAGCTCAGGAATGTTTTCGCGCTCGGTGCGCTTCAGCGGGTCGAGGTCAGCCCAACGCACACCAACGTTGCGGTAAGCGGCGATCAACTGTTGAACGGCGGTGCGCTTGCGACCGAGTTCGGAGTCGGCGCTGGCGACGACTACTTTGGTTTGGCCTTGTTTGGCGCGCTCGGCAAAGGCGTTCACAACCGGCAGGTGTGGCACGTCTTTGGCATTGGTGCCATCGACGGCGGGCACGTTCTGCAAAGCGTCGAAGTATTCGCGCCAGTTGTCCGGGACGCTACCTGGGTTGCTCAGATAGTTTTCGTAAAGCTCTTCGACATAGGGCGCGTTGCCCCCGAAGAGATAGGTATTGCCCGAGTAGGCACGGTAAACCGAAGTAGTTTCACTCATATTCCGCTGACCTCCGTTTCCCTCTGGGAAACATTAGCTGGTTAAAGCTTGTGATTAATTAACCTTCCGCGACACGGCTGGACCGATTTGCGGATGCGACTGTGGCAGGAAGGGCCTAGTACTCCGGCATTATCCCCCGAATGCGCAAACCTATCGTGAATTTTTAAAACAGCCTGGTGAACGACTCAAACGACATGCAAGCGTTTCCGCGATCAGCCCGCGAATACGCGCCAACACACCAAAACAGCCACTTAAAGCACAACAAGCGCTTGCAACACGCACAACCCCGGCGCTGCCAGCAACGCCACCCAAAGCATCAACATCGACCCGGAAGCCCCGCGTCGGGTGATTTGACATGAGCAAATTTCCGCGACCGCCAAAATATCTTCAAACACATTCAGCTACAAATTTGCTAGCATCGTTGACCGGAGGAGAAGCCAGTGACCGTCATCACCAATATTGAAGATCTGCGCGTGCTCGCGCAAAAACGTGTGCCCCGCATGTTCTACGACTACGCCGATTCGGGCGCGTGGACCGAGAGCACCTACCGCGCCAACACATCCGACTTCGCTGCCATCAAGCTGCGCCAGCGCGTCGCCGTGAACATGGAGGGCCGCAGCACGGCCACCACCATGATAGGCCAGCCAACCGCCATGCCGGTGGCCATTGCGCCCACCGGCCTCACCGGCATGCAGCATGCCGATGGCGAGATTCTGGCGGCGCGTGCGGCCAAGGCGTTTGGCATTCCGTTCACGCTCTCCACCATGAGCATCTGCTCGATTGAAGACGTCGCCCAACACGCCGGGCCAGGCTTTTGGTTCCAGCTGTATGTGATGCGCGACCGGGGCTTCATAGAACGCCTGATCGAGCGCGCCAAGGTGGCCGGTTGCAGCGCGCTGGTGCTGACACTAGACCTGCAAATCCTCGGCCAGCGCCACAAGGACATCAAGAATGGCCTGACCGCGCCACCCAAGCTCACCATTCCCAACATCATCAACCTGGCCACCAAGCCGCGTTGGTGCCTGGGCATGCTGGGCACACAACGCCGCCAGTTTGGCAACATCGTCGGCCATGTGAGCGGTGTGGAAAACATGGGTTCCTTGTCTGAGTGGACCGCCAAGCAATTCGACCCCGGGCTGAACTGGGGCGACGTGGAGTGGATCAAGAAACTGTGGGGCGGCAAGCTCATCGTCAAAGGCATTCAAGACGTGGAAGACGCCAGGCTGGCCGCTGACTCGGGCGCCGATGCACTCATCGTCTCCAACCATGGCGGACGCCAACTGGATGGCGCGGAGTCGAGCATCCACGCGCTGCCGGCGATTGTCGACGCCGTCGGCAAGCGCATCGAAGTGCATATGGACGGTGGCATACGCTCGGGACAGGACGTGCTCAAGGCCACGGCCCTGGGCGCCAAGGGCACCTATATCGGCCGCTCCATGCTGTATGGCCTGGGCGCCATGGGTGAGGCCGGCGTGACCAAGGCACTGCAAATCATCCACAAGGAACTGGACATCACCATGGCCTTCTGCGGCCACACCAAGATTGGCACGGTGGACAAGAGCATCTTGTTGCCAGGCCAATACCCAGGCTCGCCCTGAGAAGCTATTCCCAGGCGCCAGGCGGCCAACGTCGCCTATAGGGCACGCTAGATGTAATTGTGATGACGAGTCATATTGCAACGGCAAAATTGTCGTTACAGTGCAAACTCACTTACTACTTTCCCCGCATGGACCCGCGCCAGGCGCTTTTTTGAAAGGAATGGCATCCATGAGTGCTGAAAAATTCAGACTGGTCACACGCAGCGATTTCGACGGCCTGGTGTGCGCGGTGCTGCTCAACGAGCTGGACATGATCGACGAGATCAAGTTCGTCCACCCCAAGGACATGCAGGACGGCAAGATCGAGATCACCGACCGCGACATCACCACCAACCTGCCCTACGTGGCCGGTGCACACATGGCGTTTGACCACCATTTGTCGGAAACCCTGCGCAACCGCAGCGGCCTGGCCAACCACGTGATCGACGCCAACGCCCCCTCGGCGGCACGTGTGGTGTACGAGTACTACGGCGGCGCCAAGGCTTTTCCACGCATCACGCAAGAAATGATGGACGCGGTGGACAAGGCCGATTCGGCCCAATACTCGCGCGACGAAATCCTCAACCCCTCGGGCTGGACGCTGCTGAACTACCTGATGGATGCGCGTACCGGCCTGGGCCGCTTCCGCGAATTCCGCATCAGCAACTACGCGCTGATGATGGACCTGATCAAGGCCTGCGCCACACTGAGCATAGACGGAATACTGGCACTGCCGGATGTGAAGGAACGCGTCGACATCTACATGGAGCACGCCGAACAGGCCAAGGCGCAAATCATGCGCTGCGCCACCGTGCACAACCGCTTGGTGGTGCTCGATCTGCGCAACGAAGAAACCGTCTGGGCCACCAACCGCTTCATGATTTACGCACTGTTCCCGCAGGTGAAGATCTCCATCCACGTGATCTGGGGCGTGCAACGCAAGAACACGGTGTTCGCCACCGGCAAATCCATACTCGACCGCAGCAGCAAAACCAATGTAGGTGAACTGATGCTGCAATACGGCGGTGGTGGCCACCATGCGGCCGGCACCTGCCAGGTGGACAATGACCAGGCCACCACGGTGCTGCGCGAGTTGATCGCCAAGATCAATATGGACGGCTAAGCACCACATCCAAGGTTTAGCCCCATCAAACGGCCTGCTCAGCAGGCCGTTTTGCTTGACACATTGGCGGCAAAAACCATGGTCGCCACCGGAACATTATCAAGAATCACTCTCATTTGACTCTAGAATGACGGAGGCTATCCGGTAGAGCCTGTTCGAGAGTTGTTTGACGGATGCCTCTCGAACAGGCTCTTATTCCTCCATCATCTCGGGCCCCCTGCATGCGAGGGCGGCCGTCAATGTCTTCTACGACAAGGAGTTCTCCGTGAAATCTCTGCTGCTCAGCGCCGCCATCCTGGCCGCTTTCTCCGTGCAAGCGCAAACCACCGCCCCCGCCGCCAAGCCTGCAGCCACCGCTGCAGCGACTGGCGCGGTGACCGCCTCCCAAGTTTCCGCGCACTACGCAGCCTTGGTTTACGCCAACTACGAAGACACCCTGGCCGCGGCCAAAGCCCTGGATACCACCCTGGCCGAGTTCCTGAAAGCGCCTAGCGCCGAAGGCCTGAACAAAGCCCGCAAGGCCTGGCTGGATGCGCGCGAGTTCTACGGCCAGACCGAAGCCTTCCGCTTCTACGCCGGCCCTATAGACGACAAAAACGGCCCCGAGGGCCGCATCAATGCCTGGCCCATGGACGAAGCCTATGTCGACTACGTGAAAGACAAACCCAAGGCCGGCATCATCAACAACCCCAAGGTGAAGATCACCAAGAAGGGTTTGACCGCGCTGAACGAGCGTGATGGCGAAGAAAACATCGCCACCGGCTGGCACGCCATCGAGTTCCTGCTCTGGGGCCAGGACCTTTCCGACACCGGCCCGGGCAACCGCTCGTTTGAAGACTTTGTCGACGGCAAGGTGGCCAACGCCGACCGCCGCCGCACCTATCTGAAGATCGTCTCCGAGTTGCTGGTCGACGACCTGACCTACATCACCAAGGCCTGGGCCCCCAACGCCAAGAACTACCGCGCCAAGTTTGAAAAATCAGGCAACGACGCACTGCGCCGCATGCTGGTGGGCGTGGGTTCGCTGTCGCGCGGTGAACTGGCTGGTGAACGCATAGAAGTGGCCCTGGCCTCGCAAGACCAGGAAGACGAACACTCGTGTTTCTCGGACAACACCCACCGCGACATCGTGGCCAATGCCCAGGGCATTGCCAACGTCTGGCTCGGCAGCTACAAACGCGCCGATGGCAGCACACTGCAGGGCCCATCGCTGCGCGACCTGGTGGCCGCCAAAGACGCCGCCGTGGCCGAAAAGACCAGCAAGGACATCGCCGCCAGCGTGAAAGCCGCCGAAAGCATTCAACCGCCGTTTGACCGCGAGATCATCGGCGGCGCCGATGCCCCGGGCCGCAAGCGTGTGCAGGCGGTGGCCGATGCGCTCAAGCTGCAAAGCACCGACTTCGTGAACGCGGCGCGTGCCATTGGCATCAGCAAGCTCACGCTGGTGGATCCCTCTAAGGAATAAGAATGCGTTTTCTGAACATTGGTCGGACCGGCTTCAAGCTGTCCGCACTGATGCTCGTGTTGACTTTGGCAGCGGCGAGCGGCGGTGGTAATGGGTTAGTGAATTCGGCTTCGGCCACCGCGGCAAGTGCTGCCAGCGCAGATCCAGCAGAAGAAAAACCGGGTGGCGACACCACGGTTTTTGAAGAAGGCCTGAACGCCTTTTCCTTCCCTGCGGCCAATTCCGACGAGGCGGCGCGCACCGAGTTTGTCATTGGCAACTCGTTCTTCCGGCGCAACTGGGTGGAGGCGCCGTCGTCCACCAAGGCACGCGACGGCCTGGGCCCGCACTTCATCGCGCGCGCCTGTGCCGGCTGCCACGTACAGGATGGCCGCGGCGCGCCGCACAACCCCGAAGCGCTGCGCAACGGCCTGGTGACGCAGCAGCCGATTGCACTGCTGTTCCGCCTGTCGGTGATGGGGCCGGACGGCAAACCCATCAACGAGCCCACCTACGGCGAGCAGTTTGCGAATTCGGCCACGCAAGGCGTCAAGCCCGAAGGCAAGGTCCGCATCCAGTACACCGAAGTGCCCGGCAAGTTTGCCGACGGCACAGCCTACAGCCTGCGCAAGCCGGCGTATTCGTTCACCCACCTGGGCTACGGCCCCATGGCCAAGGGCACCATGGTGAGCCCGCGGATTGCGCCGCAGGTCATAGGCATGGGTTTGCTGGAAGCCATTCCCGAAGCCGAAATCCGCCGCAATGCCGCGGACCAGGCACAGCGCGGCGACGCCATTCGCGGCATGGCCAACGAGGTGTTCGACGTCTACGCCAACCGCACGGTCATAGGCCGTTTTGGCTGGAAGGCCAACGTCGGCTCGGTGGCGCACCAGACGGCGGGTGCATTCCACGGCGACATGGGCATCACCTCGGAACACTTCGCCCATGAAGACTGCACCCCCAAACAAACCGACTGCATCGCCGCGCCACGCGGCACCAGCGGCCAACGTGTCGCCGCCACCGAGGGCGCAGCGGGCAAGATGGTCGAGCCGGTGGAAATCGACAACGAGACGCTGAAAAAAGTCATCGCCTACACCGCCACCCTGGCCGTGCCGGCGCGGCGCAACTTCAACGATCTGGACGTGCGCCGCGGCCAGGCCTTGTTCGCCCAGGCGCAATGCGCGGTTTGCCATCGCCCGAGCTACACCACGGGTGACTCACGCTTCCCGGCGCTGCGCAAGCAGAAGATCACGCCCTACACCGACCTGCTGGTGCACGACATGGGTGCCGGCCTGGCCGACAACCGGCCCGACGGCAAGGCCAACGGCCGCCAGTGGCGCACGCCGCCGCTGTGGGGCATTGGCCTGATACAGGACGTGAACGACCACACTTTCCTGTTGCACGACGGCCGCGCACGCAACACCATGGAAGCGATTCTGTGGCACGGCGGCGAAGCCGAAGCCGCGCGCAAGGAGGTGCTGCAAATGAGCAAGGCCGACCGCGACGCGCTGGTGAAGTTCGTCAACTCTCTTTGACCTGTAATGGGCGCACTATGCACATCCATAGACGACACTTTGCAGCCCTGGCGGCCATCAGCCTGACACCCGTCACCTGGGCCCAGGTACAGAAGCGCCCGGCTTACGACCCCAAGCTGGCCTCACCCTTTCTGTACCCGGCGGAGTTTTTGCGCGACGCGCTGACGCTGGAGTTTGTGCCTGCGGCCAAGGCCTTCGTCGCCTCAAGCAAGGCCTTGCAAACCCAACTGGCCAGCGGCTGCGCACCCGTGGCCGCCGCACGCGAGCGCTGGGTCGCCGCACTGCTGGACTGGGAACGCCTGTCGGCCGTGGCCATAGGCCCGTTGATCGAACGCCGCTCGGGCCGCACCGTGGACTTCTGGCCGACACGGCCCAACCTGATCAAAGCCGCAATTGAAAAAGCGCCGGCCGACGTCAAGGCGCTGGAGCGCGTAGGCGCTCCCGCCAAGGGCCTGCCGGCGCTCGAATGGATCTTGTGGCAACCCCAGCAGAGCGAAGCCGCCTGCAGCTATGCCGCGTTGATCGCCGAAGAATGCGCCCTTGAAGCCGCGGCCATCCTGCAAGGTTTTGAAGCCATGCTGGCCCGCAGCTGGAGCAACGCCGACGCCCAATTGGTCATCAACGACTGGGTCGGCCAGTTGGTGGGTGGCTTCGAGCAACTGCGCTGGAAAAAAATCGGCAAACCGGCGCACGGCGGCCGCAAGGACGACTGGCCACGCGCCACCAGCGGCCAGACCCGCGCCACTTTGCAAGCCACCTGGGACGGATTGGAGAACTTCGTCCTCGGCCCCGTCACCGGCGAAACCCAGGGCAGTCTGATGGGCCAGTTGCGCGGCCAGGGTTTCCAGGACGTGGCCGACAAACTGGCGGCCTTGATGGTCACCACCGCCAGCGCCGTGCAACAGGCCGACCCGGCCAAACCCAAGACGGTAGAGACCGCCGTGAAGGCCCTGGCCAGAACCAAATCGGTGGTGGAAGACGAGGCCGCCGCGTCCATGAAGATCATGGTCGGCTTCTCAGACGCTGACGGAGATTAGCCCCATGTTCATCGACCGCCGCACCTGGCTGCGCAGCGCCATGGCACTGGCCGTGGCCACACAAATGCCCGCCCGGGCGCGCAGCTTGAGCCGCCCCGCCCTGCTGACCGCCTGGGTGGCCGACGACCAGGCCATGGCCGGCCTGTGGCACACCGATGGTCGGCTGCAAGGTGTGGAGCTGCCGAATCGCGCCCACGAAGTGCTGGCCATGCCCGGTGCGCTGGGCCAACAAGGCATGGCGCTGGCCGTGGGTCGCCGACCCGGTGAATACCTGCTGCGCTTTGATGCGCGCCGCGCCAAAACCTTGCAGTGGCACGACATGGAGATGGACCGCTTGCTGTGCGGCCACGCCGCGTTCTCGCCAGACGGCCAGACGCTCTACACGCCCGAATTTGACGCCGCCAGCGGCGACGGCCTGATCGTCGAACGTGACGCCATGACGCTGCGCAAACGCCGCGAATACGCCAGCGGCGGCCTGGGCCCTCACGCCATGCTGGTCGAACCCAACGGCAACCTGCTGGTGACCAACGGTGGTTTGCTGATACTGCCCGAGACCGGGCGGCGCAAACTCAACCGTGAACACATGACGTCGAACGTTGCACGCTTGGACGGTAAAACCGGCCGGGTGCTCGACACCTGGACCGTGGCCGACCCGTTCCTGAGCCTGCGCCACATTGCGCGCACGCCTGATGGCCGCATCGCCATTGCCTCGCAGGCCGAACATCTGGATGACGCGGCGCGCAACGCCGCGCCGATTCTGTCCTTGCTCGACACCCATGGCCTGACTTCCGTCGCCCTGCCCGCGGGTTTGAAACTTGGCGGTTATGCGGGCGACATTGCCTATGTGCCCGACGCATCCGGTCCATCCGGTCGTTATGTGCTGAGCGCCACACGCGCCGGCCAGTTGGCGTGGTGGTCTACCGAGGGCCAATGGTTGGGGCAACAAGCCCTGCCCAAAGCCAGCGCGATTGCGGTGGTCGATGCCGCGCAGTGGCTGGCCAGCGGTGACAAGGGTGCGATACACGGCAGCCTGGCGGCGGCACCGCTTGATGCCCACGCCTCGGGCCTGCGCTGGGATAACCATGCGGTGCTCGTGGGGGTTTAAGGTTTTGATGCTATCTTTTAGATAGCTTTTCACACATATACAGCAAGTGCTGGCGGCATTTTTCGCTTGAATCTTTTGAGCCACCATGCGAGACCCGCTAATACAAGTCCCTGCTCTTGGCCAATAGGCATTGCAAATGCGATGAATTCGTATTTATAATCGAGCCACCTTATCTGACTGTGACCCGCCTAGCATCATGATCGTCTGTGTTTGCCGAAGAGTGTCTGACCGCGAAATCGCGCGCCATGCGCGTGCAGGTATGGGTTTCGACGATATCCAATTTGAGTTGGGTGTGGCCACCCAATGCGGCCAGTGTGAAGACTGTGCCCGCGACGTCATCGCCCAGTGCAATAGCGTGGCGCCGGTCGCGGCCTTGCACAACGATGCGGATGCCAGCACACACGGCCATCACTGCCACAGCTCAACACAAGCATCTGCTGCCCCCGTGCTGCTACAAGGGGCCATCTCCACCAGCCGGGTATGGGCCTCTTCTCCACAGTTTGTGGCAGTCTGATCCTGGTGGTGGGATCGATTTGCTGGATCTTCCGGGCGTCGTTTTCGCGCCCCGGCTCCTGCCCTCCCGCCCCGCAGAAATCTTCTTGAACTTGGTTGGCAGTGCCAACCGCCTCCCCTAAAGTGACGGTTGCCAGAGCCCCAGCCCGCCGCCACATCACTCCTGTCCATCATGTCCACATCAGTGCCCAGCGCGCCCTATGCAGCATCGCCCTATGCTGCGCCTCCCCGTTACAGCCGCAATACCGTCATCATCGGTGGTGTCGTGGCCTTCCACGTGCTGGGGCTATGGGCCCTGCAAAGCGGCCTGCTGCACCGCGCGGTGGAAATCATTGTGCCGGTGCAAATCCTGAGCGAGTTCATAGAGCCGCCGGCGCCCAAGGTCAAACCGCCACCACCCGCACCACCTACACCGGAGAAGAAGGTGCCGGTCAAAACCAAGGCCCCGGTGGCGCCGCCAGCGCCCAAGCCGCTCGCCATCAACGACCCCACACCGGCCCCCAACGCCCCCACCGGCGTGACGCAGCCGCAGCCACCCGCGCCGCCTGTGGCCGCGCCCGTTGCCGAAGCCGCACCACCACCGGCGCCCCCCGCGCCGCCAAGGATAGTGCAGCCGTCCAGCGACGCCGAGCACCTGGACAACCCCAAACCCAACTACCCCAGCATCAGCAAGCGCCTGGGCGAACAAGGCAAGGTGATCATCAAGGTATTCATTGGTGTCGACGGCAACGTGCAGCAGTCAGAGATTTTCCGTTCCAGCGGCTACGACCGGCTGGACCAGGAAGCGCTCAAAGCCGTACAAAAGTGGCGCTTCGTGCCGGGCAAACGCAATGGCGTACCTGAAGCGATGTGGTTCAACCAGCCAGTCAACTTTCAACTTCAGTAATTTCAATCAGGGAGTATTTAATGGAATCGCAATTTGGCATTGTCAATGTCTGGACGCAGGGCGACTTCGTCACCAAGGGTGTGGCGGTGCTGCTGCTGGCCATGTCGCTGGTGTCGTGGATCGTCATCATCATCAAGGCGCTGGACGTGATGAAGTTCAAGAAGTTCGCCCGTTCCTCGGCCGACTTCTGGCACAGCGAAGACTTCGCCATCGGCCTGAAGAAACTGGGCAATGACCCGACCAACCCCTTCCTGCAAACCGCATTGGAAGGCCGTGAAGCCACGGCCCACCACCGCAACACCAAGGCGCACCTGCATGATGCGCTGGACGTGAGCGACTGGGTCACGCGTTGCCTGCGCAACAGCATCGACGCCTTCACCGCGCGTGCCCAAGCCGGCCTGGCGATTCTGGCCTCGGTGGGCTCCACCGCGCCGTTCATTGGTTTGTTCGGCACGGTTTGGGGCATTTACCACGCACTGCTGGCGATTGGCCTGTCGGGCCAGGCGTCCATCGACAAGGTGGCCGGCCCCATCGGCGAATCGCTGATCATGACGGCGCTGGGCTTGGCCGTGGCCATTCCCGCGGTGCTGGGCTACAACGCGCTGGTGCGTGGCAACAAGTCGGTGCTGATCGCACTCAATAGCTTTGCCCACGACCTGCACGCCTACTTTGTGACCGGCGCCCGTGTGCAATCTTCTGGCGCGGACAATGTGGTGCCGATGAAGAAGGGAGCCTGAAATGGCTTTTGGTACCCAGGACGAACCCGATGAGGTGATGAACGAGATCAACATGACGCCGCTGGTCGACGTGATGTTGGTGCTGTTGATCATCTTCATCATCACCATTCCGGTGATGAAACACTCCGTCAACATCGACCTGCCACGCGCCACCACGCAAGCGCAGGACGTGAAGCCCGAAACCATTTTGTTGAGCGTGGACGCCGCCGGCGACTACTTCTGGAACGCCAACAAAATCGCCGAAGCCGACCTCGAGCCCATGCTCAAGGCCGAGGCCGCGAAGGAACCTCAGCCCGAGTTGCACATCCGTGGCGACAAGGCCGTGCGTTACGAACGCGTAGCCCAAGCCATGGCGGCCGCGCAAGCCTCGGGCGTGCGCAAGATAGGCTTTATCACCGAACCCAAGGCGGTGAACTAAGCTGACGCACTTGAGCGCCCCCAGAACTGGCGGCGCTCAAGGCGCTCAGGGCTCTCTTTGGCAGCCCAATTCCTGTTTGCACAGCGGCTTGAACACCCTGCCATATTGAACGAAGCAGCCGCCGTTTCGGCCCCTAGCGCGGTTCTGCGTACAGTCTCGGTGACAATCACCGATCCACTTCGTTCCAGCCCGTGTCCATCGCTTCTCCATTGCCCCCACACTCCAGCCTCGCTCTGCATGGCGTCACCCTGCGCAAGGGTGCGTCGCTCATATTCGAGCAACTGTCTCTGCAACTGAGCGAACGCCGCATCGGCCTGATCGGCGACAACGGCGCGGGCAAGAGCAGCCTGATGCGCCTGCTGTGCGGCCTGGACCAGCCTCAGGCTGGTTCGGTTCTGCTGGACGGCCAGGCCCTGGGTGCGGGCGGCCAGCGTCCCATGCCGGGCCAGGCCCGGGCTGTGGGCATGATGTTTCAGAACCCGGACGACCAGATCGTGTTTCCCACGGTCGCCGAAGAACTCGCACTCAGCCTGTCCGCGCAGGGCCTGGGACGCACCGAAGCACGCAGCAGGGTGCTGGGGTTTCTCGCAGAACGCGGTTTGTCGGCCTGGGCGGATCGCGCGATCAGCAGCCTGAGCCAGGGCCAGCGCCAGCAGGTGTGCTGGCTGGCCCTGGGCATCGCCGGGCATAACGTCCTGCTGCTGGATGAACCTTATGCCAGCCTGGACCTGCCGGGGCAGGCGCTGCTGCGGTCGCAGATTGCGGCCAGCACGGCACAGGTGCTGCTGTCCACCCATGCGCTGGAACATGTGCGCAGTTTTGAACGCGTGATCTGGCTGGAGCGCGGCCGCGTGCGCCTTGACGGGCCTGGCGCCGACGTCTGTGCAGCCTACGAGGCCGATGTTGTGATGCGTATTGCCGGGGCCGGCTTGTCCGCCTGGGCCAGCGGTTTGGGCGGCGCACACGAGAGCCCGGCGTGATAGGCAGCCTCTACAGCGAACGCCAGACCTGGCTGCACCGGCTGCCGGCCGGGGCCAAGCTGGCTGCGCTGGCACTGCTCACTACCCTGTTGTTCTGGTTGCAGGACCTGCGCTGGCTGGCGGGCGTGGCACTGGCTTGTACCGCCTGCTGGCTGTCTATGGGCCGTGCCGCCATGGGGGCGCGCCGGCCCGTGGTGGCGGCCCTGGTCGCGAGTGGCTTGATCATCGGTTTTCACGCCGCGCTGGGCCAGCCCAGCGTGGGGGTGGCCAGCGGGCTGCGCCTGCTGGGCGCCTGCTGTCTGGGAGCCTGCCTGACCCTGAGCACACGCTTCCAGGATCTGCTGAGCATTTTCGAGCGCCTGCTGCGGCCGCTGCGGCGTTTTGGTGTCGACAGCGATCGCCTGGCCTTGATGCTCGCGTTGATGCTGCGCTTTGCGGAGCACTTCTTCGTGCAATGGCAACGGCTGGACGAGGCTTACCGCTTGCGCACCGGCAAATCTGGCGGGATTAAAATCCTGGCTCCGTTGTGCATTCAGATGCTGTTGGCGGCCCGTCGTGTGGCCGATGCGCTGGAAGCACGGCTGGGACGTTGAAGCGCGGACCATCGTCTATCGCAACGGCCCTACATCGTCACCCTGCGCGGCCGCCAAGGCCCGCACCATTGCCCATCAAGGACCCTCTCGTTATGCCTGCCAACGCTTCCTCAACCCCCAACTTTCGCGCGCTGACGCAGGTATCGCTGTTCGCTGCATTGCTGGCCGTGTTTGGCCTGATTCCCAAGATCGACCTGCCGCTGGGTGTGCCGATCACCGTGCAGACCCTGGGCGTGATGCTGGCCGGCTGCCTTTTGGGCCCCAAACGTGCGCTGCAGGCGATGCTGCTGTTCCTGTTGGCGGTGGTGCTGGGCCTGCCGCTGCTGTCCGGCGGCCGTGGCGGCATAGGCGTGTTTTTCTCGCCCACCGTTGGCTACCTCGTGGCCTGGCCGCTGGGCGCCCTGGTGACCGGCTGGCTGATGGGCCATTTGCCGGCCTCCACGCCGCGCCGCGCCGCTGGCAGTGCCTTCCTGTCCTCGGCCATCGGCGGCCTGCTGGTGGTGCATGCCCTGGGGGTGGTCGGGCTGGTGGTGATGGCCAAGCTCAGCTGGATGCAGGCCCTGGTCGGCACACTGGCCTTCGTGCCGGGCGACCTCATCAAATGTGGCATCTGCGCCGTGGTGGTGCACACCGTGGCGCGTGGCCTGCCGGACTGGCAACTGGGTGGGCGCAGCAACATCGGTTGAGGCCATGACCGGCACCTTGCCGCCGTGTGACGACCTGGTCCATGGCACGCTGGCCCGCCTGGCGCGTGAACACCCCGATCGCATCGCCATCACCGAGAACACCTCGGCCGGCAGCACGAGCATCAGCTTTGCACAGCTGCATGCCGCCGTCACACAAAGGGCCGGGGAACTGGCCGACCATCACGCGCCGGCCATTGTCTTCGTTGACCTCAACGGGCCGGTCACGGCGCGCCTCACCGACTTTCTAGGCATTGCCAGCAGTGGCCGCGCGGCGGCCGTCGCCGACCCCGACTGGGCCCCCGGCCTGCGTGCGTCAATGGCGCAAGCACTGGCCGGTCCGCCCAGCGACCGGCACAGCGCCCGGCCGGACAACGATTTCTACATCGGCTTCACCTCGGGCAGCACCGGCACACCCAAGGGCTTTATGCGTGACCATCGCTCCTGGGCCGAGAGTTTTCGCGTCTGCCTGCAGGCGTTTGGCGCGGCCGCCGCCGGCCGCCTCCTAGCACCGGGCGGCGTGTCGCACTCACTGTTTCTCTTCGGCATGTTGCTGGGTGTGTGGAGCGGCGCAGGCGTGGTGGTGCAGCCGCGTTTTTCTGCGGCGCGCGCGCTGGACACACTCGCACGCGGCGACACGCCCAGCCTGGTCGCCGTCCCCAGTCAATTGGTCATGATGATTGAGCATGCGCGCAGGCGCGCGCTGCCGCCCATGGACGGTGTTCAGCTCGTGATGATCAGCGGCGCACGCTGGATGCGCCAGCGCACACCAGAGCTGCGCGCGCTGTTTCCGCAAGCCCGCATCGTCGAGTTCTACGGTGCCTCCGAGACCAGCTTCATCGCCTGGATGGAGGCGGACGAACACGCGCCTGCCAATGCCGTGGGCCAGCCTTTCCCCGGGGTCGAGATCGACATCCGCCAGCGCCAGGGTGGCATGGCAGACGAACAAAGCGGTCTGATCTTCGTCCGCAGCAAGATGCTGTTCTCGCGCTACGTCGGCGCCGAAATCGACCCCACCGCCGCGCTGCGCGAAGACGCTGGCTGGCTTTCGGTGCGCGACATGGGTTACCTCGACGCAGCCGGACGGCTGCGCCTGACCGGACGGCAGAACCGCATGATTGTGACCGCCGGCAAAAACCTGTTCCCCGAGGAAATCGAGGCCTGCCTCATGGCCCACCCCGGTGTGGCCGCCGCGTCGGTGCAGGGACTACCCGATGCGGTACGCGGACTGCAGGTGGTGGCCTGGGTGCAGCCGGTGGCCACGGCCCAGGCTGGCGCCCATGGCCAGGCCACGGACGATGTACTGCCTGGCTGCTCGGCCCAGGCACTCGCGACGTGGTGCCGCGAAAGGCTGGAGCCGTTCAAAGTGCCGCGCCAGTTCCATGTGTGCCAGGACTGGCCGTTGACACCCGGCGGCAAGACCGACCACCCGGCCTTGATGCAGCGGCTGTTGGAAGAACAAACGCTTCCCCCGCCAGCCGGCATGCAGACATGAGCACCCCTGCCATCCTCTTCGCGGCTTGGGCGCGCAGTGCCGTTGTTGCCCACGGCGGTGGCTTCCGCAGCCTGCAAGCCCACGACATCGCCGCTCCGGTGCTGCAGGCGGTGTTGGCACGTGCCGGCGTGGCGCCGGCTGCGGTCGATGCCGTGGTGCTGGGCAACGCGCTGGGTGCGGGTGGCAACCCGGCCCGCATGGCGGCGTTCGCGGCCGGCCTGCCGGATGGCTGCGCGACCTTTTCCGTGGACACCCAATGCTGCGCCGGACTCGACGCCGTTGCACTTGGCATCGGCCTGATACGCTCCGGCCAGGCCGAGGTGGTGCTCGCCGGCGGGGTAGAAGCCTGGAGCCGCTCGCCCATTCGCCAAGTGCGCCCCCTGCATCCCGGCGAGGCGGCCGTCCCCTTCGAGCGCCCGCCGTTCTGCCCCGACCCTTCACGCGATCCCGATCTGCTGGCCTCGGCCGCCGAACATGCGGCGCGCACGGCTGTGACACGCCAGGCGCAAGACGCTTACGCGCTCGCCAGCCACGCCGCTGCGCTATTGCATGCGGCCGTGCTGTCGCATGAAATCGTGCCCATCGCCGGTATGGCGGGCGACAGTTATCCACGCGCCATGCCAGCCGTGCGTGCCGCGCGTTTGCCGGTACTGCTGAGCGCCGGGCCGGATGCAAGCTGCGGCTTGAGCACGCTGGCGATCTCGCCCAAGGCCGACGGTGCCGCAGCCGTGCTGCTGATGAGCGCGGCTGCAGCCTCGCGCCTGGGTGTAGGCGCCAGCGGGCCACGGCTTGCCTGGCGCGCACACAGCTCGCTCGGCGGCGACCCCAGCATGCCTTTGCTGGCCGCAGGCCTGGCGGCGCAGGCCGTGTTGCAGAAGGCCGGAGTGCGCGACGCGCGTGCGCTGGCCTGTATTGAACTGCACGATGCCTTTGCGGTACAGGGTCTGGATTTTTGCCGCTCGCTGGGGCTCACGCCTTCACAGATCAACCGCTGTGGTGGCGGCATTGCGCGCGGCCATCCCATAGGCGCCTCGGGCGCCATCGCGCTGGTGCGCGTGCTGGCCGATCTGGCCAGAGACGGCAGCCGCCACGACCTGGGCATGGCCGCCATTGCCGGCGCGGGCGGCCTGGGCAGTGCGACGCTGGTCGAGCGGCTGGGTTAAAACGGCAAGCGACTTAGTCGCCGCCTAACACCTGGAAGTAGTCTTCCTCGGCACAACGCACGGTTTCACAACCATTCGCCGGTGCCAACGGGTCGGCCCGGCCAATGGCCACGCCGCAGACCACCGCCTGCTGCGCGTCCAACCCCAAGGTCTCGCGGATGAGCCGGGGAAACGAGGCCATGGCGCCTATGGCGCAACTGTCCAGGCCCTCCGCCCGTGCGGCCAGCATCAGGCCGTAAAGCGCCATGCCCAGGTCCATATAGCCGCCCGGGCCGAAGTCGCGGTCTATGGTGACGATGATGGCCACGGGCGCATCGAAGAAGCGGTAATTGCGCTCAAACTGCGCCGCGCGTCCCGCCGCATCACCACGTGCCACACCCAGCGCGCCATAAAGCGCCTGCGCCGAAGCGGCCTGCCGCTTGCGCAAGCCCATGGGCAAGGGTTCAGGAAAATATGCGTAATCCTCGGCTTCCTGCCCGTCACGCCGCCAGGCCTCGACCAAGGCGTCGGACAGCCGCTGCCGCAGCCCCCCCTGCACCGCCCAGAAGCGTCCCGGCTGCAGGTTTGCGCCGCTAGGCGCACGCCGCGCCGCCACCATCATGCGGCTGAGCACATCGGGGGCGACCGCCTCGGGCAAAAAGCCGCGTACGGAGCGCCGCGATGCAAGCCACAAGGCAAAAGCCTCGGAAGCGCTATCGGAGGGGGTGTCGGAAGATGGAGAGAACATGAAAAACAGTGCCGCTGGCCAGAAGCCCAGCGACCAAAGTCTATATCAACTCGGCGCCCTTGGAGCTGCTGGCCAAGGGCGCCGGCTGGGCGCCACGCCCTGGCATTCACCCAAGCGCATATCTGCAAGCCCACATATAAGCTCATCCCTTTTTAGTATTTGCCATTGACATACTTAATGCGTCATCATTCTCTTTTTGAATGATTTGAACGCATGGAACTCCGCCAACTCGAAGCCTTTGCCGCCGTCATGTCGACGGGCAGCATCACGGGTGCGGCGAAGTTGTTGGCGCGCTCACAACCGGCCATCACGCGGCTGGTGCAGGAGCTGGAGGCCGAAATCGGCTATGCGCTGTTTGCGCGCAACGGCCCGCGCGTCACCCCCACCGATCAGGGTTTCCTGTTGCACGAAGAGGCCGAGCGTGCCCTCAGCGGCCTGCGCCGCATCCATGAGCGTGCGGTGGAGATCGCGCGCGGTGATGCCCAGCCATTGTTGCTGGCCGCCACCTCGGCCCTATCGGTAGGGCTGTTGCCCTTGGCCTTGAAACGTGTGGAACAAAACACCGGCCCCAGCCCGATTCAACTGCGCACCGCCTCGCCCGAACACGTGGTGCACGCCGTGCTCAGCGGTGCCGTGCAACTGGGCGCCAGCAGCCTGCCGCTGGAACACAAGGGTTTGCAAATGCACTGGATAGGCGAAGTCGGCTGCGTGGCCATGCTGCCGCAAGACGATGCACTCGCCGCACTGAGCACCGTGCCCCTGGCCGCGCTGGCGCAGCGCCGCCTGATCACCATGAGCAATCCCTTCCGTCTGCGCCACCGGCTCGACGCGGTGCTGGCCGAGGCCGGCCGCGCACCGGGCCGGCACCACGCCTTGATCGAAACCAACTCGTCCATCAATGCCCAAGCCCTGGTACGTGCCGGCCTGGGCGTGGCGGTGCTGGAGCCGTTGACAGCCATAGGCGCGTCCAGCGACGGCCTGGTGATACGCCCCATCGACACCCATATCCCGTTTTTCTTCGGCGTGATCACACCGCAATCGCGGCCACTGACCACGCCGGTGCGCGCACTGGTCGAGGCACTGCTGCACACCGCTGCAACCCTGCCCGGCTTTGTGCAGCACGACGTGGCCGAGCACGCCACGCTGCTGCAGAGCGCGCAAGCCCCCTTAGCAAAGTAAGTTCAGCCATGTCATCCCACCCCACCCCTTACACCTCCGGCCTGGCCGCCCTGGAGGCCCGCCTGCGGCAAGACTTCTCCTGGCTGGGCCTGCCCGGCAAAAGCTGGGTGCCCACGCGCACAGCGGCCGGCCAGGAGGTGCTGGACACCGCCATCGTCGGCGGCGGCATGGCCGGTCTGGCGCTGGCCGCAGCACTCAAACACCTGGGCGTGCAGGCCCGCATCTTCGACCGCGCGCCCACCGGCTTTGAAGGCCCCTGGGCCACCACCGCACGCATGGAAACCCTGCGTTCGCCCAAAGAGCTGACCGGCCCCGCGCTCGGCTTTGGTGCCCTGACCTTCCGCGCCTGGTTTGAAGCGCAGTTCGGCCTTGCGGCCTGGGCCGCACTCGACAAAATCCCGCGCCTGCAATGGGCCGAATATCTGCGCTGGTACCGCCAGGTGCTGGAACTTGACGTGCAAAACCAGCAGCGTGTGCTGGCCGTGACGCCGCGCGCCGACGGCCTGGTGCAGCTCGATCTGGCCGACGACACCCAGGCCAGCCGCATCTACACTGTGCTGGCGCGCCACGCCGTGCTGGCCACCGGCCGCGACGGCCTGGGCGGCCCCTGGGTGCCCGACTGGGCACATGGCCTGCCGCGCGATCGTTGGGGGCATTCGGCGGACCTCTGGGATGCCAAGGCCTTGGCCGGAAAACGCGTTGCCGTGATCGGCGGCGGCGCCTCGGCCATGGACAGCGCCGCCACCGCGCTGGAGGCCGGGGCGACACGTGTAGACCTGCTGGTGCGCCGCACCGAGCTGCCGCGCATCAACAAAGGCAAAGGCGCCGGCAGCCCCGGCATCGCCCAAGGCTTCTGGGCCCTGCCCGACGACTGGAAATGGCGCCTGCGCCACTACATCAACGTGCAGCAAGTACCGCCGCCGCATGGCAGCACACTGCGTGTCTCGCGTTTTGCCAACGCACACTTCCACATCGGCACACCGGTGTCGGGCGCGGTGCTGCGGGACGACGGCGCACTGCGGCTCGACACCGCCAAGGGCCCGCTCGCCAGCGACTTCGTGATCTTCTGCACCGGCTTCCGCCTCGACTGGAGCCTGCGCCCCGAGTTCGCAGGCTTCGCCCGCGCCGTGCGTTTGTGGCAAGACCGCTACCAGGCGCTCCCCGGCCAGGAAGATGCCGAACTGGCCCAGTCGCCCGACCTCGGGCCGCTGTTCGAATTCCAGGAAAAAACACCCGGCACCTGCCCCGGCCTGGAGCGCATCCATTGCTTCTGCTACCCCTCCGCCCTGTCGCACGGCGCGGTGGCTGGCGACATTCCGCAAATCAGCGACGGCGCCAAACGCCTGGCCCAAGGCCTGGCTGGCCAACTGTTCAGCGAAGACATCGCCACGCACTTCGCGTCAATGGAAAACTACGCCGAGCCGGAACTGTTTGGCGACGAGTGGACACCCGCTCAGTTCCCCGCGTACGAAGGTGAACCTAAATGATCGGCTGGCTGTTACGCCGCATCGCGCAGGCCGCCTTGGTGGTCGCGCTGATGACGGTGATTGTCTTCGTGGGCCTGCACGCCATCGGCAACCCGGTGGACATCCTGATCGGCGACGACATGAACCAGCAAGAGCGGCTGGAAGCCATCGCCCGCCTGGGGCTGGACCAACCCTTGTGGCGGCAGTACCTGGCTTTTGTGGAAGGCGCGGTACAAGGCAACCTGGGCAAGAGTTTTGTCTACCAGGAAGACGCCATCAAGCTGATCTTGCACCGCCTGCCCGCCACCATGGAGCTGGCCGTGGGCGCGTTGATCCTGGCCATCGTCATCGGTGTGCCGCTGGGTTTGTTTGCCGGCATGAAGCCGGATCATCCGATCTCCAAGGCCTTGATGGCATTCAGCATCGTCGGCTTTTCGCTGCCCGCATTCTGGGTGGCGCTGATGTTCATCATGGTGTTCAGCGTGCAGCTCGGTTGGTTGCCCGCCAGCGGCCGTGGTGAAACGCGTGAGCTGTTCGGCATTGCTTGGTCATGGCTCACGTGGGACGGTCTGCAGCACCTGCTGCTGCCCGCATTCAACCTCGCGCTGTTCAAGATCTCGCTGGTGCTGCGCCTGACGCGCGCCGGGGTGCGCGAAGTGCTGCCGCAAGACTTCGTGAAATTTGCGCGCGCCAAGGGCCTGACCAACACCCGCGTGGTCATCATGCACGTGCTGCGCAACACGCTGATCCCACTGGTCACCGTGCTGGGGCTGGAACTTGGCGCCACCATTGCCTATGCCGTGGTGACCGAGTCCATCTTCGCCTGGCCCGGCGCCGGCAAGCTGATTCTGGACAGCATCAACTCGCTGGACCGCCCCGTGGTCGTGGCCTATCTGATGGTGGTGGTGGTGATCTTCGTCACGCTGAACCTGGTGGTGGACCTGCTCTACAAGTTACTCGATCCACGTGTGCGACTGGAAGCAGCACGATGAACCAAACAACAAATATCCCACGCAAGAAAACTTTCGACGAACACTCCATCTGGTGGCGTGTGGCCGCAGATTTTCTGCATTCACGCGTTGCTGTGGGTGGCCTGATTGTCCTGGGCCTGGTGGTGCTGGCGGCGATTGCCGCACCCTGGATCACGCCGCAAAACCCCTATGACCTGATGCAGCTCGACGTGCTAGACGCACGCCTCACACCCGGCACGCCCAGCAGCTCGGCCGGCTACACCTACTGGCTGGGCACCGACGGCCAGGGCCGCGATTTGTACTCGGCCATCATCTATGGCCTGCGCATCAGCCTGCTGGTAGGCATTGGCTCGGCGGCCATCGCGGCGGTACTGGGCACACTGGTGGGTTTGCTCGCCGCCTATGCCGGTGGCAAGGTGGATGCGGTGCTGATGCGCCTGGTCGACCTGCTGCTGTCCTTCCCCACCATCCTGATGGCGCTGATGATCCTGGCCTACGTGGGCAAGGGTGTGGGCAATGTGGTGCTCACCCTGGTGCTGCTGGAATGGGCCTACTACGCACGCACCGCACGTGGCCAGGCGCTGGTGGAAACCAACCGCGAATATGTCGAGGCCGCGCGCGGCCAGGGCATTCCGCGCTGGCGCATTCTCACCGGCCACATCCTGCCCAACTGCCTGCCGCCGTTGCTGGTGATCGGTGCGCTGCAGGTGGCGCGCGCCATCACGCTGGAGGCGACGCTGTCGTTCCTCGGCCTGGGCGTGCCCATCACCGAGCCCTCGCTAGGGTTGTTGATCTCCAACGGCTACCAATACCTGCTGTCCAACGAATACTGGATCAGCTTCTTCCCCGGCGTGGCGCTGCTCGCCACCATCGTGGCGATCAATCTGGTCGGTGACCAGTTGCGCGACGTGCTCAATCCGAGACTGCAGAAATGAACACCGAAGTCCCCACACTTGAAGTGCGCGAACTTCAAACGCAGTTCCATACCCGCGCGGGCACGCTGCCCGTGGTCAACGGGGTGTCGTTCACACTCGGCCGCGGCAAGGTGCTGGGCCTGGTGGGTGAATCGGGCTCGGGTAAATCGGTCACCGGTTTTTCCATCATGGGCCTGGTCGACCCACCGGGCCGTGTGGACGGCGGCGAGGTTTTGTTCCAGGGCCAGGACCTCACCAAGCTACAAGCCAGCGAACGGCGCGCGCTGCGTGGCAACCGCATCGCCATGATCTTTCAAGACCCCATGGCCACGCTGAACCCGGTGCTGCGCATAGACACCCAAATGATGGAAGCCGTACACGCGCACCGCAAGGTGTCGAAAGCCGAGGCACGTGAGCAGGCCGCGCAGGCGCTGGCGCGCATGGGCATTCCCAGCCCGGACGACCGGCTGCGCGCCTACCCGCACCAGCTCTCGGGCGGCATGCGCCAACGTGTGGCCATCGCCATTGCGCTGCTGCATGGCCCGGACCTGATCATTGCCGATGAACCAACTACCGCACTCGACGTGACCATACAGGCGCAGATCCTCGCGGAGATGCAGAAGCTGGTGCGCGAGACCGGCATGGCGCTGATCTGGATCAGCCACGACCTGTCCGTGGTCGCCGGCCTGGCCGATGAGATCGCCGTGATGTATGCCGGCCGCATCGTCGAACACGGCAGCGTGGACGATGTGCTGGATCACCCGCAACACCCCTATACCCAAGGCCTGATCGGCAGCCTGCCGAGTGCCAATCGCAAGAGCAAACAACGCGGCGCGCGCCTGCAGCAGATTCCCGGCATGGCGCCGAATCTGCTGCACATGCCGCCCGGTTGCGCCTTTGCGCCGCGCTGCGCGCGCGCCAGCAGCGCCTGCCAAACCATGCCCGAGATGAGCCGCCCGCGCACCGACACACCCAGCCATTTGGCCCGCTGCTTCCACCCCGGCACACCGATGTTGATGGAGGCCGCAGCATGAGTGCGCTGATGGACAAAGACATACCGCTGGTCGACCTGCGCGGCGTGAGCAAACGCTTTGGTGCCCAGGCGGAACCGGGCTCGGTTGGCCGCGTGTTGCGCCGCGTGGGCATCACCAAGGCACCCGTGGTGACACACGCTGTGGATGGTGTAGACCTGACCGTGCGCCCCGGTGAAGTGGTGGGCCTGGTCGGCGAATCGGGCTGCGGCAAATCAACCTTGGGGCGCATCGCCGCCGGCCTGTTGTCGCCCACCGAGGGCGAGGTACATGTGAACGGCGCCGCCCTGCAAAGCCTGAACGCCGAGCAACGCCTGGCCGCGCGGCTGCGTGTGCAAATGGTGTTCCAGGACCCGTTCTCCAGCCTGAACCCACGCCTGCGTGTGTCGCGCATCGTCGGTGAAGCCGCACGTCTGCATGGCTTGACCGATGCAGCCGGTGAAGACGATTACGTCTGCGCGCAGCTGCAACGCGCCGGGCTAGACCCGGCCCTGCGCCACCGCTACCCGCACCAGTTCAGCGGCGGGCAACGCCAGCGCATTGGCATTGCGCGTGCACTGGCCGTGCAGCCGGCCATGCTGGTCAGCGACGAAGCCGTGGCCGCGCTAGACGTGTCCATCCAGGCGCAGATCCTGAACCTGTTCATGGACTTGCGCGACCAGTTGGGCCTGGCCTACTTGTTCATCAGCCACGACCTGGGCGTTGTGGAGCACCTGTGTGACCGCGTCGCCGTGATGTACCTGGGCCGCGTGGTGGAAAGTGCGCCGGTGGAAGAACTTTTCGCCCGCCCGAATCACCCCTACACCCAGGCGCTGCTGGCCGAGATTCCGCGCTTCGAGTCGCGCCGCACACGCTTCAACACCATTCGCGGCGAGATCCCCAGCCCGATCAACCCGCCCAGCGGCTGCCACTTCCATCCACGATGTCCGCAGGCCATGCCGCGCTGCAGCGTCGAGGCGCCCAAGCTGCGCGGCATCGCCGTACACCACCAAAGCGCGTGCCATCTCAATGACACGCCGTGAACAAACCGAACCATTTCCACTGAACTTTTCAAAGGACCTTCCATGAACCATCGCAAGTTGTCCCTCCTCGCCGCCGCCCTGCTGGCCGCCGGTGCTGCCTCGGCACAAACCAGCACGCTGAACATCGGCTTTGCTGATCCGATTTCGTCGGTAGACCCACAACTCAACAACCACGCCGGCGACCGTTCGCTGGCGCTGCATTTCTGGGATTCGCTGGTCAACTCGCGCGACGGCGGCAAGCTTGAACCCGGCCTGGCCGCGAGCTGGAAAACGCTGGACGACAAGACCTGGGAATTCAAGCTGCGCAGCGACATCAAGTGGCAAGACGGCACGCCGTTCACGGCCGATGACATCGTCTACTCGTTCAACCGCGCACGCAACGTGCCGGGCACCGTGGCCTCGTATTCCGGCGCGCTGCGCACGGTGGAATCAACCACCGCCAAGGATGCACAAACCGTCATCATCAAGACCAACACACCCAACCCGATGTTGCCGCTGGAGATCGCCTCCATCTACATCGTGAGCAAACATATTGGTGAGAAGTCCAAGACCGAGGACTACAACTCGGGCAAGGCCGTGATCGGCACCGGCCCCTACAAGTTCATCTCGTACACACCGGGCGATCGTACCGTGTTCGAGCGCAACCCCAGCTACTACGGCCCCAAGCCCGTGTGGGACAAGGTCAACTACCGCTTCATCAACAACGGCGCCGCACGCACGGCCGCGCTGCTGGCCGGCGATGTGGATGTGATCGACAAGGTGGCCGTGACCGATGTGGAAAAACTCAAGAAGACACCCTCGGTCAGCGTCTACACCTACCCCGGCCTGCGTGTGCTGCTGCTGCAACCGAGCTTCCGCCCCGGCCCGAATGAGTTCATCACCGACAACGCGGGCAAGCCGCTGGAGAAGAACCCGCTGCAGGAAGTGAAGGTGCGCCAGGCTTTGTCGATTGCCATCAACCGCAAGGCCATCGTCGACCGCATCCTGCAAGGCACGGTGACCGAGGCCAACCAGTGGATGCCCAAGGGCAGCTTTGGCTACAACCCTGATGTGAAAGACATTCCGTACAACGTCGAACAAGCCAAGAAGCTGCTGGCCGAAGCCGGCTATCCACAAGGCTTCCAGATCAGCATCCACGTGCCCGGCGACCGCTATCCGCAAGCGCCTGAAACGGTGCAGGCCGTGGCGCAGTTCTGGACGCGCATCGGCGTGAAGACCAAGGTGGAAGTGGTGCCATGGTCGGTGTATTCGAGCCGCGCCACCAAGAACGAATTTGCCGTGAGCGTAATCGCCTGGGGCAACGGCACGGGTGAAGCCGGCTACGGCCTGCTGCAGACCCTGGCCACCAGCGACGCCAAGCGTGGCCGCGGTTCCAACAACTGGGGTCGCTACAGCAACGAAGACGTGGACAAGGCGCTGGACGCCGCCACGGTGGAGTTCGATGCCAAGCGCCGCGAAGCCATCTTCCGCCACTCCGCCAAACTGGTCACCGACGATGTGGGCCACATCCCGCTGTACCACTACCAAAACATCTGGGCCGCGAAGAAGGGCCTGAAGGTTGTGCCGTTGCTGAGCGACCGCACGACCTCGCTGCAAGTCAGCCGCGTGGGCAAATAAACCCATGACCGCCCAGCTCACGGCCACACCGGCCGACGCACTCATAGACGTGCCACGGCACATCAGCGTGCAAGGCCTGGCGCCTGGCGAGGTGGTCACGCTGCATAGCCGCACCGTGCGTGGGCCGGGCGTGGTGTGGCGATCCTCCGCGCGCTTTGCCGCCGATACTGCGGGCCAGGTAGACCTGCAGCGTGATGCGCCACTCTCTGGCAGCTACAGCGGCGTCTCGCCCATGGGCCTGGTGTGGTCGCAAGCGCCCGAGACGGAAGGCGCGCCACGCGAGGTTTTCGGTGCCGAGCCGGCTGCGGCGTTGACGGTCGAAGTCACCGCAGAGCGTGGCGACAAGACAGTACTGCAAACGCAGTTTGTGCAACGCCTGGCCAACGTTGGTGTGACGCGACGCGAAGTGCGCGAGCGTGGTTTGGTGGGCACGCTGTTTTTGCCCGCCGGACCGGGCCCACACCCAGCGGTGCTGATCCTCAACGGCTCGGGCGGCGGCATCAACGAACCGCGTGCGGCGCTGTACGCATCACACGGCTATGCGGCTTTGGCGTTGGGCTACTTCAAGGCACCGGGCTTGTCGGATTACATCTCCAACACGCGGCTCGAAATCTTTGAGACCGCGTTGCAGTGGATGCACGAGACGCTGAAACCCGCGAATGGTTTTGTGGCGCTCAGCGGCCAGTCGCGCGGCGGCGAACTGGTGCTGTTGCTCGGCTCGCTGTTCCCGCATCTTGTGTCGGCGGTGATCGGCTACGTACCCTCGGCCGTGGTGAACTGCGCGCAGAACGCCTGTGACCCGGCGATCGGCCGCGAAGGCCCGGCCTGGTTGTACCGCGACCAGCCGATTCCCGATGTCTGGCAAAACAACCGCAGCGCCACCTGGGCGCCATGGGACGATGGCCCACAACCGCGTCGCCACACGCTGGCCTTGTTGACCTCGCTGCAAGACCCCGAGGCCGTGGAGCGTGCACGTATCCGTGTGGAAAACATTCGCGGGCCGGTGCTGCTGCTGTCGGCCAGCGACGACGGTTCGTGGCCGTCCAGCCTGTACAGCCGCATGGTCACCGAGCGGCTGGCGCAGTTCAAACATCCACACGCCGTGCAGCACCTCGACTACGAGGGCGGCGGCCATTCCATCGTGTTCCCCTATGTGCCGACCACACAACTGGTCTACGCCCACCCGGTCTCCAGGCGGCAGAGCACCACGGGCGGCAGCCCGCCGGTGAACGCCCATGCCGATGAAAACTCGTGGGCCGGCGTGCTACGTTTTCTAGAGCTGGCGACACAAGCGCAGAAAGCGCAACAAGCCCCAAAAGCTTGAATCCATTTACCACCCAACAACAGACATCACCATGACCACACCCACCACCACCGACCTGGTCGACAGCCTGGTGCCATTGGCCGCACAAAGCCCCGTCTGGGCCGTGCGCCAGCAACGCGACAAAGTTGTGGCCGCCACACAAGGCAGTTACAACGCCATTTTTGACCCGGCCTTGAGCGGCCCGTCGCCGGCCGAGCGCCTGCTGTCGGCACACCTCATCGCACGGCTGGCTGGCAGCACCGCGCTGCAGGCACACTACGCGGCGGCCCTGCGCGCTTTGCCTGCCCTCACGGCTTCACAAAGCGCCGCACTTGAAGGCGCAGCCATAAACAGCCTGAGCGCAGACCCGCGCCTGCAAGCCATACTGCGCTTCACCCAGACCCTGGCGGAACGCCCGGTTGAAGGCGACAAAGAAGCCTTGCTGAAGCTGCCCGCCGCCGGCCTGGCCACACCCGAAGTCGTAGCGCTGGCGCAATTGATCGCCTTCGTGTCGTACCAGTTGCGCGTGGTCGCCGGCTTGCAAGCGATTACCGAACTCGGTGACGACCTGCACGCCACACCAGCCCCCGTGGCGGACGATGCAGCAGCGCCTTTTATCCACCCCGCCAACCTGCCCAAGCCGGGTGAACCCATACGTATCAACGGCTACACCAGCGAAACCCTGGAATGGCAATCGTGGCTGCCGGTGGTGGCGCTGGAACAGGCCACACCCGAGCAGATCGCCGTGCTGGAAGCCAGCCACCCCAAGGCCAAGACCTCGGACTACTACCGCGTACTGGTGCACCAGCCGCGTATTCTGGAAGAACGTGCCATCGTCTTCAACGCCATCATGTACGCACCGGGCGGCTTGTCGCGCGCCGAGCGTGAACTGGCCAGCGCCGTGGTGTCGCGTGTCAACGGTTGTGTGTATTGCGCCTCGGTGCACGCGCAGCGCTTCGAGCAACTCACCAAACGCAACGACACCATCGTGCAGGTGTTCACCGAACCACAGGGCGCAGGCACCGATACACGCGAGCGTGCCATCGTGCAACTGTCGATCGACCTGACACTGCGCCCCGCCACCTTTGGTGCGGCACAGTTGCAGGCCGTGCGTGCAGCCGGCCTGTCGAACCTGGAAGTGCTCGACGTGATCCACGCCGTGGCCATTTTTGCCTGGGCGAATCGCTTGATGCTGAACCTGGGCGAGCCGGTTTACGCGAGCTGAAAGTGATGCCTGGCAGAGCCAGGTCTGTACACAAAAATAAGCTCATTTTTATTTTGTGTTAAACTCGCGCCTCTTCGAAACGCCAAGGCCTCTTTCGAAGCGCCTGGCCAGGCAAAGCCGAATCTCACGGCGGCACGTCGAACAAGTGCTTTTTACGACGATAAAAACAAAAAAAGCACCTGCACAAGAGTGTCCGTAAACGTGGGTCGCGTAAGAGCCCACGGCCAATTTTCGAATGCCCGCCTAGCGCGGGCATTTTTACGGCTGTTCGAGCTAAACGCTGAACAAAGCCATGGCGCTCAAGCATTCGGTCGGGCTCGTCATGAATGACCTCGCCAAACAAGAGCCAATGACTTGCTTTTTCGCTATGCAGACGGTGTTGACAAGGCCCGAATTAAGATCACGGTCCTTGTCTCGATATGGGCACTATGCCGCTCCCAGCTCAAGTTATGCCTGCAATCGCTGAACAACCGTATCGGAGTCCATCACGTCACCAAACTGCTGGATGAATGTCTCCAGCGTTGCAAGATGCTCTTCGTCAGAAAGAGCGGCGCAGCAATCGGAGACCATGATGGTCTGAAAATCCATCATCATCGCGTCACGGGCGGTGCTCTCGCAGCATACGTTTGTCTTGGTTCCAGCAATCAGTATGGTGTTAATGCCAAGGCTGCGAAGCACGCGTTCGAGTGAAGACGAACCAGGCGTTAAAGCGCTGTAGCGGTTCTTGACGATGGTCAGGTCTTCGGGACTGCAATCAAGTTCATGCCAGACCGACTGCTTGCCCGGCGTCACACTGACCCTATGGTCTGAGCGTTTCTTGTTCGACACGACGTTGTTGAAAAACAGTTCCCAATCACTCTTGTCACCAATGTATTGATTGGCATGAAGAACCCACACCACCGGAACCCCCATCTCCCGCAAGCGCCGCGTGAGCGCATTAACAGGCTTGACGATCTCTCTTGCGCTTGCAACTTCGGCGGGTGAGCCAGGTTCGCAAAAAGTGCTCTGCATATCGATCACCACAAGGGCTGTGGATTTGGGATCGAGCCGCTCAAACCAGTGGAACTTGCCCCTGCGGGCCATCACTCGCTCAGCAATATGGCTGCGAATCTGGACGTCATGCATAAAACCCCCTTTGGTGAAACGAAAGAAAAAGCCGCTGCGACTAGAAAGAGAGACCGTCTGAAAAAACCCAAAGCACGGTTGTTGGTCCGCCATGTGTGTTCACCCAGGAATGCGGCATGGTGGACTTGAATTGCAAACACTCTCTGGCGGACAAGTCGACCGTTTTCACGCCGCTTTCTGTGTCGAAACGGAACCGCATGGCGCCTTCCATCACAAAGCAAAGTTCATCTCCAGCGTGCACCATGTGCTCCTGACCGGAATGAGCGCCGGGGTTCAATACACCGAGCCGCGCTTCCAGAACATTGGCATAAAACGATCCATTCAGATCTTCCAGAGCGAAGCCAAACTCGGGGTACGGCATCGAGTTCCGATCGCCAGCGCGTACCGTGCAGCGTTTCTGTGGCCGATGGCGGTAGCCTCCCGCCAGGAAAGCGAGGTTGGCCTCCAGAGCCTCAGCCAGCCGAATGGCTTGCACAAGGCTGGGGCGGGCCTGGCTGTTTTCAATCTTGCTGATGGTGCTAGCCGACACACCACTCCTGGCTGCCAGCTCTGAAAGACTGGTTTTCCTGGAGGTGCGCAGCGTCTTGATTCGCTGCCCCACGGGCGTGTTGTCAGGCCTGTCGCTTGCGTCGGGGCTGAGGCCTTCCCGCAGCATTTCACGCTCTCGCGTGTCCACGCAGCACAGCAGTTCCACATCGCTCAACCCCAGATTCTTCACTTCCACGCCATCCGGCATACAGAGGTGCAGCGAGTCCCCAGAATGAAGCGTCAGGCTCTCTCCATCTGCAAACATGACTCGCAATGTGCCTTTCAACACAAAAGCGAACAAGGCGCCCACCGCCACATCACTGGCAATCATTTCCGAGGCGCCAACTCGAATGAAGACAACCCTGCTCTGCAGGTGTGCTGCCGCAAGCGCACCCGTCAGATCAACTGTATTGCTGGGGCACGCTGGCAAGGCGATATGCGAGAACGCCTGCGCCCTGCTCTCGCGACGCGGCAGGCCAACGAGGTGTTCAAGAGGTTCATCAAGCCCGTGACACAGCGCCAACGCCGTGGCCAGTCCTGTACTCGACGTTCCCACCTCTATGCGTTGCAGCGCTGGCACGCTTACACCGCTGAGCCCAGCCAATCGCTTCATCGACAAGCCTTTGGATTCACGCAATTGACGCAAACGGGCACCAATGACTTCTAGCTCTTCCACACCAGAGAAAAGCTTGGTGGCCGGGTCCGGTGCAGAAATCGCACTCGTCGGCAAAACGTTTGCAGAGTCTGTGCCGGCAAGAATATTGCGAGAGGAGTTCAACGCCTTGACCATCACACGATTGTGGCACGAATTTCCAATAAGATAACTTTTATATCTTTATTGAAAATTCTCAGTGCTTCAGTTGTCCTCGCCAGACCAGGCACCGCAGCTCCACCACACTCGCTGGTGCGCGAACAAGTCCAGGGAACAGGTTTAACCCAGGCACCTATCAGCAAGTCGGGGAGTCCGCAAAAGCATCAACACCAGGCAGACGAACGCGCGCCGTATGCTGCTGGATTTTTGGAGCCCCCCGGGCGGGATAGGGACCAGACAGCATGCCTGCCATGGATGACACAAAGAAAAAGGCCGTTTGCTGGACTTCAGCAAACGGCCTTGGAGGGTGTGGTGGTGGAGCTGGGGGGATTTGAACCCCCGTCCGCAAGCCTTCTTCGAACAGTTCTACATGTGTAGCCGTCTGATTTAAGTCTCGCCTTTTACATCGCGCAGTGGCACGCTATGCAAAACGCCAGCAACCTATTTTCTCGACCTGCCCTAAGTTACCCAAGGCAAGCCCAGCCAAATAAGATTACCCCGCAGCCTGGACTGCAACACCTTGCGGCGTTGCAACCCTTGCCCAGCCTATTGGCTTGCTGTTGCGAGGCTCACGCGCAATTAAGCGGCGAGTGCGAAACGTTCGTCGTTTGCAGTTAGGATTTTTCTGCTGTTTAACGAGGTGACAGAACCTCGACATGCCCTGCTGCGCGTCCGAACCCACGTCGAAACCAGTGCAGCCCCAAGCCGTCTATTTTAGGTCACTTTGGCCAAGTTCAAGGGCGCAATGCCTTCAGCAACTCTGCCGGAGACGATATCGTCAAATCGGCGCCCCAACCGGCAGGCCCTGCACCGCTGCCAAGGTAGCCATAAGCGGCTGCCACAGTGCCGACATTGGCAGCGCGACCTGCCACGATGTCGCGCTCGTCGTCGCCCACATAGATACATTGGGCGGGCGCAACACCCATGCGCCGCATGGCCTCCAGCAATGGCTCGGGGTGCGGTTTGGCATGCGGCGTGGTGTCACCACAGACCAGAGTGCCAGATGTGCTGAACAGCGGCATGGCCTTGGTGAGGGGAATGGAGAACCGCTCAGCCTTGTTGGTGACCACACCCCAGCGCAGGCCGCGTGCGGCCAATTGCTGCAGCAAATCGGCCACGCCATCAAAAACGGTCGTACGGGCGGTTAAATCGGATTCGTAATTGCGAAAGAACTCTTCACGCATGGCCGGGAAGTCCGCATGCTCGGGCGTCATGCCAAACGCCAGGCCCAACATGCCACGCGCACCCGCACCAGCCATAGGCCGATAGTGATCGAGTGGCAGTGACGGCATGCCACGGTCGGTGCGCATTTTGTCGACGGCGGCCCCTAGATCAGGGGCACTGTCGATCAAGGTGCCATCCAGATCGAATAACACCACTTCTGCGTTTTTGAACATCTCAACTTTCGGTTAAATCTTGCGCGTGGCAATCATGTAGTTCACGCTGGTGTTGGCGCTGAGCCAGTAGCGCTTGGTCAATGGGTTGTATTCCAGGCCGCTGGTTTGCTGCAGGTTCAGCCCGGCGTTGCGCGCATAACGTGCCAATTCGCTGGGGCGAATCATCTTGTCGTATTCGTGTGTGCCACGAGGAATCATGTTGAGCAAGTACTCGGCGCCGACGATGGCCGACATAAACGAGCGTAGGTTGCGGTTGATGGTGGAAAAGAACACCCATCCACCCGGCTTGACCAAGTCAGCGCAGGCTTGCACCACAGAAGCCGGGTCGGGCACGTGCTCCAGCATTTCCATGCAAGTGACAATGTCAAATGAGGCCGGTTGCGCAGCCGCGAGTTGTTCCGCACTGATTTCACGGTACTCGATGTTCGGGGTTCCAGCCTCAAGGGCATGCAGGCGCGCCACCTTCAACGCTTTTGTTGAAAGGTCGACTCCGGTCACAAAAGCGCCTTTGCGCGCCATGGAGTCCGAAAGAATGCCGCCGCCACAGCCAATATCCAGGACTTTACGTTGTTCCAGCGGGGCCAAGGCATTGATCCACTCCAAGCGCAGTGGATTGATTTGATGCAATGGCCGAAATTCACTATCTGGATCCCACCATCGATAGGCTAATTCGGAAAACTTAGCCAATTCGGCCGGATCCGCGTTCAGTGTCGGTATATCTGTCATAAACACCTCGCCCAACAAATGCCGGGCGTCAATTTAATACCAAAATAAAAAAACCCCGCCAGCGATACGCTTGCGGGGCTCTTTTGATGCCAGACCTGATACAGGTCCGGCATATTTCGACCAGTAAACGAATTACTGAGCGCGGGTACCAACCACTTCGATTTCCACGCGACGGTTCTTCGCACGGCCTTCGGCGGTCTTGTTGTCAGCAACAGGTTGCTTCTCGCCCTTGCCTTCGGTGTACACGCGGTTCTTTTCAATGCCCTTGGACACCAAGTAAGCCTTCACGGCTTCGGAACGGCGAACCGACAGCTTCTGGTTGTATGCATCGCTACCAACAGAGTCGGTGTGGCCAACGGCGATGATGACTTCCAGGTTGATGCCCTTGATCTTGCTGGTCAGGTCGTCCAACTTGGCCTTGCCTTCTGGCTTGAGGACAGACTTGTCGAAGTCGAAGAATGCGTCAGCAGCGTAGGTCACCTTGGTTGCGGCAACCACAGGAGCTGCTGGAGCTGCTGCTGGTGCTGCGGCTGCTGGTGCAGGAGCTGCAGGAGCCACAACTGCGGCAGGAGCTGGTTTCACCAAAGCGCCATCGCAACCTTCGGCAGCCGTAGCAGGCGTCCAGTTGGCATCGCGCCAGCACAGTTCATTGGTACCGTTCTTCCAAACCAATTCGCCGGTGCCATTTTGCCAGTTGTCGATCGTAGGGCCACCGTCAGCAGCGACAACACGTGTTTGCGCGCCTGCGGCCGTCACCAACGCTGCGGAGGCAAACAGCATCGCCACTTTATTCAATTTCTTCATGGTTCTCCTCTTGGGGAAAAAGGTGCAGCTGCGCTGCGAAACAGGACGCTCACAATGACCACCACCATGAGCGTTCAGTGAATTGTGCCACACACAAATCTGAAACCAGGGGTCAACAACGCTCCAGTTGTAGGACGCAAGCCGATTTGCCTAGATGTGTTGCTCGTGCACGACAACGGGTTGATCGTAAAATGAATCTATTCGCCGCTTCACTCAGAAAACTTCATGACTCAGTTCGCAAAAGAAACCCTGCCCATTAGTCTTGAAGAGGAAATGCGGCGCAGTTATTTAGATTACGCCATGAGCGTGATCGTAGGCCGCGCCCTTCCCGACGCCCGTGATGGTCTGAAACCTGTGCACCGCCGCGTGTTGTACGCGATGCACGAGCTGAATAACGACTGGAACCGCCCCTATAAAAAGTCTGCCCGTATCGTGGGCGACGTGATTGGTAAATACCACCCGCACGGAGACAGTGCGGTGTATGAAACCATCGTGCGTATGGCGCAAGACTTTTCCTTGCGCCATATGCTGGTCGACGGTCAAGGCAACTTCGGCTCGGTGGACGGCGACAACGCCGCCGCCATGCGGTATACCGAAATCCGCATGTCCAAGATCGCCCACGAGTTGCTGGCCGACCTGGACAAGGAAACCGTCGACTTCGGCCCCAACTACGACGGCAGTGAACAAGAGCCGCACGTCATGCCGGCGCGCTTCCCGAACCTGCTGGTCAACGGCTCATCGGGCATTGCGGTGGGCATGGCGACCAACATTCCTCCACACAACTTGAACGAAGTGGTGGATGCGTGTTTGCACCTATTGCGACACCCAGAAGCGACGATCGACGAGCTGATGGAGATCATCCCTGCGCCGGACTTTCCCACGGCCGGCATCATCTACGGCATCAACGGGGTGCGCGACGGCTACCGCACCGGCCGCGGCAAGGTGGTGATGCGTGCGCGCTGCCACTTTGAAGACATAGACAAGGGCCAGCGCCAGGCCATCATCGTTGACGAGTTGCCCTACCAGGTCAATAAAAAGACGCTGCAGGAGCGCATGGCCGAGTTGGTGCACGAGAAGAAGATAGAAGGCATCAGCCACATCCAGGATGAGTCCGACAAGTCGGGCATGCGCCTGGTGATCGAGCTCAAGCGTGGTGAAGTGCCCGAGGTGGTGCTGAACAATTTGTACAAGCAAACCCAGCTGCAAGACACTTTCGGCATGAACATGGTGGCGCTGGTCAACGGCCAGCCAAAGCTGTGCAATTTGCGCGATTTGCTCTCCGTGTTCCTGGAGCACCGCCGCGAAGTCGTCACGCGCCGCACCATCTTCAACCTGCGCAAGGCCCGTGAACGCGGCCACGTGCTGGAAGGCCTGGCCGTTGCGCTGGCCAATATTGACGACTTCATCGCCATCATCCGTGGCGCCCCCACCCCGCCGGTGGCCAAATCCGAACTGATGGCGCGCCGCTGGGACAGCAAGCTGGTGCGCGAAATGCTCACCCGCACCCGCGCCGACGGCGGCGTGATCAATGCCGATGACTACCGCCCAGACGGCCTGGAAAAAGACTTTGGCATGGGCGCTGATGGTCTGTACCGCCTGTCTGACACCCAAGCGCAAGAAATTCTGCAGATGCGTCTGCAACGTCTGACGGGGCTGGAGCAAGACAAAATCGTCGCCGAGTACAAGCAGGTGATGGCTGAAATCGAAGACTTGCTCGACATTCTGGCCAAGCCAGAGCGTGTCGCCATCATCATTGGCGAAGAACTCACCGCCATCCGCGAAGAGTTCGGCCAATCGAAGATCGGCGCGCGCCGCAGCGTGGTCGAACACAGCTCGTTCGACCTCAGCACCGAAGACCTGATCACCCCGACCGACATGGTGGTCACCTTGTCGCACAGCGGCTACATCAAGAGCCAGCCGCTATCCGAATACCGGGCGCAAAAGCGCGGCGGACGCGGCAAACAAGCCACGGCGACCAAGGACGACGATTGGGTGGACCAACTCTTCATCGCCAACACCCACGACTACCTGTTGTGCTTCTCCAACCGCGGCCGCTTGTATTGGCTCAAGGTCTGGGAAGTGCCGCAGGGCTCGCGCGGTTCACGTGGCCGCCCCATCGTCAACATGTTCCCGCTGCAAGAAGGCGAGAAGATCAACGTGGTGCTGGCACTCACCGGCGACAAACGCACCTTCCCGGCCGACCAATATGTGTTCATGGCGACCAGCATGGGCACCGTGAAAAAGACCGCACTCGACGAATTCAGCAACCCGCGCAAGGCCGGCATCATTGCCGTGGGCCTGGACGAAGGCGATTTCCTGATCGGCGCCTCGCTGACCGATGGTGAACACGACGTGATGTTGTTCAGCGATGGCGGCAAGGCCGTGCGTTTTGACGAAAACGATGTACGCCCCATGGGCCGCAACGCACGTGGTGTGCGCGGCATGACGCTGGAAGACGGCCAAGGCGTGATCGCCATGCTGGTGGCCGAAGACGAGCAACAAAGCGTGCTCACCGCCACCGAAAACGGCTACGGCAAACGCACCAACATCAACGAATACACGCGCCACGGCCGTGGCACCAAGGGCATGATCGCCATCCAGCAAAGCGAACGCAACGGCAAGGTGGTGGCCGCCACGCTGGTGCACGCCGACGACGAGATCATGCTGATCACCGACAAGGGTGTGCTGGTGCGCACCCGCGTGGGCGAAATCCGCGAAATGGGCCGCGCCACGCAAGGCGTCACGCTGATCGGTCTGGACGAAGGTTCCAAGCTCAGTGGCCTGCAGCGCATCGTGGAAAACGACGCCAACGACAACGGCGCTGGCGCAGGTGAATCTGGCGAGTCGGGTGAGCCAAGCGAAGGTGGTGATGCCGGCGAAGCCAGCGCACCGGACGCATAAGCCCTCCCCCTCGTCGTCTTGCCAAGACGCTAGCACTTCAATAGCACCCTACGCTTTTCCATAAAGCGTAGGGAACCGTTTTTACCCATAGACACTATGCAGCGCCCCTACAACTTCTCCGCCGGCCCCGCCGCCATCCCGCAACAGGTTCTGGAGCAGGCCGCTGCAGAAATGCTGAACTGGCACGGCAGCGGCATGAGCGTGATGGAGATGAGCCACCGCGGCAAAGAATTCATCTCTATCTACGAGCAGGCCGAGGCCGATATCCGCGAACTGCTGGCGGTTCCCGCCAACTTCAAGATTCTGTTCATGCAGGGCGGCGGCCTGGCTGAAAACGCCATCGTGCCGCTGAACCTGAGCCGTGGCGGCACGGCCGACTTTGTCGTGACCGGCAGCTGGAGCCAGAAGTCGCAGAAAGAGGCGCAGAAGTACTGCACGGTCAACATTGCGGCCAACAATGCCGGCTTAAACGGCAAGCCCGGCCACACCAGCCTGCCCGACGCCAGCACTTGGCAACTGAGCCGCAACGCCAGCTACATACACATCTGCACCAACGAGACCATAGACGGCGTGGAATTCCACACCCTGCCCGACCTCAAGGCCCTGGGCAGCGACACCCCGCTGGTGATCGACTTCTCCTCACACGTGGCCTCGCGCCCCGTGGACTGGAGTCGTGTCGGCGTGGCCTTTGGCGGCGCGCAAAAGAACCTGGGCCCGGCCGGCGTCACGCTGGTGGTGGTGCGCGAAGACCTGCTCGGCCACGCGCTTGCCGTGTGCCCCAGCGCCTTCAACTACAAGACCGTGGCCGACAACGAGTCGATGTTCAATACGCCACCCACCTACGCGATCTACATCGCCGGGTTGACGTTTAAGTGGCTGAAGCAGCAAACCGCCGGCGCCCTCACCGGCATCGCCGCCATGGAACAACACAACATCGCCAAGGCCGAGCTGCTGTACCGCGCCATCGACGCCTCGCAGTTCTACGTCAACAAGGTCGACGTGAACTGCCGCTCGCGCATGAACGTGCCCTTCTTCCTGCGCGACGAGTCGCGCAATGATGCCTTCCTGGCCGGCGCCAAAGCGCGCGGGCTGCTGCAGCTCAAGGGCCACAAGTCGGTGGGCGGCATGCGCGCCAGCATCTACAACGCCATGCCCATAGCAGGTGTGCAGGCCTTGGTGAACTACATGCAAGAATTCGAAAAAGAGCAGGCTTGACCCATGCACGCAGACCAATCGCATAGCCCTGAGGGCACCCCTCCCGCAACCCTGGCCGACCTGCGTGTGCAGATCGACAGCATAGACCAGCAACTGCTGTCGCTGCTGAACCGCCGCGCCAACGTGGCCGAACAAGTCGGTGAAATCAAGAAGCGCGAGGGCTCGCCCTTCTTCCGCCCCGACCGTGTGGCCCAGGTCATTCAGAAGATCCAGGACGGCAACACCGGCCCGCTGAAGGGCCAGCACGTCGCCACCATCTGGCGCGAAATCATGTCCGCCTGCCTGGCACTCGAATCGCCGCAGCGCGTGGCCGTGCTTGGCCCACCGGGCACCTTCACCGAGCAAGCCGCACTCGACTACTTCGGCAGTGCGGTGGAATTCGTCTACTGCGCCAATTTCGACGAAGTGTTCCATGCCACCGCCTCCGGTGCATCGCAATACGGCGTGGTGGGTGTGGAGAACTCGACCGAGGGTGTGGTCACGCGTTCGCTAGACCTGTTCCTGCATTCACCGGTGCACGTGGTCGGCGAAGTCAGCCTGCTGGTGCGCCACCACCTGCTGCGCAAAGACAACTCGCTCGATGGCATTGAAGTCGTCGCAGCCCATCCACAAGCCCTGGCACAGTGCCAGTCCTGGCTGAGCCAGCATCTGCCGAACGCCGAGCGCCGCCCGGTGTCGAGCAACGCCGAAGGCGCGCGCCTGGCATCTGAAAACCCCACATGGGCTGGCATCGCCAGCGAACGCGCCGCAACCTTGTTCGGCCTGAACATCATAGGCCACGCCATCCAGGACGACGCCTACAACCGCACCCGCTTCGCCGTCATCTGCCTGCCGCAAACGCTGAGCACACCAGACGCCACCGGCCGCGATTGCACCAGCCTGGTCGTGTCTGTGCCGAACAAACCCGGCGCCATGCACGATCTGCTGCTGCCGCTGAAGCGCCACGGCGTGTCGATGACGCGTTTCGAGTCGCGGCCCGCGCGCACCGGCCAATGGGACTATTTCTTCTACATCGACCTGGACGGCCACCCCAGCCAGCCGCACATTGCAGAGGCCTTGAAAGAACTGCGCGAGATCTGCGCGTTCTACAAGGTCATAGGCACCTACCCGCTGAGCGCCTGAAAGAACCCGCCATGTTTGAACAACTTGGCCTGATCGGCTGTGGCTTGATGGGCGGCTCGTTTGCGCTGGCGCTCAAACGCGCAGGCTTGGTAAAACGCGTGGTGGGTTACAGCAAGTCACCCTCCACCACCGCCCAGGCACGACAGCTTGGTGTGATCGACATCGAAGCGCCGTCAGCCCTGCTGGCCGTGGCCGGTGCCGACATCGTGCTGCTGGCCGTGCCCGTGGCCGCGACCGAAGCCACCTTCAAGTCGATCAAACACCTGATCACGCCGAACACACTGGTGATGGACGTGGGCTCCACCAAGCGCGACGTGGTCGACGCCGCGCGCCGCGCATTGCGCGAGCAGGTCGGCTCGTTTGTGCCGGCCCACCCCATCACGGGCAAAGAGGTGTCCGGGGTAGAGCATGCCGTCGCCGACCTGTACACCGGCAAACACGTGATCTTGACGCCGATAGAGCGCACCCAGCCCGAGCAGGTGCGCCGCGCCACCGAGGTCTGGAGCGCGCTGCAGTGCCACGTGATGACCATGACGCCCGAGTCGCACGACGCCGCCTTTGCCGCCGTGAGCCACCTGCCGCACCTCATCGCCTTTGCCATGATGCACAGCATGCTGACGCAGCCCCAGGGCGAGGAATACCTGAAGCTCGCCGGCCCCGGTTTTCGCGACTTCACGCGCATTGCCGCCAGCGACCCGCGTATGTGGCGCGATGTGTTGCTGGCCAACAAAGAAGAAGTGCTGGCCCAGTCGCAGGCGTTTCGGCGCACGCTGCAGGCCATGGAGCACATGATTGAAAACCAGAACGGCGACGCGCTGGAAGGCCTGATCACCCAGGCCAGCGATGCTCGCACCGACTGGCGCATGGTCTCGTTCAAGCCGCAAAAATAATGTTCAGCAACGCCTTCCTAGACCTCCCCCCTCTGCACAGCGCCGATGGCAGCGTGCTGCTGCCGGGCTCCAAAAGCATTTCCAACCGCGTCTTGCTGCTGGCCGCTCTGAGCGCCGGCACCACCACCATCCACGATCTGCTGGACTCGGACGACACCCAGGTCATGCTGGCCGCGCTGCGCCAATTGGGCTGCACCATCCAACAGAACGGCAGCAGCCTGACGATTGAAGGGCTCAACGGCCAGCTCAAGGTCACGCAGGCCGACCTGTTCATGGGCAATGCCGGCACCGCCATCCGCCCACTCACCGCCGCACTCGCCGTACTCGGCGGCCACTTCACGCTGCATGGTGTGCCACGTATGCACGAGCGGCCGATTGGCGACCTGGTGGATGCGTTGCGCCAGCTTGGTTGCCTGGTGGCCTACACCGGCAATCCCGGTTACCCGCCGCTGCAAATCGGCGGCCAGGGCGCAGCCCCACGCCTGCAACTCGACGCACCTATCCGTGTGCGTGGCGATGTGTCCAGCCAGTTCCTCACCGCGCTGCTGATGGCGCTGCCACTGGTCGCCCAACAAGATGTGACGATTGAGGTGGTGGGTGAACTCATATCCAAACCGTACATCGAGATCACGCTCAACCTGCTGGCACGCTTTGGCATACAGGTGCGGCGCGAAGGCTGGCAACGTTTCATCATTCCGGCCGGCAGCCGCTACCAGTCGCCGGGCGAAATCCATGTCGAAGCCGACGCCTCATCCGCTAGCTATTTCATAGCACTTGGCGCTATAGGTGCGGGCAAAACAGGCCAAAAGGTTCGCATCGAAGGGGTAGGTGAAGCGTCCATCCAGGGGGATATTCGTTTTATTGAAGCCGCGCGCGCCATGGGCGCCGAAATCCAGGGTGGCCCGAACTGGCTGGAAGTCCGGCGTGGCGCCTGGCCGCTGAAGGCGCTGGACCTCGATTGCAACCACATCCCCGATGCGGCCATGACCCTGGCCGTGATGGCGCTTTACGCCGACGGCCCGAGCACGCTGCGCAACATCGCCAGCTGGCGCGTCAAGGAAACCGACCGCATCGCCGCCATGGCCACCGAGCTGCGCAAGCTCGGCGCCACGGTGGAAGAAGGCGCCGACTACATCACCGTGCAGCCGCTGCCCGACGCCGCACAGTGGCGCGCGGCCAGCATCCACACTTACGACGACCATCGCGTCGCCATGTGTTTTTCGCTTGCGGCCTTCAACCCCGCCGGTCTGCCGGTGCGTATCGAAGACCCGAAATGCGTCGCCAAGACCTTCCCGGACTACTTCGAGTCGCTGCTGTCGCTGTGCCACACCGCAACCGCCAACATTCCGGTGATTTGTGTCGACGGCCCCACCGCCTCGGGCAAGGGCACGGTCGCCGTGGCCGTGGCCGCACGCCTGGGCTACCACTTCCTGGACTCTGGCGCCATGTACCGCGTCACCGCGCTGGCCGCGCTACGCCGTGGCTTGCTCATAGACGCGGCGCATGAAGCCGAGATCGCCGCCATGGCGCAAACGCTTCCCGTGCGTTTCATCCAGGGCAAGGTGTTGCTCGATGGCGACGATGTGAGCGAACAAATCCGCACCGAAGAAGCGGGTATGAACGCCTCCAAGGTGTCGGCTCTGCCCTCGGTGCGTGTGGCCCTGGTGGCCCTGCAACACAGCTTTCGCCGTCTGCCGGGCCTGGTGGCCGACGGGCGCGACATGGGTACGGTGATCTTCCCCGACGCCCCCTTGAAGGTCTACCTCACGGCCAGCGCCGCCTGCCGTGCGGAGCGCCGGCATAAGCAGTTGATTTCAAAGGGGATTTCAACTACAATCGACAGTCTTCGCGCCGACCTTGAGGCACGCGACGCACGGGATTCATCCCGCGCGGTCTCGCCCCTCAAGCCAGCGCAGGACGCTTTACCGCTCGACAACTCCGAAATTTCGATCACGCAATCGGTCGATCAGGTGTTGGCGTGGTGGCAAAGCCGGCAACCGTTCAAGGCCTCGTAAGAAGCCGCGGCGGGTGCCAACACCGCAGCAGCCTGTGTTGCTGCGGGTCACCAAAGGTCCACGTTTCACCTCAATGCTGCCGGCCGCAAGCGCTGCCTTCGCACCCATTGGTGACGCGTGGTTTTTTAACTCGTAACCCCTGCGGCTCATCACCGCAATACCGCCACGACAGTCTTAGAAACGGGCGCAGTTCCGCTCCCGTAAACCTGCTACGTGGTTTAGGAAAATCAATGTCTGAATCTTTTGCCGACCTATTCGCCGAATCGGAACAACGTACTGAAACCCGCGTGGGTGAAGTCGTTACCGCTGAAGTCGTCCGTATCGAACACAACTTCGTGGTCGTCAACGCTGGTCTGAAGTCCGAAGCTTACGTTCCACTGGAAGAGTTCAAGTCCGACAAGGGCGAAGTTGAAGTCCAGGTTGGCGAATTCATCTCGGTGGCCATCGTTGCCATCGAAAACGGCTACGGCGACACCATCGTCAGCCGCGACACCGCCAAGCGTCTGGCTTCGTGGATGTCTCTGGAAAAGTCCCTGGAATCCGGCGAATTCGTTACCGGCACCACCAGCGGCAAGGTCAAGGGCGGTCTGACCGTTCTGGTCAACGGCATCCGCGCATTCCTGCCCGGTTCGCTGATCGACACCCGCCCCATCAAGGACTTGTCTCCCTACGAGAACAAGACCATGGAATTCAAGGTCATCAAGCTGGATCGCAAGCGCAACAACGTGGTGCTGAGCCGCCGCGCTGTGGTGGAAGCCTCCATGGGCGAAGAACGCGCCAAGCTGATGGAAACCCTGAAAGAAGGTTCCGTGGTGCAAGGCGTGGTCAAGAACATCACCGAATACGGTGCGTTCGTTGACCTGGGCGGTATCGACGGCCTGTTGCACATCACCGACATGGCATGGCGCCGCGTCCGTCACCCAAGCGAAGTGGTGACGGCTGGCCAAGAAATCACCGCCAAGATCCTGAAGTTCGACACCGAGAAGAACCGTGTCTCGCTGGGTCTGAAGCAAATGGGCGACGACCCATGGATGGGTGTTTCGCGCCGCTACCCACAAAGCACCCGCCTGTTCGGCAAGGTCACGAACATCGCCGACTACGGTGCATTCGTGGAACTCGAACCAGGCATCGAAGGTCTGGTGCACGTGTCCGAAATGGACTGGACCAACAAGAACATCGCTCCCGCCAAGCTGGTCACGCTGGGTGAAGAAGTCGAAGTCATGGTTCTGGACATCGACGAAGACAAGCGCCGCATCAGCCTGGGCATGAAGCAATGCAAGGCCAACCCATGGCAAGAATTCGCGCAAGACACCAAGCGTGGCGACCGCGTCAAGGGCCCGATCAAGTCGATCACCGACTTCGGCGTGTTCGTTGGCCTGGCTGCCGGCATCGACGGCCTGGTGCACTTGTCCGACCTGTCGTGGAACGAACCCGGCGAAGCCGCTGTTCGCAACTACAAGAAGGGTCAAGAAGTTGAAGCCATCGTTTTGGCCGTTGACGTCGACCGCGAACGTATCAGCCTGGGCATCAAGCAACTCGACAGCGATCCTTTCACGACCTTCGTGACCGTGAACGACAAGGGCCAAACGGTGACCGGCAAGGTCAAGACCGTTGACGCCCGTGGCGCTGAAATCGACCTCGGCGAAGACATCATCGGCTACCTGCGTGCTTCGGAAATCTCGCGCGACCGCGTGGAAGATGCCCGTAACGTGCTGAAGGAAGGCGACGAAGTCACCGCCGTGGTGGTGAACGTGGACCGCAAGACGCGCAACATCCAACTGTCCATCAAGGCCAAGGATGCAGCGGATCAAGGCGAAGCCATGGCCGCTCTGAGCCAAGCTTCTGCCCGCGAAAACGCCGGCACCACCAGCCTGGGCGCCCTGCTGCGCGCCAAGCTGGACAACAACAATAACTAAGCACTAGTTAATTGTTGATTGGTTAGGCACAGGCCAACTCGACTTGCGAGGCAAGCGGGTTGGCCTGTTTAACTTAAGAACCTGTTCAATATCCTTTCGGGAATCACGCAAGTACGTCAAACCGCGCCCCTCGGCGTTGCGCACCCCAAAAAGATATTGAACAGGTCTAACGACTGCACAAGAACAATGACCCGATCTGACCTCGTTGAAGAACTCGCGGCCCGTTTCAGCCAGCTCACCCACCGTGACGCTGAATACGCCGTCAAGACCATACTGGATGCCGTCAGCGAGGCCCTGGTCCGTGGGCACCGCATTGAGATCCGTGGCTTCGGCAGTTTCTCCGTGACCCGCCGCCCGCCGCGTATGGGACGCAACCCGCGTAGCGGTGAAAGCGTGGCCATCCCCGAGAAACGCGTACCGCACTTCAAGCCGGGCAAAGCCTTGCGTGAAGCGGTAGATGAACGCAACGAAGATCTCAACGAAAAGCCCGTCGCACGACGCGCTTAAGGATGCGGGTTTGAGCGATTCGATTCGCTAGAATGATCCTCACGAAAGAGGACCAGAATGAAAAACCTGATATGGCTGCTCAAGTGGGTACTTAGGGCGGCCATTTTTTTTACCCTTTTCGCTTTTGCGCTGAACAACCAGCAAGACGCTGCCGTGCACTTCTTTTTTGGCACGCAGTGGCGCGCACCCATGGTGCTGCTGATCTTGAGCGCGTTTGCCGCCGGCCTGGCCGTGGGTGTGCTGGGCATGGTGCCGCGCTGGTGGAAACACCGCGTGGCCGCCAGGAAGGCACAGCCGCTGGTCGCCGCTCCAGCACCCGCCGCCCCCAAGGAAGCGCCCACCTATACCAACACGGCCTCTGAGCCGCTCAGCGAACCGCCTCATGGAATTTGACCTCAGTTGGCTGCTGCTTGGCCTGCCGCTTGCATTTGTGCTGGGCTGGCTGGCCTCACGCTTTGACCTGCGCCAACTGCGGCTGGAAAACCGCCAGGCCCCCAAGGCGTACTTCAAGGGCCTGAACTTCCTGCTCAACGAGCAGCAAGACAAGGCCATCGATGCCTTCATCGAAGCCGTGCAGAAGGACCCCGACACCTCCGAGCTGCACTTCGCCCTGGGCAATCTGTTCCGCCGCCGTGGCGAATACGAACGTGCTGTGCGTGTGCACGAGCACCTGTTGTCACGCGGTGACCTGAGCGTCGACGACCGGCATCGCGCGCAACACGCACTGGCACTCGATTTTCTGAAGGCCGGCCTGCTGGATCGTGCCGAAGCCGCATTGCAAAAGCTCGAAGGCAGCCGCTTCGAAGAACAAAGCCGACTGGCCCTTTTATCGATCTACGAACGTTCGCGCGACTGGCCACACGCTGCGGCAATTGCCAAGAAACTCGAAGCCTCGGCGCAGGGCACGTTCAGCGGCCGCATGGCGCATTACCTGTGTGAAGAAGCCGCCACGCTGCAGGCCGCCGGTCAACCGGCTGAAGCCCAACAACGGCTTGAGCAAGCCATCGCCATCGCACCCCAATCACCGCGCCCGCGCTTCGACCTGGCGCATCTGTTCAACAAGACCGGGCGACCACAAGAAGCCTTTGACACCTTGCTGACCATTGCCCAGGCCGCGCCCAATGCCATGCCGCTGGCCGCCAAAATGCTGGCCAACACTGGGCAGCAGGTCAACCGCCAAGCCGAAGCGCTGAGCGTCCTGGAAGCCAGCTACCAGCAGTTTCCTTCACTCGATGTGCTCGAGGCGATTGTGTCTATGGCGGGGGACACGCCAGCAGAGATCAAGTCTGCGCGCCTGCGCTACGCCCAGCACCTGGACCACGAAAAATCACTGGTCGCCGCCGCGCGCTGGATTGCCGGCGAAACCCTGCAGCACGAAGAATTCCACCCCCAGGTGCAACGCGCCCTGGACCACGCCACCAAGCCGCTCACGCGTTACCGCTGTGCCGCTTGTGGCTTTGAAGCCAAGCAACACTTCTGGCAATGCCCCGGCTGCCAGGCCTGGGACAGCTACCCGGCAAGACGCGTCGAAGAACTGTAATCGCGCGAAACACCACGCGCCAGTCGAAACCGATTGCGTGGCGTTTTTTCTAGAATGAACCGTTGCCGACTTTGTCTCGGCAGTGAAGAAAAAAGATGACAAACCTCTCCGCACTCTCCCGCGCCCAACTCGCCACAGCCCAGGTGCTGGTGGTGGGCGACGCCATGCTCGACCGCTACTGGTACGGCGCGGTCGATCGCATCAGCCCCGAAGCGCCGGTGCCGGTAGTGCGCGTCACGCGCGAAGAAGAGCGGATTGGGGCCTCGGCCAACGTCGCTTACAACGTGGTCACGCTCGGTGCCCAGGCATCGCTGCTGACCGTCGTGGGTGAAGACGAAGCCAGCCACAAACTCGAAGCCCTGGTGGCCAAGACCGGCATCAAACCACACTTCGGGCGTGATGCGGAGCTCAAAACCACGGTCAAGCTACGCGTCATCGGCCGCCAGCAACAACTGCTGCGCATGGATTTTGAAAACACGCCCAAGAGCGAAATCCTGGCCTCGCAATCGGCCCAATTCGCCACGTTATTGCCCAAACACGACGCGGTGCTGTTTTCCGACTACGGCAAGGGTGGCCTGGCGCACGTGCAAGACATGATCACCCTGGCGCGCAGCCAGAACAAAATCGTGCTCATCGACCCCAAGGGCTCCGACTACTCCCGCTACCGCGGCGCCAGCGTGCTGACCCCCAACCGCGCCGAGTTGCAGCACGTCATCGGCGACTGGACCAGCGAAGAAGACCTGCGCACCAAGGCCCATGCCTTGCGTGAGCACCTGGCGCTCGACGCCCTGCTGCTCACACGCAGCGAAGAAGGCATGACGCTGTTTGACGCCGCAGGCGAGCTCCACGTCAGTGCCCAGGCGCGCGAGGTGTTCGACGTGACCGGCGCCGGCGACACCGTGATCGCCACCTTGGCCGCGCTGTGCGCCGCCGGCCTGTCGTTGCGCGACGCCATGCCCCCGGCCAACCGCGCGGGCGGCATTGTGGTCGGCAAATTCGGCACCGCCACCGTCAGCTACGACGAACTGTTTAATGGCTAACCCCCAGTCTTCGCGCACTTCGTGTCGCTTCGCCAACCCCCTCGCCAAGCACTAAGCTCTTTTCTTGCTGAAAAAGGATACGACCATGACCCGTATTGTTGTGACCGGCGCCGCCGGCTTCATCGGCAGCAACATCATCCGTGGCCTGAATACACGCGGCATCAGCGACATCATCGCGGTGGACGACCTCACCCAGGGCGACAAATTCCGCAACCTGGTGGACCTGCAGATCGCTGACTATGTGGATCTGGACGTGTTCTACCCGCGCTTCGCCCAAGGCCACTACGGCAAGGTGGAAGCCGTGTTCCATGAAGGTGCTTGCAGCGACACCATGGAGCACAACGGCAAATACATGATGGACAACAACTACACCTTGTCGTGTGGCCTGTTCCAGTCGTGCCAGCAACAAGGCACACGCCTGCTGTACGCCTCTTCTGCGGCCACCTACGGCGGCTCGGACAAGTTCATCGAGCAGCCCAGATACGAGCAGCCACTCAACGTCTACGGCTACTCCAAGCTGCTGTTCGACCAACGCATGCGCCTCGAATGCGGCAGCGACTTCAGCCGCATCGCCCAGCGCAACATGGCGCAGGTAGTGGGCTTTCGCTACTTCAACGTCTACGGTCCGCGCGAGCAACACAAGGGCCGCATGGCCAGTGTGGCTTTCCACCAGTTCAACCAGTTCAAGGCCGATGGCAAGGTCAAGCTGTTTGGTGAATACGGCGGTTACCCCGCCGGTGGCCAGATGCGCGACTTCGTGTTTGTCGACGACGTGGTGGCCGTCAACCTGTGGTTCTACGACAACCCTAGCCAATCCGGCGTGTTCAACCTCGGCACCGGCCGCGCCCAGCCGTTCAACGACATTGCCCACGCCGTGGTCAACACGCTGCGTGCGCAAGACAAGCTGCCCGCACTAAGCCTGCACGATGCGGTGAAGCAAGGTTTGATCGAATACATCGCCTTCCCCGACGCGCTGCGCGGCAAGTACCAGAGCTACACACAAGCCGATTTGACGGCCCTGCGCGCCACCGGTTGCGATCACCAGTTTGCGGATGTGAGCAGCGGTGTGAGCCAGTACGTTCAGCGCCTGTTGCAGGCCTGACCCAGCTTCAACGCCAACCGGCGCTTGCTATTTAAACAATAGCTATTGCCGCTAGCTGCATAGGCGCTAGCGGCATTTTTTCTTCTAGCTTTTAAATCGAAGCGCCGTCAGCCGGCAAGCCCGTGCCGTCCAAACGCAAACCCTTGGGTAACGGGAACTTGGTGGTTTCCTGAATACCGTCCATCTTGCGCACCGACACCGCGCCCAGTGCCTTGATGCGGTCTATCACCTGCTTCACCAGCACCTCGGGCGCCGAGGCACCAGCCGTCAAACCGACGCGGATCTTGCCTTCAAACCATGCGGCTTGCAGTTCTTCCGCGCTGTCGACCATGTAGCTCTCAGTGCCCAGCTTCTGCGCCAGTTCGCGCAGGCGGTTGCTGTTCGAGCTGGTGGGGCTGCCGACCACGATGACGATGTCCACCTGCGGGCTCATCACCTTGATGGCGTCTTGCCGGTTCTGCGTGGCATAACAGATGTCCTGCATCTTTGGCGCGCGGATATTCGGGAAACGTGCACGCACGGCGGCAGAAATTTCGGCCGCGTCGTCCACACTCAGCGTGGTTTGTGTGACCACCGCCAGGCGCTCGGTCTGGCCGGGCTGCACCTTGGCCACATCGGCCACGTCTTCCACCAGGTGGATGCCGCTGTCGAGCTGGCCCATGGTGCCCTCGACCTCGGGATGGCCCTTGTGGCCAATCATGATGAACTCGAAGCCTTCCTTGTGCAGTTTGGCCACTTCCACATGCACCTTGGTGACCAGCGGGCAGGTGGCGTCAAAGATCTGGAAGCCACGTGCACGCGCTTCGTCTTGCACCGCCTTGCTCACGCCGTGGGCTGAAAACACCAGCGTCGCACCCGGCGGCACGTCCGACAGTTCTTCGATGAAGATCGCGCCCTTGTCCTTCAGGTCGTTGACCACATAGGTGTTGTGCACGATCTCGTGGCGCACATAGATGGGCCGGCCAAACTTGGCCAGCGCACGCTCCACGATTTCAATGGCGCGGTCGACCCCGGCACAAAAGCCACGCGGCTCGGCCAGGATGATTTCTTCTGGGCCCAAGGCCTTCACGTCGCTCATAACACCCCAATCAATTGCACTTCAAACGTCACCGGCTGGTCGGCCAGCGGGTGGTTGAAGTCGAACAACACGGCGTCCGGGCTGTCGGCATTGCCCACTTGCTGCACCGCACCGGCGTATTGGCCCAGGCCGTCGGGCGTGGGGAACTGCACCACGTCGCCGACGTTGTATTTTTCGTCCGGGTCGCCCAGTTGGTTCAGCAGCTTGCGCGCCACCCACTGCACCATGTCGGCCTTGCGTTCGCCAAAAGCCTCGCCCGCCGGAATCTCGAACGTGGCGCGTGTGCCCTCTTCCAGGCCCAGCAGGCGCTGCTCAACCGCAGGCGACAGCTCACCCGTGCCCAGCGACAAGGTGGCGGGTTTGCCTTCAAACGTGTTGATGATGTCGCCACCGGGCCCTGCCAAGCGGTAGTGCAGGGTCAGGAATGAGCTGGGTTGGACAAGCGTGGGTGTGGACGACATAAAACTCTCGAAGGCCGTGGCGCAGCACGGCGGTTATCAATAAACTGCCCTCTATTGTAGAAAGCCGGGGCGCGCGCCGCACCCTCGGTGGCAAATCACCTTTCAGGCTATCCCAAAGTCTTGTCACCAGCGGCTTCCCGTCCTAAACGGAGCCGCCCATGCCCCTCAAAGACCTGCCCGCCGACGCCCGCCCCCGCGAAAAGCTGCTCGCACGCGGCCCGGGCGCGCTGAGCGATGCCGAACTGCTGGCCCTGCTGCTGCGCACCGGCCTGGCCGGCAAGGGTGTGCTGCAACTGGCGCAGGAACTCCTAGACCCGCCGCCCGGGGGTTTTGGCGGCATGGCCGGCCTGCTGCATGCCACGGTGGACGATCTGCGCCGCGTCAAGGGCCTGGGCCCGGCCAAACGCGCCGAACTGGTGGCCGTGCTGGAACTCGCGCGCCGCGCCATGGCCGAGCAACTACGCGAGCGTCAGGTCTTCGACAGCCCCGACGCCGTCGGCTACTACCTGCAACTACACCTCTCCAACCGCCCCTACGAAGTGTTTGCCGTGCTGTTTTTGGATGCGCAGCACCGCTTGTTGGGGCTGGAGGAGTTGTTCAGGGGCACGCTCACGCAAACCAGCGTTTACCCACGCGAAGTGGTGCTGCGTGCCCTGCACCACCATGCGGCGGCCGTGATCCTGGCGCACAACCACCCCAGCGGCAGCGTCAAACCCTCACCCGCCGACGAAACCCTGACCCGCAGCCTGCGCGCGGCTTTGGCCCTGGTGGATGTACGGGTGCTGGACCATGTCATCGTGGGCGCGGGACAAAGCTTTTCCATGGCCGAGGCCGGCTTGCTTTGATAATGCAGGGCATGAAAGTCAATTCCCTACAAGACCTGGCCAAGCTGCAGAAAACCATTGCCGACAAAGCCGCCGAGCAAGCCAAAGAAAAGGCCGCAGCTGAAGTCGCCAAGCGGCAAAAAGACGCGGACAAAAGTCTGTTCACGCGTGCAGCCGGTGCGGTGCAGCCGCTGCCTTCGGGCCGTAAGTAGCCATACAGGCCCGCCAGATAAGCCTGGCTAGCTCACTTTTTTGTGGCCAGCCCAAAAACTCAAAACACCACGCATCACGGCCAGGTCGATACGCTGCGGCCCGGGCGGAATCGGCAGGCCCGCGTCGCCAATCACCAGGCAGTCGCCATGCCCCAGCGAGGCGATTAATTGCGAAAGCTCGGCGTGCAGCAGCGTGGTGCGTTTCACAACACCGTCCAGTCCGGGGGCATGGGGCTGCGCAGCACGGCGTCGCGGCGGGGAATGGACGGCTGGGCGCCGGGCTGCTGCACACACAAAGCGGCGGCGCGAATGCCCAGGCGCACGGCCTCGTCCAGAGACTGGCCTTCACCCAAGGCCGTGGCCAGCGCGCCCAGAAAGGTGTCGCCGGCAGCGGTGGTGTCCACCGCCCGCACCTTCAGCGCGGGGTGATAACTGGCGCCGCCCTGGGCCACGGCCACCGCGCCGTGTGCGCCCAGCGTGATCACCACACGCGCCACCCCTTTGGCGCGCAAGGCCTGCCCCGCCACCAGCGCCTCTTGGGGGGTGTTCACCGTGTGGCCACTCAAATCCTTGGCTTCGATTTCGTTGACCACCAGCGTGTCGATCAAGGGCCACAAGGGCTGGTCAATGGCTTGCACCGGCGAGGGGTTGAGCAACACCTTGCAGCCCGCTGCATGCGCGACACGAATCGCTTTGGCAACTTGTGGCAGCGGCACTTCAAACTGCGCCACCATGAAGGCCGCGCCATTGAGCTGCTGGCGCAAGGCCGCCTCGTCAACTTCAAACCGGCCATTGGCACCGGGGTTGAGCACGATGCGGTTCTGGCCGTTGTCCTCCACCAGGATCAGCGCCACACCCGTGGCCTCGGCCGTGACGGTACGTAAGGTGCCGGTGTCGATGCCGTCTTGCTGCAGCGCCTGGCGCAGCGCCGAGCCGTAGGCGTCGTCGCCCACACAGCCGAGCATCTGCACTTGCGCGCCCTGGCGTGCGCAGCTCACGGCCTGGTTGGCGCCTTTGCCGCCGGGTATGGTGGCCATCGAATGCCCGGTCAGGGTTTCACCGGCTTCCGGTACATGCGGCACGCGTGCCACCAGGTCCATGTTGAGGCTGCCCAGCACCACGATGCGCGGCGCGGGAATTGAAGAAGTTGAGGAAGCGGCGTTCACGGCGAGTGTCATTCTGAAATAACGGGCATGGTCGCCCGGGTGGCAGAGATGGAAGAGATGGAAGAGATGGAAGAGATGGAAGAGGACGAAGCGGCGGCAGCCGATGCAACACGTTGCGGCGTATGGCTGGCGGTGGAGGCGCGCACACACAACTCTGGCTGCAGCACCACCTTGCAGGGTTCACGGCGTTGGCCGCTCACACGCTCCAGCAGCATGTCGACCGCCAAGCCGCCGATTTGTGTTTTGGGCTGCGCCACGGTGGTGAGCGCGGGGCTGGTGTAGGACGACAGTTCAATATCGTCAAAGCCCACGATGGACAGTTCATCGGGCACAGCCACACCGGTTTCATGCGCGGCACGCAGCGCGCCAATCGCCATCAAGTCGTTGCACACAAACACCGCCGAGGGCCGGTCTGGCGTGCGCAGAATGGCGTGCATGGCCTCATAACCGCCCTGGCTGGTAAAGCCGCCGCGCCACAGCAGTTCATCGGCACGCAGCACCACGCCGCGCTCGGCCAGCGCCAGGCGCCAGCCCTCGATGCGCTGCTCGCTCGACATCACGCCCAGCGGCCCGCCAATACAGGCGATACGCTGGTGCCCCAGCGATAACAAGTGGCGCCCGGCAAGCAAACCACCCTGCATGTGGGCGGTCGCTACCAGGTCGCAAGTGGGCTCGGCAATTTCGCGGTCGACCAGCACGGTGGGAATACGCAGGCCTTGTAATTGGCTCGCCAGCGAATGGTCGTCCACGGTGCCGGTGCTGACCACAATCAGCCCATCTATGCGCCGCTCGGCCAGCACCTGCAGGTAGACACTTTGGCGGCCGGGTTCATCATCGGTATTGCACAACACCAGCGTGTAGCCGGCGCTGAAACAGCGGTCCTCCACCGCGCGCACAATCTCGGCAAAGTAGGGGTTGGAGCTATTCGGGATCAGCATGCCCAGCGTGGCCGAGCTGTTGCTCTTCAAGCTGCGCGCCATGGCGTTGGGCACGTAGCCCAGCGCACGAATCGCCTGCTCCACCCGCTCGCGCCCCTCGGCACTCACCACGCGGGAGTTGTTGATCACGTGCGACACCGTGGTCACCGAAACCCCGGCCCGTTGCGCTACGTCTTTGATGGTGGCCATGCTTTATCTCTTGCGTCCTCATTTGTCTTGCGCCAAAGAGGGCCTTGCCACAGCAGCCGCCAACAACATCCACGCGGCAGTGCTTTGCAGGCTACGGCGGGTGAACTTCATGGCGAATGTCTCTTGGAAGATTGTTTTTTGAAGAACGCCGGTGGCTGTCCGAGCTTGGATGATATGCGCCGCAAACGTTTGCGCAAACGTTTGCGCACTAGGGATAACCCCGGGAAACTTGTAAAAACCTGTTTTTGCGTTTTGCCGTCCTGAATGCCCGGGCACTGGCAAATCGGTGAGAATGAAACACGCCGTGTTCCCGACGCCCAATGCCAGCCGCCACCTCGCCCGCCATGAAAGTCCACTCGCTCCAAGACCTGGGCCAGATCCAGAAAGCCCTGGCCCAAGCCGCTGCGGCCGAGGCGGCGGTGCGGGCAGCGCGTCTGGAATTGCAGCGCCGCCTGGAGGCCGAAAAACATTTGTTTGCGCGCGCCGTGGGTGCCGTCCAACCCCTGCCCGACCAACGCAAGGCCATCATCAAGCGCGCACCACCAAAGCCCGTGCCCACCCAGTTGGAACTCGACGAACAAGCCGTGCTGGTCGAAGCCATCAGCGACGGCTTTGACGCCAGCAGCCTGCTCGACACCGACGACGCCCTGAGCTACCGCCGCCCCGGCATAGGCCCCGACGTGCCGCGCCGCCTGCGCAGCGGCGAGTGGAGCATACAGCGCCAGATCGACCTACACGGCCTGCGCAGCGATGACGCGCGCGACGCCCTCTCCGGCTTCATCCGCGAAGCCTACCGCCATGGCATCCGTTGTGTACGCGTGGTGCACGGCAAGGGCTTAGGTTCCCCCGGCAAAACGCCGGTGCTGAAAACCAAGGTGCGCCACTGGCTGGTGCAAAAAAAGGAAGTGATCGCCTTTGTGCAAGCCCGCCCGGCGCATGGCGGGGCCGGGGCTTTGATCGTGTTGCTGAGTGCGTCCTAAGGGCTGCGGGACGATCAGCTTGCCGCCGTTGGCAAGCTTAGGATAGGTACTCGCTCGTATTGCCCCAAAGCGCCCTACCCGTGGCGGTGTGTTCCGAGACTCACAAGTGTCAGCCAATACAAGCGGTCGTACGCCGGGGCATACGGACCCTTGGGGGTTCGCCACTTCGCACGCAGCACCAGTTCAAACCAGTCTCGGCCGAAATGGCGTGCAAGCGATCGACTTTGCCAACCCGCGTGATCGGGGACAAGGTGCGCCAGATTCACACAGAACGCTACGGACGCGGCTTCTGCGCCCTGCTGGTCAGCACCAGCGCAATGCCGCCAAGGATCGCCGCGGAAGCAGCAGCCAGGCGCGGCGTAATTGCTTCCGAAAGGAACAACATGCCGCCGAATGCGGCAATCAGTGGCACCGACAACTGCACCGTGGAGGCTCGCATGGCAGAAAGCTTGCGCAGCGCGGCATACCAGATGGCATAACCTATGCCCGATGTGAGGGCGCCAGAGGCAACGGCCAGGCAGGCCCCAGCCGCATCCGCGTGTACATTGGCTGCGCAAAGCAGGCTCAGCACGAGGGCAAATGGCACGGCCCGCACAAAGTTGCCCGCCGTGGCAGCCAGCGGGTCGGCCACGCCGCGACCGCGCAGCGAGTACACGCCCCAGGCCACGCCGGCGACCGCCATCGACGCGGCACCTAAGAGCGGCGGCGCAGCCACGCCCGGCGACAACAGGTAGACCAACCCCGCAACGGCCAGGGCGAGACCGGCCCACGCAACAGGGCTAAACCTCTCACCCGAGCGCAGGCCTACGCTGAACATCGTCAACTGCACTGCGCCGAACAGAATCAACGCGCCGGTCCCGGCGGACAAGGCGAGATAGGCGAAGGAGAAAAACGCGACATAGGCAAACAGCATGCTCGCAGCGAGCCAGTCGGCAGGGACAGGCGCGGAACGTTGCGATCTGAGCCGCACGATGACGGCGAGCGTGATCGCTCCGGAAACCAGCCGTATGCTGCCGAAGCTGGTCGGATCAATGCCTGTTTGATGTAATGCGAGCCGGCACAACAATGAATTGGCGGCGAAGGCGAGCATCGCCACTGCGGTGAGGGCGAACGTCTGCCAGGTCGGCAAGCCAGAGCGCGCTTCAGACATGGGTCACCGCCAGAATGACGGCCCAGGACAGCAGCGCGATACCGAGCGGCGTGCTCAGATGCCGGCCCCAGCGAACGTTCTTTTCGATCGCCATCACGGCCGCAAGCAGCAGCATCCAGCCCAGGCTGCCGGTGCCAAGCGCGAACATCAACAACATCAGCGCCCAGCAGCAGCCAACGCAGAACAGGCCGTGGTGAGCACCCAGCGCGAACGCGTGCCGCGCTTGATGCCCACCATGCCAGTGCTCGATCACGAAACTCAAAGGCGTTCGGCACTTTTCCAGACAGCGATACTTAAGACTGCTGAACTGGAAGGCGCCGGCCAAGGCAATGGTGGCGACACCTATCATCCAGCCATGCCAGGCCAATAGGGGTACCCTGGCGAGCAGCGACAGCATCGCCCAGTGAAGCGCATGTGCCAGCAACCCGAAGGCCCCCCACACCGTCATATAGCCCAGGCCGAGCAGCAAAAGCAGATACCCATGGTCTGGGCGCCCCACCGTCAAGCGGTCGAAGGCGTTGAACAGCGGTAAGGTCGTGGGCAGCATCATGGCCGCCGTCATGAGTATCCAGGCCACGGCGTAGAGCGCCATGGGCACGACCACGTCACCGGCCGGAACAACACTGCACAGAAACGCCGCCGGTCCCGACTTCGTCCAGTCACCGTGCTCGAGATAACGCCCGTAGGGGCTGCGCGTCCACGTCCACAACGCCACCCAGGCCAGCCCGACCAGTGCGGCCAGGACCGGCAAGAACACGCGCTGGTGACGGGGGGCGCTGGTCAGCGCCGGGCCTGCCCTAGGGGTCATGGGAAACCTCCGCGCTTATGCGCTGCGGTGATTCGCCTTGGGTACGATCAGGCGGCTTATGCGTCGAAGACGAAGGTGCTCTGCAGGGCGTTGTGGTTCTTGATGTCGAGCTGGATGCCGAGGTCGGCGTTCTTCGACCGATAGCTCGGCGCCTTGCCAACAAACACCGGCGCCCCGGGCACCGTCGAGAACACGGTGTCGGAGAGCGTGGTCAGCCCCCCCATCGCACCACGATAGGGCTCGAGTTCGGCGAAGTAGTTTTTGCCGATCTCCAGCAAGCCCTTGCCCTCCTCGACCGTGAAGCGGATCGGCGCCCGCTCCACAGACACCACTTCGCCGATCAGCTTGGCGAGATCGGCGACCGGCCCGCCGGCCTGGCCGGTGTAGACCTTCAGCAGGGCCTCTTCCTGTGCCTTGGAGGCCTGGTCGTCGACATAGATCGCGGCCCTCCAATTGCCTTTCAGGATATTGCCAGGCACATGGGCCACGGCCGCAATGGTGTTGCCGCTCACGTCAACCCCATCGACCGTTCCCTTGTCTATGCGCCAGGCGACGATGGTGTCGCAGGTGCCGTTGTCCGGGTCTTCGCCAATCCAGCAGGGACACAGGACGTTGCAGTTACAAACTTCGAGCAGGCGACCTTCCAGGTGATAGCTCATACCAACCTCCTTCGGAGCCACACGAACACAAACTTGTCGTCTTGGCTCGCGGCGGCAAGGGAAAATCGATTCTCCGCCGCGTGGTGAGCACCGTCAAGTTCGATGACATGCGAGGCGCGAGGTCGTTGAGTCTTTCAATCTGGAAGTCGAAAGGGTTTTCGACCCAGGCCACGGGCAATACCATCGACAGACGGCTTTTTAGTCGGTAAGTGTGAGCAGACATTCATGTGAGCCCCACCAGATGGGTGAGCAGAAAAAATAAGCCCTGCAGACACCTCTTGGTGAAATGCAGGGCTTGGGGGCTGGAAAACAGCCCGTCCGTACTCAACTCAAACTGGCGTCAGGGTTCAGCAATGGTGAACCAGAAGTCGAACTTGTCGAGCAGTCCCAACATCTCCTGGAACTTGGCCCGCTCGCCATCAAACTTGACCTTGCCGCTGGCGGGCACGTCGTCCATTTTCAGTTTGCCCAATGCGATGTCGTTCAAAGTAACGCGGTCTAGCGTCAAGGTCGCGTCTGGCTTATCCAGCTTGCGGTCTTTTGTTGCGGTCATCACGCTGTTCTTCACCGTCAATGAAAAGTTTTCCTTGGTGTCAGGGAAGACCAGATTGAACCCATAGTTCTTTCCATCGGCCTTGGGACCGTTCAAGTGAATGGCCAAGAAGTCGAGGAACATCTGTGTCGTCATGCCGGCAATGATGTCGGGCGAAGATGTGTTCGGCGTGGCCGCTTTCTGTACCCCATCACGCAGTTCCTTGGCCGCACTCAAGTAGAAATTGCGGGCCGGGCCAGACTCAGCCTGATAGCCCAATTGTTCCAAGGCGTCTGCTTCGATCGCTCGGGCCTGCTGGTTGCGTGGGTCGGCAAACACTACCTTGTTCGCCACGGAAGCCGACCAACGGAAGTCACCCTTGTTAAAGGCTTCCTGCGCGGTCTGAATCATCTTGTCGACGCCCACCATGTCCACATACTTCTTGGCCTCCACCGCAGGTGGGTAAGGGTCAAAGTTGGACGGATTCGCATCCCACCAGCCCAGATATAGCTGGTAGGTGGCGCGAACGTTGTGCTTCAGGTCACCGTAGTAACCACGGCTGAAAAACTCCTTGGCCAGCGAGTCGGGCAGCACAAACTGATCGGCAATCTCGTGCATGGTGAGACCTTGGTTGGCCATGCGCAGGGTTTGGTCGTTGATGTATTTGTAGAGGTCGCGTTGCTTTTCCAAATGCTGCGCTACGCGCTCATTTCCCCACTGCGGCCAATGGTGGCTACCGAAGGAAACTACCGCGTCCTTGCCCCACAGGCCAATGGTTTCGTCGAGGTACTTCGCCCACTTTTCTGCGCTACGCACCTTGGCACCACGCAGCGTCAGGATGTTGTGCAGCGTGTGGTTCGCGTCCTCGGCCAGGTCAATGGCCTTGAACTTGGGAAAGTAGAACAGCATCTCGGCCGGGGCTTCCGTGCCCGGGGCCATCTGGAACACGACCTCGATGCCGTCAATGGTCATCTTTTCACCCGTCTTCTTGATGAGATGGCTGGGCTCGAACAGCGTGATGGTGCCCGCAGCCGTGGTGATACCCAAGCCGCCACCAACGTTGCCGCGCGGGTTCTTCGGCAGCAGATTACCGTACATGTACGAGGCGCGACGGCTCATCACGTTGCCAGCGAAGACGTTTTCGCTCACGGCTTCTTCCATGAAGTGCTCTGGCGCAATGACGGGCACCTTGCCCGCCTTCACGTCTTTTTCATCGACGATGGCGCGCAGGCCGGCGAAGTGGTCGACGTGGCTGTGCGTGAAGATGACGCCAGTCACAGGAAGCTTTTCGACTTTCTCATTGACCAGGTCGAGAGCAACCTTGGCGGTCTCTACCGACGTCAGCGGGTCAATCACAATCCAACCGGTGTTGCCTCGCACGAAGGTGATGTTGGCAAGGTCGATATTGCGCACCTGGTAGATGCCGTCCACCACCTTGAAGAGGCCGCGTATACCTAGCAGTTGCGATTGGCGCCAGAGGCTGGGGTTGACCGTCGCGGGTGCGTCACCCGCTTGCTTCAGAAAATCATACTGACCGAGGTCGATGACGCTGTTGCCCGCTGCACCTTTGATGACGGGGTTGGGAATATCAGAGATGAAGCCGCGCTTCGAATCTTCGAAATCTTGCTGGTTGGTAAATGGGAGATAGCTTTTCAGCTTGTCATTCGCTGCCCGCGTTGCGGGAGCTGCATCCTTTGGCCCTTGGGCCGTCGGGGAAGTCGGCGGCGATGAAGCACATCCCGCCAGGGCGACGGCAAATGCAATGGTGGAAAGTAATCGAGCCATCGGCTTCATGCAAATCCTCCTACAGGCGTTGAAAAACAGGGTGCAAAGAGAGCACATCCCATCCTCTATCGCGGTGAATTTGGTTTTGTTTTAGCCGCGAAACCTACCTGCTATTGGGTGCAGGTTTGCGCTGTGCTCGTTGATCGTGTATTCAGCGGGAGCTTGAAGAAAATGTTGTGAATGAACAGACAACGATTGGGTTTATACCGGATTGCTCTTCCCGATGGTATGAATACATACGGCAATCGTAATGAGTTGTTTCACGTGTGCCAACCTGTCATAGTGAAACCGCGGCTTGCAAATAGGCCAACTGCTGATGTGGGCTGTAATAGATGACAGGTCTACAAGCTTCTTTTGTAGAAGCGGTCAGGCACGGGGTTGTCGGCCAGGCGTCATAAATGCCTGCCTAAATCTGTGACGGCTTGCGGAGGGCTGGTACTTACGCTTGAGGCTCATCGCACCCATTCGTGCCAAACCACCTGAGGGACAAACGAAGGGCCCGGCCTGATCGGCAGTACACACTACACACCCTTGTTGCGCATCCAGTCCGCCGTCTGGAAAAAGCTTTGCTTCAGGCGTGAACGCAGCGCTTCGGGCACATCGGTTTCGCCCATGGCCTGATCCATACACGCCACCCACTGGTCACGCTCTTTGATGCCTATGGCAAACGGCATGTGGCGCATACGCAGGCGTGGGTGGCCAAACTGGTCGGTGTAATACGAGGGGCCGCCCATCCAGCCACACAAGAACCAGAACAAACGCTGACGTGCGTTGTCCAGGGCCGGACCGTGCGCGGCGCGCAGGTCGCTGTAGCCGGGCTCCAGGTCCATCAGGTCGTAGAAGCGCTCGACCAAAGCCTTGACACGTTCTTCGCCGCCTATCCATTCGAAAGGCGTGGTCTGGGCGGTGGGGCTGGGTTCTTCGATGTCCATGGGGGTTCAATACAAAAAACGGCTCTGGCGCACAAAAGGTGTGCGCGAGCAGCTATGTATTTTAAAGTTTAGACACCAGGCTCAATCCGCCGCTAGTCCGCTGCATTACGCAGCGTCTGCACCACCGGCCGCTGCAGCACTTCACGCAGCCCCCACCAGCCCGCCAGCAGCGCCAGCACGGCGCCCGCCAGAGCACCGGCCAGAGGCACCCAGGGCGCTGCACCCCAGCTGAAGTCGAACACGTAGCGCGCCAGCCCCCAGCCCACGGCCATGGCGGCCAGGCTGGCCAGGAAGCCGGCGAGCACACCCACACCAGCCAGCTCGGCACGTTGCACCTGGCGCAGCAGCACACTTGGGGCGCCCAGCGCGCGCATGATGGCGAACTCGCGCGCGCGCTCTTCGCGCGTGGCGGTCACGGCGGCAAACAGCACTACCAGGCCAGCGGCCAGGGTGAAGCCAAACAAGAATTCAACCGCACGTATCACCTGGTCGAGCACACGTTGCACCTGCGCCAGCGCCGTGCTCAGGTCCACATTGGTGACGTTGGGGAAGCTGCGCACCAGTTGGTTGTCAAAGCCGCGCTGCTCGGGCGCACGGTAGGCCGTCATGTAGGTCACGGGCACATCGGGCAGTGCACTCACCGGGAACATGACAAAGAAGTTGGCGTGCATGGAGCCCCAGTCGACCTTGCGCAGCGAGGTGATGCGGCCTTCGCTGATAAGCCCACCAATGTCGAAACGCAGCGTGTCGCCGAGCTTCAGGCCCAGCGTTTTGGCGATGCCCTCTTCCACGCTCAGTGCGTCTTTTTCTTCGGGTTTCCAAACGCCGCCGACCAGCAGGTTGTGCTCGGGTTTTTCAGCGGCATTCGACAGATTGAACTCGCGGTCGACCAGGCGCTTGGCGCGGTCGTCGGTGTAGTTGTCGGGTGATGTGGCCTGGCCGTTGATCGCCACCAGGCGGCCACGGAACATGGGGTACCAGTCGTAGCGCTGCACACCCGCATCGCGCAGCGTCTTTTGGAACGGCGCGTTTTGCTCGGGCATGATGTTGATGACAAAGCGATTCGGTGCATCGGCCGGCGTGGCCTTGCGCCAGCTGTCTATCAGGTCGGTGCGCAGCATCACCAGCAGCAGCAGGGCCAGCATGCCCACGGCCAGCGCGCTGACCTGCACCACGGCATAGGCCGGGCGCGCCGAAATCTGCCGCGTGGCCAGCACCAGCCAACGCGGTGCGGTGGCTTCGTTCACGCTCACACGCAACAGCTTCACAGCCACCCAGCTCAGGCCCGCAAACACCAACACGGCCCCGGCAAATCCACCAACGGCGATCAAGCCCAGCTGGATGTCGCTGCTGGCGGCCAGCAACAAGGCGGCAAAGCCCGCCACACCTGCGCCCATGGCCAGCGCCGATGCGGGCTTGAGGCCACCCAGGTCGCGGCGGATCACACGCAGCGGCGGCACACTCGCCAGTTGCAGCACCGGCGGCAAACCAAACGCGCCTAGCAACAACAAGCCCACACCAATGCCAAAACCCACGGGCCACAAGGTGGCGGCGGGCAAGGTCGCATCGACCAGCCCGGCCAGCAGTGCCACAAAGGCATAGTGCACGGCAAAACCCAGCGCCACACCCAAGGCGCTGGCAAACAAACCCACCAGCGCAAACTCAAACGTGTAGGCACTGGCGATGGTGCGCTGGCTCTGGCCCAGCACACGCAGCATGGCGCAGTCGTCCAGGTGTTTGGCCGCAAAGCCGCGTGCGGCCAGGGCCACGGCCACGGCGCTCAGCAGGGCCGACAGCAAGGCCACCAGGCTCAGGAACTTGTTGGCACGCTCCAGCGTCTGGCGCATTTCGGGGCGGCCGCTTTCCAGCGACTCCAAACGCATGCCGTGTACATCGGGCTTGGCCACTTCGGCCGTGGCCCAACTGCTGTAGCGCTGCACCGGTTGGTCGGCCCCGGCCACGGCCAGGCGGTAGGTGAGACGGCTGGCGGGCTGCACCAACTGGGTCGCGGCCAGGTCGCTCTGGTTGATCATCACGCGCGGCGCAAAACTCATGAAGCCGCTGCCGCGGTCAGGCTCGATGACGATGATGCGGGCCACGCGGAATTGCGAGTCGCCCAGCAGCAGGGTGTCGCCCATCTTGAGGCCTAGGGTTTCGAGCAAGGGCGCATCAACCCAGGCCTCACCGGCGGCGGGCACGTCGCGTGTGGGCGCCGCAGCCGCATCGGGCGTATCGGCCACGCGCAGCGAACCACGCAGCGGGTAACCCGGCGACACCACCTTCAACGCCACCAGCTTGGCGGCCCCGCCCAGCGCCTCGGGCGCGCGGCCCATGGTGGGGAAGGTGGCGGTTTGCATGGTTTGCAAACCCAGGCTTTGCGCCTGCGCGGTGAACGATTCTGGCGGCGGGTTGTCGCTCACCAGCACCACGTCGCCACCCAGCAGTTGGCGCGCGTCGCGCTGCAGGCCCCCTTGCAGCCGGTCGGCAAAAAAGCCCACCGCGCTGAGCGCCGCAACGGCCAGGGTCACGGCCACGATCAACAGGCGTAATTCACCGGAGCGCAGGTCACGCCACAGGGTGCGCCAGCCCAGGCGCCAAAAAGAGGTTTGCATGGGGACGTACGTTAGCGTAATCCCGCAGGCAAGCCCAACTCAAATTGCAAGACCCTAGAACGTGTCTGCGTTCACGCCGTTTTACGCACGCAGGCCAACACGGCAATGGCCGACACCGCAAACCCAGCCACCGCCAGCAGCGACAAACGTTCGCCCAGCAGCGCAAACCCCATCAGTGCCGAGACACCGGGAATCAGATAGAACAAACTCGCCACCTGCCCTGCCTGGCCACGCCGCACCATCACAAACAGCAGGCTGAACGCACCAATCGAGTTGACCAGGCCCAGCCACAACATGGCAAACAGCAACTCGCCATGCCAGTGCACGGTGAAACCTTCGGCCGGGCCGGCCAGCGCGGCAGCGGCCAGCGTGGCGACCGCCATTTGCACAAACGCGCCGCTGCGCAAGTCCATGCCGGCGCAGAAACGTTTTTGGTACAGCGTGCCGGCCACCAAACCCAGCAGGCCCAACAAGGTAACGGCCACGGCCAGCAGGCTGACGCCGCTGCCAGCACCCTTGCTGGCCACCACCAGGGCCACGCCCAAGACGCCACCCGCCAAGCCCAGCATTTGCCAGCGCCCCACACGTTCGCCCAGCAAAAAGTGCCCGCCCAGTGCGGTGGCCAGCGGCATCATGCCGATCAGCAAGCCGGCCACACCGGCCGACACGCCCAGCCGCATGCCGTAATACACGCCCGAAAAATGCAGCGCCTGCATCAGCAGCCCCACCACCGCCAGGTGCCCCCAGGCGCGCGCGGTGTTGGGCCAAGGCGCACGGCTCAGCCAGGACACCAGGCCCAGCACCAGCGCCGCCAAGCCAAAACGCAGCACCAGCAAAGTGAACGGCCCCACATGCGGCAGCGCCAGCTTGCCAGCCACATAACCCGAACTCCACAGCAGGATGAAGGTCAGCGGCAGGCTGGCACCGGCAAACTTTTGCAGCCATGGTGCCAGCGGCGCAGCACTCGCAAAGGTGGGCGGGCAATGGGTTGACGTGGTCATGGTGACTCCTCAGAACAAGCCTCCACTGTAAAAACTAGTATTCAAGGACACAATCCACCAAAATGGCGCATCAGAGTTTCCAAAAATAGAACGAAAGCCATCACATGGGCCGACTGGAAGACCTCAGCACCTTCACCCGCGTGATCGAAGCGCGCAGCCTCTCGGGCGCCGCGCGGCGCCTGGGCAGCACCAAGTCGGCGGTCAGCAAGCAGGTCAACCGCCTCGAAGAACAGTTGGGCACGCGGCTGCTGCACCGCACCACACGCAGCGTCAGCCCCACGGACGACGGGCGCCGGGTCTACGAGCGCGCCCAACGCATGCTCGAGGAAGCGCAGGCGCTGGAGGCCGAGGTCGCCGGAGGTTTGGCCCTGCCCCAGGGCACGCTGCGGCTCAGCACCTCCACCGCTTTTGGCAACGCACAGTTCACCGCACTGATGGCCGCCTTCTGCGCGCGCCACCCGCAACTGCATGTGGTGGTGGGCTTGAACGACCGCTACGTAGAGCTGGCCGAAGAAGGTTTTGACGTGGTGCTACGCCTCACCTCCAGCCCCAGCCCTGGCCTGGTGGCGCGCCGGTTGGCGCCCATCCACTACCGGCTGTGTGCCGCACCGGCCTACCTGGCACAACACGGCACACCCAGCACCTTGGACGATCTCACGCGCCAGCGCTGCCTCACCTTCGGCTACACCCACACACCGGCGCAATGGCGTTTTCGCAGCCGCGCCACGGGCGCCGAAGAAGTGGTCGACGTGCAGTCCGCGTTACGTTTTGAAAGCGGCCTCACCGTCAACAGCAGCGAAGCCCTGCGTGTGGCCGCGCTCGCCGGCATGGGCCTGGCGGTGCTGCCCACCTACGCCGCCGGGGCCGACATCCGCGCCGGGCGTTTGCTCAGCCTGCTCGAAGACTGGCAACCCGTGGGCCGCCCGGCCGATGCCGACACGCTGTACGCGGTCTACCTGCCAAGCCGCTTCCCTAGCCCCAAGGTGCGGGCACTGATTGATTTCATGCTGGAGATGATGGGCGAGGTGCCGCCGTGGGATAGAGCGGAAAATGCGTGAAGTCTCCCTTTATCCATCGCCAGCACAGTGAACATCAGCCATTCCTTGAAAGCCTGGGCCAAGGGTATCAAACGTGATGGCGTGACACTGTGGTTTGCAGGCCAGCACCCCCAAACACCCTGGTATGCCAAGGCCCTGGGCATGTTTGTCGTGGCCTATGCATTAAGCCCGATAGACCTGATTCCGGACTTCATTCCCGTGCTGGGCTATGTGGACGACGTTTTGCTGCTGCCCGGCCTGATCTGGTTGACCATCAAACTATTGCCGCCGGAAGTGCTAGCAGCATCACGCGCGCAGGCCGACGCCTGGATGTTGGCCAAGGGCGCCAAGCCAAGCAGTTGGATAGGAGCGTTTGTCATCGTTGCACTGTGGCTTGGCGCAGGTGCTGCAGCATGGTGGTGGCTGACATCGTGACCCGAGAAGGTTCACCAAGCGTCATATCACCGCGCCCCCCTCGGCGCTTCTCTGCTGTGTTGCCGCCGTGCTGCCGTGGGATCGGCCGGGGACCGATTTAGCATTGACAAACCATTACGGGCTGCTATGTTGCCAACTCACTGGTTTGGACCCACCGCCAACGCCCCTCACACATGGACGTCACACCCGCCGTTGATCCCGCCGTTTTCTCGCACATCCGCGTGGTACTCAGCATGGTGGTGAGCTTGGGTATCGCCCGCCTGCTGTCTGGCGCCGCCAGGTTTGTGCAGCACCCCAAACGGCAACGCGCTTACGGCGTGCACCTGCTGTGGGCGTTGTCGCTGTTGCTGTCGATGCTGCACTTCTGGTGGTGGGAATTTTCTCTTTCGTATCTGCCGGTCTGGCGTTTTGAGACCTATGTGTTTGTGGTGGCTTATGCGGCGCTGTACTTTCTGCTGTGTGCCATTCTCTTTCCCGACGACCTCGCTGAATACGACGGCTACAAGGACTATTTCATGTCGCGCCGCGGCTGGTTCTTCGGGCTGCTGGCCAGCACCTATGTGGTTGACCTGGTGGACACCTGGATCAAGGGCGCGGAACATTTTGCGGCCAGGGGCACGGAATACCCTATACGCAATGCCGTCTGCGTGCTGCTGTGTTTGCTGGCCGCACGCACGGCCAACGCGCACTTCCATCTGGTGTTTGTGGTGCTGAGTCTGGCCTACCAGATCTCATGGATCTTGCGGCTCTACGACGTGATCGGCATCTGATACACACAGCCTCGCACGGCTTACCCATTCGACTTGAAATGCCGCACAAACAACGCCGCCAACGGCTTGGCCGCGCTGCTCAACGGCACGCCGCGCAGTTGGATCAGCCCCATCGCCATGGGCGGCGGCAGCGGCCGCACGCGGAAGCGTTGCACGCCGGCGCTGTAGGTTTTGTCGTTCAACAAGGCCTCGGGGCAGAAGCCCACCATGTCGGTGCGGCGCATCATCTCGGCCATCAGCATGGGTGAGGCGCAGTTGACGATTTTTTTGGGCACGGCCAATCCTTTCTCGCGCAGCCAGCTCACCAGTGTTTCGCTCTGGCTGCCGGCAGAGAAGTTCATCACCCAGGTGGCGTCCTTCAACCCCTCCCACGTGCGCACATGGGCCAGCGGGTGGCCACGGCGGCCGGCGGGCAAAGCCGTGACTTCGGTCAAGGCTTCGAACACCAATTCGTAGGGCAGATCGGCGGGATCGGCAATGGCGACCGCAAAGTCCAGGCGGCCTTCGAGCAACGCAGGTATCAGGCTGCTCAAGAAGCCCTCACTCAGCGACAACTGCGCATCGGGCTGCAAACGCTCGAACGCCTTCCAGACCTTGGGCAATGCATCGATGGCCACCAGCGGCGTGGTGGCCACCGCCACACGCGCACCCGAACCGCCACGGATCAGCCGCACCTCTTCGCGCGCCTTGTCGAGCACCGACAAGGCCAGGCGTGCGTGCGACAACACCACCTTGCCCGCAGGCGTGAACTCTATGCCCTTGTAGCTGCGCATCAGCAGCTCGGCGCCCACGTCTTCCTCCAGCTCACGCAATGATTTGGTGAGTGCACTTTGGCTCAAGAACATGGCGCGCGCCGCCGCACGGATGGAGCCGCTTTCGGCCACCTGGATGAAGGCCTTGATTTGATGGTTTTTCATGAAGCGTCAACGAAGGTGAATCTTTTAAGTCGTCACCCCAGAAAAGATACAGGCTTCTGGAGTTCATGCCAAGCGCCTATATTTTTTGCATGCACACCGAGCTTTCCAAAACCATAAACATCGAGGCCATGACGCAATGGCGTCATACCATCCACCGCCAACCCGAACTCGGTTTTGAAGAAGTTCAAACCAGTGCATTGGTGGCGCGTTGCCTGCGTGACTGGGGTTATGCCGTGACCACCGGCCTGGCCGAAACCGGCCTGGTCGCCACCCTGGTGTTTGGCGACGGCCAAGGCCCGCGCCTGGGCCTGCGCGCCGAGATGGACGCTCTGCCCATCCAGGAAGCCACCGGCCTGCCCTGGGCCAGCGAGGTGCCCGGCAAGATGCACGGCTGCGGCCACGATGGCCACACCACCATGCTGCTGGGAGCGGCCCAGGCCTTGGCCAAATTGCATGGCGAGGGCGTGGATTGGAACGGCACACTGCACCTGATCTTCCAACCCGCCGAAGAGTTGGGCGGCGCCGGTGGTGCGCAGCGCATGATCGACGAAGGGCTGTTCAAGCGCTTTGAGTGCGATGCGGTGTTTGCCATGCACAACCTGCCCGGTGCACCCGCTGGCAAGTTCTTCTTTCGTGAAGGGCCGTTCATGGCCTCTTCCGACCGCGTCACCCTTACCTTCCACGGCCGGGGCGGCCATGGCGCGATGCCGCATCTAGCCGCCGACCCCACCGTGGCGGCGGCCGCCACCGTGATGGCCTTGCAAAGCATAGTGGCACGCAATGTAGACCCGCTGGCCTCGGCCGTGTTGACGGTGGGCCGGCTGCAGGCGGGCGTGACCTACAACGTGATCCCCGAAACCGCAGAGCTGGAGCTGAGCGTGCGTGCACTCACCCCCGAGGTGCGCGAGCTGCTGGAGCAGCGCATTCGTGCCGTCGCGTTTGGCCAAGCGCAAAGTTTTGGCCTGCAATGCCAGGTGGACTACGAGCACGGCTACCCTGTGCTGGTTAATACCTCGGCCGAAACGCAACTCGCACTCGGCGTGGCCCAGGCGCTGTTTGGCAATGCGCAGGTGACGGCCGGCGCAGAACCGCTGTGTGCCAGCGAAGACTTCGCCTACATGCTGCGGCAGCGCCCCGGCAGTTATCTGTTCATTGGCAACGGCGACAACGGGCACAGCCACGGCCAGCCCTGCGGCGCCTGCAGCGTGCACAACCCCAGCTACGACTTCAACGACCACAACCTCGGGCCCGGCGCCTTGTTCTGGGTGGCGTTGGCGCAAAAGTTTTTTACTACCCCCAGGAGTTGAGCATGCCTATTTCCCTTCACGCCGCGCGCCGCCGCGCCCTAGCCCTGGCCGCGCTGGCCAGCACCCTCACGTTGACATTTGGCGTAGGCTCGGCACTGGCCGCAGACCCCTACCCCTCGCGCCTGGTGACGCTGCTCGTGCCCTACCCCGCCGGCGGTTTGTCGGATGCGATTGCGCGCGCCTTGAACGTGCCGCTGGGCCGCGCCCTGGGCCAGCAGGTGATCGTCGACAACCTGGGCGGCGTGAGTGGTGCACTGGCCGCACAGAAGGTGCTGAATGCCCCGGCCGATGGTTATCTGGTGTTCCTGGGTTCACCCAATGAATTGATCCTGGCGCCACTGGCCAACCTGGCCGTGAAGCTCAAGGCCGAAGACTTCCGCATGATCAGCCAGGTCACCGTGAACCCGCTGATGCTGGTGGCACGCCCGGGCCTGCCGGTGCAGTCCACCGACGAACTCGTCGCCTACGCCAAGGCGCAGGGCAGCAAAGGCTTGTCTTATGGCAGCGTGGGTGTGGGCTCGATGTACCACCTGTTGACCGAAAGCATGGCGCAACAAACCAACATCCAGGTGACCCATGTGCCCTACAAAGGCATGGCGCCGCTGGTGCAGGACATGGGCGGCAACAACGTGGACTTTGCCATCCTGCCATATGCCACCAGCTTTCGCGGACTGCAAGACCAAGGCCGGCTGAAGATGGTGGGTTGGCTGGGCGGCACGCGCAGCAAGCTAGACCCGGCCATACCCGCCATGGGTGAAGGCCAAAACTTGAAGAGCTTCAACCACGCCACCTGGGCCGGCCTGATGGTGAGCAAAGGCACGCCAGAAGAGATTGTGCTGCGCTTGAACAAAGCCTTGACCGAAGTGCTGCAAGACCCGGAGGTGCGCAAGCAGTTGAGCGCCATAGGCTCGGAAGTGGCACGCCCGCAGTCGCTGGACGAGGCGGACAAACTGCTCAAGGAAGACAGCGTCAAGTTCCGCGCCATGGCCAAAAGCATCAACCTGCAGCCGCAGTAAAGCTGAAGGCGGGCTCCCTCAATGCGCCTGGGATTGCTCGCTTATCAGCTTAGCAATTTTCGAATCCGCGCCCACCGGTTCTATCAGCAGCACCTGCTGCCGGTTGATGATCATGCGGTCGGGCGCGTGTGCTTCGCCGCCGCGCTTAATCAGCACGTTGGCGATCTCCTTGGTGTCGGGGTTTTGCCGCGACTGGATGTAGAACACATCGCGCAGCACGGTGTAGTTGCCATCCAGCGATTCAATGTGGCCAAAGAAGGCCTGGCCGTTGACCAAGGCCACCGTGTGATAACCCGCTGACAGCGCGGGCGTGTTGTGGGACCGCAGGCCCTGGTAGGCGATCACGCTGAGCGCCGCAGCGATGGCGAGACTGGCCGCCGTGGCCAGCGCTGCTAGAGGTTTTTGCATAAAAAGAGAACTGAAGAAAAAGCGCTGCGGACGCAACGCAAACCCGCGAGCGTAGCAAGTCCGGCCCACCCGCTCTTGGCCCCGGCGGTGCAGTTGACAGCGCTGCCGGGGCATAACCCACCTTCACAGGCTTGTCATATTTCGCAAGCCAAATCGCGCCGCCTTGAGCCACACGCAAGCCCTGCCTGGAACTTCAAGATGCACAGGCATGCGGCTACCGCGCCCAGCGGCAGGCCCTGTTTTTTCACACCCTGCCTCTCGATCATTGAGATTGGGATGGCGCTTATTTGAAGCGAAATCTGTCCCATGTCGGCATCTATCTCCAAGCTCTCTTCTGCTTCAGCCATCCACACTCGCGGGCGCAAAGTCGTGGCAAGAAGCCTGTTTGCCATCGCCTGTTTGCCACTGGGCATCAGCACCGCCTACGCCGGTCCGTTCACCATCATGGGCACCAGCACCGGCGCCCAAACACTGGGTAGCGGTGCGGGACAGACCGGCAGCATCTCCGACACCGGCTCCTTGCTTGTGTCCGGCTCTACGGTCGCGGTCACCATCACCGGTGCCAACGCCACGCTGGACAACCAGGGCACGATTTCGCAGACCGGCACCGGCCGCGTGGTACGCGACAACACCGGCGTGAGCAACCTCGTCATCAATAACGGCAGCAGCACCAACAACAAGGCGGTGATGAAAGCCGCCGACGCCGACGTGGTGCAGATGGCCAAGCCAAACGCCAGCGTGACACTGAACAACTATGGCCAGATGACCTCGTTCAACGCCTCGGGTGGCGGCGCCCAGGTGGTCGATTTCAACGCCATTGCTTCCGGCAGCAACATCGTCAACAACTTCGCCACCGGCGTGATGACGGCTTACGAGGCCGATGCTGTGCGCCCTGGTGTGAATGGTGAGGTCAACAACGCGGGCAGGATCCAGTCCATCACCACCACCGGCAGCAGCAGCGACGGTGTGGACCTGCAAGCCAACACCGGCATCAAGGTGAACAACACCGGCTCGGGTGTGATAGACGGTGCACGCCACGGCATCACCGGCGGGCCTGAAAGCGATTTAAATTTTGACGTCACCATCAACAATGCCACCAATGCGGTGATCCGTGGCAGCAACGGCTCGGGCATCAACCTCGACGGCTTCGGTGCCAAGCAGACCGCCACCATCGTCAACCACGGCAGCATCATAGGCAACGGCGTGACCGGCGATGGTGACGGCGTTGACATTGACGGTGTGGCCAACATCACCAACACCGGCATCATCCGTTCGACCAATGCCGTGAGTGCACCAGCGGCGGGCAAGGCATTCAGCGAAGGTATTTCGCTGGGCGGCGGCACCATCGTCAACTCCGGCACCATCGAAGGTTTGGTGGCGGCGGGCAACACCAATGCGGTGGGCCGTGGCATCACACTCGCAGGCAACGACATCACCAGCGGCCCCTTGGCGGGCACGCGTGAAGGCATCTACGCCAACGCCACCATCACCAACCAGGCAGGCGGTTTGATCCGTGGCGACAGCGACTCGGCCATCGTGGTGGTGGGCGCGGCCAACGCATACACCGTCACCATCAACAACAACGCCGGAGCCACGCTGCTGGGCGGCGGCACGGTCAATGCAGCCGTCAAGACCGGTGCGAACAACGACACCATCACCAACGCCGGCACCATCAACGGCAGCAGCAGCGGCCTGGCCATAGACATGGGTGCGGGCAACAACAGCCTGTACATCAGCGGCGGGCAAGCGTCCGTCCTCGGCAACATCAACGGCGGCGTGGGTGGCAGCAACAAGATGGTGATAAGCCCAGGTGCGGGCAACAGCTTTGCCTACGCCGGTGCCATCTCCAACTTCGGCAACGTCGAAGTGTTAAGCGGCAAGGTGACATTGTCCGGTGTCAGCACCTACAGCGGCACCACCACCATCAGCGGCGGCACGCTGGTGCTTGACGGCGTGAACCGCTTGTCCGCCGACAGCGGGCTGGTCATGAATGGCGGCGCCTTGCAGTTGATCGACGCCAGTGGCGTGGACGGCCAGACCTTCGCCAGCCTCTCGCTGCTGGACGACTCGATTTTTGACCTGGGTGAGGCTTCGCTGACCTTCGCCGGACTAGGCGACATCGTCTCGGGCAAAACGCTGTCGGTTTTGAACTTTCTCGGCGACGACGCCTGGGACTACGCCTTCCGCTTCCTGGGCGACCTGTCGGGCAACGCCGACTTCCTGGAGCTGATCAACAACACCTTCATCAACGGCGCCAAAGCCAGCTACTCGTTTGATGGTGCCTACACCGACGTGCTGCTGGTGGCGCAGGTGCCGGAGCCAGGTTCACTGGTGTTGATGCTGCTGGCCCTGGCCGCGATGGTGGCCGTGGCACACCGTCGGCAATGGACAAAACGCTAAGCCTGCGTAGTGTGGCGGGGGAATTTTCGGCAAGTCCCCATCATCAGCCATGACTGGCTCTATAAGCTCAGGCTCAACCGTGAGGTAGCTAAAGCTCCGGCTTTGGTGGCCTCACTTGTCCTTGCCATGGCCTTTGCCATGCCCCTTACCGTGGCCCTTATCTTTATCGCCCTGGTGACCATCGTCATGCTGGCTGTAGCGTTGCTGATACCAATCCTCACGCACAAAGTAGACCGGTACGCCGCAGGCGTTGTACTGGCGGCAATGTTTATCCCAATGTTTTTGGTGACCAGGCGGGATACGCATGTAGACCGGCTGCGGGCGTACGGGCGCGCGTTGCACCCAAACGGGCTCCGCCAAAACCACGGGCGGAGGTGAAGTGTTGCCGAGGTCGATGCGGCCATAAAAGCCCGGCTGACCGACCTGCACGGATACGCTGACATCCGCTGCGTGTGCAGCACCTGCCAGCAGAACGACACCTAACAAGGGGAGCACATTTTTCATGGTGGGCCTCGTTTTCTAAAGTAGACACTGAGTTGACAGTTGCGTAACGTTTCTCCGTCCCTTTGGGCCGACCATTGGTGCACGAAAAGCAAAAACGAGGGGACGCCATGACATCTATCGACAAGAACAAATGTGACCTGTTGGAGGGCACATCCGCCAGCGGCACCATCATGTGGTCGAACTTCATTGGCTTAAGCCAGGAAACACCGAAGCGTCGCAGCCTGGCCAGCGACAGGCAAACGGTCTTGCTCATCGCAGGCGCCACCACATGTGGCTTTGTTTTTGTGAGTGCTGTATTGTTTTTTGCGCTGCTGTAGCTTTTGTCGAAAGCCACCAGTCGGCAAACGGCGGCCCCAACAAGACAAGATGCAGAAAGGTGTCACTCCGCATGACACCACAACAGCTTTTTGTACGCTAAACAGCGTTTGGTAGTTCTACTGTCGGCAAAACTTACGCTTGCGTGTGAATGCAAGCCCTGCCAATCCCAAACCCATCAAGGCGAATGAACCAGGCTCAGGCAGTTCCGCAACCCGCATCGAGGACACCGTGCCCAACCCATACAGATTGGCGTGCGACAAAGACTGCTTTCCCGACACGGACCATGTCCCAGAAAGCGTGCCGTCAACAAACGCAAACACCGCCCAGTCAGGGTCTAGCTGCCCCTCTCCCACCTTGAAACCGATGGCAAGGTTGTCGAAGACGTTGTAGGCCGCAGAGTTGATACTGAAGGTGCCACTCGTGCCCCCTACACCCGTAATCGTCAACCATCCTTCATAGAGATTTCCGGCCGCGTCGGATTTGTCGGCCAGCACCCAACCCGGATGGCTGGTCTGGAACGCGTCGTTGTTGCCGTTGATATTGCCCGCGCCCACTTGCAAGCAGCCCGCCACAGTGGTGGCATTGACGGTGAAGTCCCGCACACCCGCTGTACACGCGTCGGAAGTCACTGTGTTCGCCATGGCGCCTTGAGTGAACACGGCCAAACAAGACAGAAGAAATGCGGATGTTTTCATGCGGGCAATCACGTAGAGATGTTTTGGATACGCATCGGGTCAAGATGCAGACCATTCGATTTGAGCGAAAAGTGCGCAGTTCCGCGGTGATATTTTTCACTTTTGTGGCCATTGATTCCGCAACACGGGTAAATCACTACGGCGTTTATGAGGCGTAGAGTGAAAAGCCGCGACCCACGTTAAAAAGCCCGCACTTCGGCGGGCTTTGGGGTCAAGGGCGAGGGAGGGCCTAGGCTCTGCGCTTTTGCACCAAGGCGAGGCCGACCAAGCCAAGCGAGAGCAACAGCAGCGAACCAGGCTCTGGCAGCAGTTGGGGCGGCGTGCCGACCGGGTCACGTGCCCACACCGAGATATGCGAGAAATTCTGCGCATTATTGTTATTGGGGTTCTGGAAGTCGTCTGTATTCCATTCGCCGGTGAAAGAGTATGGCGTGGTGAAGTTAAAGCCAGGAAGGCCCGAGGACAATAGATTGAAGTCAAAGTCATAGACCGCAAACCGGTCGCTGGCCTTGATGACAAACGCCAGGTGGTCAAACGCATTACGGCCCAGCACGGCTTGCACTTGGTCGATGATGTCGAGCGAGGTTTCCAAAGACCAGGTGCCCTGGGTGCAGTCACCCACACAGTTCATCTTGACGTTCAGGATGTCGGCGATGTTGAGCGGCTTGTCATGCGCATCCATGACAAAAGAGCTACCGGTGCCACGTTCTGTTTTGCCCAAGTAGATCCAGCCCGGGTCGGTGTAGCTGCCGTTGTTGTCGAGGTCGAGCATGGGGGACGGCGCCGATGGGTTGTTGAACCAGGTAGGGCTCAGCACCCCCGCCTGCCCATTCAGCAGGCCGTCGCCCAGTTGGCCAATGTTGGGGTTGGGATTGTTGAATGGGTTGCCCGAGTCGTTGCCGCTGTAGAGGCCTACACAACGGGTCGCATTCTGGTTGCCGGAATAGATGGTGCCAACCCCATTCAACGGGCTGACCTCAATCGTCTTGATGGAGAAAGAGTCGACGCTGCACGGCATGGAGGGCAGCAGTGCGGGCAATGTTGGGCCCGCTGATGCGGTGGAGGGGAGCAAGCCGGTCAAGGCTGCAAGAGGAATGACGCACCGGAGTGCTTTGAGGAAGTTCATCGCGGCCACCTTGTCTCGTGGGTTTTGGTAATGACTCAAGGCATAAACCGGGCCACAGCAGCAAAAATTTTTCAACTCATTGATTTCAAAAGAATTTCATTGGAGCGCTCGTGAGCCCAAAAACGCAGCTGTAAAAATTCCTGGCACTGTACGCAAAATTGGCACCCGTGCTAATGGCGAAGCGTTCTCATTGCTATCAAGTTTTGCGTGATTTGGCACGCCTAAACACAGCTTGGCGTCTACCTGTTTGCGCTGCGCAACTCGCCACCAGAGCGCTGCAGCTGGCCGCTTAGAACCTGGCCATTTCTTGACCAGACCAAACCAAGCCCGTGCCACTGCTGGAGAGTGTCGGCCCTGCAGCCAATGACGCTGCCAGCATCACCCGACAAGGCCATGCGCCGCCTGGGTGCGTCTCCCTCGCCGCAAAAACGCCACCACGGTAGGGGCCAATCTGCAGGCGGCGGTCGACGTCAGTTGTGGGTTACATCAGCGCCCAGGCCCCGTCACGGCATAGGGCTTGCCGAGATCCCAGCGCGACTGCCAGTGCGCCACATACTGGCGCGCAACATCCGGCATGTCGCGAATGACCACCACGTTCTCGGAGTTAAGCTTCTCGGCCGACGCTGCGAAATTGAACGACCCCGTCTCGACCGTGCTGCCGTCCACGATGATCACCTTGTCGTGGTGAATGTGGAAATGGTCGTTGGTGCGCAGCGCCACACCATTGCGCGTCACGAAGTCCATGGCGGCCCGACTGGTTTTGCCTCGGTTGCGTTTTTTGTCGACAACGATGCGCACCTCGACACCACGCTTCTGGGCATCGACCAGTGCCTGCACGATGTCCGGCGCCTGAAAGGCGTAGGCCAGCATCTGAATGCTTTGCTGGGCGCTGCCAATCGTTTCCAAGACCAGCTTTTGCGCCGAGCCTTCAGGCGAAAAACCAACTTGAACACTGGGTTCGGCAGGGGCCAGAAATGGCACGCTGAGCAGCGCCGCCAAAGCGATGCATCGAAATGTGAACATGATTTAAACCCTAGCTTTTTCAACCTGGCCCGCAGTCTTGCACAGAAGATTCCAGGCCACGTCGTTCGCGCGCAAAACTGGGCTAGACCACACGGCTTACGCGAGAGCCTGACAAGCGACGCCAGTCTCCCAGTGCCGTGGTGCGGTATCGTTGCGCACCTAAAATGTTATCGATAACCAATATAACCCGTTCGAGACATCTCTCTGGGCGCCCTTGGGGCCCCAGCAGGTCTTTCTGACCACGACACGCTTCTTTCGGCTCCTTATCTTTCGCTCGGTCACGCATGCCCATGATGGCGCACGGCAATACCCGGGCTTTCCACCACAAAGCCATGTCCAAACTCGCCTCTTCGGCTTTTCTCACAGATCGCAAGATCGTCTTCCTGCTCGCCACCTTCTGCTGTTTTTTGTGGGGTAGCTCGTACCCGGCGATCAAGGGCGGTTACGCGCTCTTCAGCATCGCGCCGCACGACATTCCCTCCAAACTGGTGTTTGCGGGCTGGCGCTTCGTGCTGGCAGGCTTGGCGCTGCTGGCCTATGCTGGCATCAGTGGCAAGTTGAAAGGTGGCGTGCCGGGCCGTGTACTCGCGCGGTTTGCACTGCTGGGCTTGAGCCAAACCACGCTGCAGTACGCCATTTTTTACGTCGGCCTGGCCTATGCCACCGGCACCAAAAGCTCCATCATGAACGCCACCGGCACGTTCTTCAGCGTGCTGCTGGCGCACTACATCTACCACAACGATCGGCTGACCTACCCCAAGATCGTCGGCTGCCTGGTCGGCTTTCTGGGCGTGATGGTGGTCAATCTGGGTTCCGGCGCGGGTGGCCTGCTGGCCTGGGACTTCACGCTCCTGGGCGAGGGCTTTGTGGTGCTGGCGGCGTTCATCCTGGCGGCGGCCAGCATCTACGGCAAGCGTGTTTCGCAAGGGGTGGATCCGTTTGTCATGACGGGTTACCAGTTGGTATTTGGTGGATCGGCACTGCTCGCCATTGGTTATGCGCTGGGCGGCAAGATCGACAACTTCACCGTCGCCTCGGCGTCGCTGCTGGCCTACCTGGTGCTGCTGTCGGCGCTGTCGATTTCCATCTGGAGCCTGCTGCTCAAATACAACCGCGTCAGCACCATCACCGCCTTCAACTTCCTGGTGCCGGTGTTCGGTGTTGCGCTGTCTGCGGTGTTTCTGAACGAACCCATCTTCAAGCTCAGCAATGGCATCGCGCTGGTGCTGGTCAGCCTGGGGATCTGGCTTGTGACCAAGGCGCCGCGCAACAGCTGACGCACAAGCCGCCGACTCCCCGCCGTTTTAGCCGCATCGACGGACATTGCATGGCGGGCCATCCCGGCTGCGCTCAAGGGCTGGTCCGGGCATACTGGGCGCTTCGTTTTTGTTCAGAGCATCCACCATGTGGCAACCCAGCCAAACCTACCCTGACCCGGCCATCGAAGTGCTGGACCCGCGCTTTCGCAAGTACCACATCGTGCCCAGCGCCATCGAGCGGCTGGCGCATGGCTGCCGCTGGGCTGAGGGGCCGGTGTGGTTTGGTGATGGACGTTATGTGTTGTGGAGCGACATTCCCAACAACCGCGTGCTGAAGTGGGAAGAAGCTAACGGCGCGGTGAGCGAGTTTCGCAAGCCCTCGGGCTACGCCAACGGCAACACCCGCGACCGGCAAGGCCGCCTGGTCACCTGTGAACACGGCGAGCGCCGCGTGGTGCGCACCGAATACGACGGCACCCAAACCGTGCTGATGGACCGCTTTGAGGGCAAGCGGCTGAACTCACCCAACGACGTGGTGGTGAAGTCCGATGGCTCGGTGTGGTTCACCGACCCGCCCTTCGGCATACTGGGCCACTACGAAGGCAGCCCGGCGACCCCGGAGTTGCCTACCAACGTCTACCGCCTGGACCCAGCCACGGGCCAGGCCACGGTGGTCACCAGCGCCGTGGTGCGCCCCAACGGCCTGTGTTTTTCGCCCGACGAACGCCGCCTGTACGTGGTGGAGTCGGGCACCGTGCCGCGCCGCATCCGAGTGTTCGAACTCAGCGAAGACGGCACACAACTCACGCGCGACGAAGTATTTTTTGATGGCGACCCAAACGCCACACCCGACGGCTTTCGCTGCGACGTGGACGGCAACCTGTGGGCCGGCTGGGGCCTGAGCCCAGAGCACAACGGCGTGCGTATCTTCGCGCCAGACGGCACGGCCATAGGCCACATCCACCTGCCCGAGCGCTGCGCCAATGTGTGTTTTGGCGGCGTGGCGCGCAACCGGCTGTTCATGGCCGCTGGCCAATCGCTGTATGCCTTGTATGTGAACACCCAGGGTGCACCGGGCGGCTAGGCAAGGCCAAACTTGCAGCGCCACCGAGCGGCGGCGCTGCGTGCTTGTACTTTTGGGCGCGGCATTTGAAACACGACGCTTATGCCGTGTAGCGCACCGCCCGTGTCCCACGGCACAAACCCCACAGCCGGATCTGCGCCTGCTGCGCGATTTGCACCGCCAACGCCGTGGGCGCCGACACCGTCGCCAAGGCCCCGATGCCCATGCGCGCACACTTGCGCACCAGCTCGTAACTGGCGCGGCTGGACATGACCACAAAGCCCGGTTCACCCAAGCGTTTCTGTTCGGCCAGTTGGCCTATGAGTTTGTCTAGCGCGTTGTGGCGGCCCACGTCTTCCATCAGCATCAGCAGCTCGCCACCAGGTGATGCCCAGCCTGCGGCGTGCAACGAGCCGGCCTCTGCATTCAGACGCTGCAAGGGCTGCATGCCGTTGACGGCTTTGAGCACACTTGCCACATCCAATTGGTCTAGCCAGGGCTGGCGTGCCACACGCTCGGGCAGCAAGTCCAAGGCCTGCAAGCTGTCTATGCCACACACACCACAGCCAGTACGGCCGGCGAGTGCGCGGCGCTTTTCTTTCAAACGCGCAAAACACGCGGCCGAGATTTCCAACTGCACTTCGCAGCTGGCTGCATCTGCGGCAGTGAACACGTCGATGCCACGGCAATCGGCCATGCTGTCGATCAAGCCTTCGCTCAATGCAAAGCCAAGTGCGAAGGCGGAAAGGTCTTGTGGCGTGGCCATCATCACGGCGTGTGAGATGCCGTTGAACACCAGCGCGATGGGCACTTCGGCGGCGATGCTGTCGTCGCGCGTGAGGCCTGTAGCGCCATTGGCGAACACCTCTACCGGCGCGGCGACCAAGGGTGGCGGCAGCGGTGTGTCGTCACACGTAGTAGCTGGGTCGGATGCGTTCTGCTGCATGTTCATTCACCGGTTTCAGCCGACCACAAAACCCACTGCGCACGGCCCGCATCCGTCAGGTGTGCAATCCAGCGTTCATCGAGCTGCTCCACCCGCACCCAGGCCGGGCCGGGCTGGCCACCGATGGACGCGGCGCTCAACAGGTGCAGGCGCCGCAACAGCACACTCACACCCAAGCCCAGGGCTTTGCCCATGCGTGGCAGGGATACACCTTTGGGGCCAGGCGTTTCGTTCAGCACTTCCAGAATGGCGTGCGACAAGACGTCATTGGCCCAGTCGGGCAAAGGTGTGGGAAGGGCTGGTTGTGCCGATAAATCCATACGCGCAGTTTACGCGTGGGTCTTTGCCATCTCTACCGTTCGGGTCGTCGCCCCGGAGCCCACTTCCCCATGCGGCACCAACACCACCGGAATCGACTTCGATGTCGGTGTTCCCGCATTCAAGGCCACCGACGACAGCGGCACCAGCGGATTCGTCTCTGGGTAATACGCCGCGAGGTTGCCGCGCGGAATGTCGTAAGCCACGAGTTTGAACTTGTCGGCACGCCGAACATTGTTTGCCCCCACGCTCGGCACTTCGTGTCCTCGCTGCCCCCCAAGGGGGCGCTCGCCGGCTTGGGGCTGCCCGGCGCTCGGCTCGGGCCCATCGCTCCACACGGTGAGGATGTCGACCCAGTCGCCGTCTTTCATGCCCAGATGTTTGATGTCCTTGGCATTGATGAAGACCACACGGCGTTGGCCGAACACCCCACGGTAGCGGTCGTCCATGCCGTAGATGGTGGTGTTGTACTGGTCGTGTGAACGTGTGGTCAGCAGCGTGAAAACAGTGGTGTCCAGACCGCGTGCACGCGCTTGATGTGACGGCGTATCCAGTGGCACGGCGTGCACTTCAAACTGCGCCTTCTTGCTGGCGGTGTTCCACACGCGTTCGCTGGCGGTGTTGCGCAGGCGAAAGCCGCCGGGCTTGGCGACCTTGGCATTGAAGTCCTTGAAGTCGTCGAACACGGCTGCAATCTTGTCGCGGATGCGGCTGTAGTCTTCTATCAGCCACAGCCATGGCGTCTGGCTACGCGCACCAATGGTGGCAGCGGCCAGGCGCGCCACGATGGCGGGTTCGGACAACAGGCTCTCGGACGCGGGCGGGTTGATGCCCACCGACATGTGCACCATGCTCATCGAATCTTCCACCGTCACGCCCTGCGTGCCGCCGGCCTGCATGTCGATCTCGGTGCGGCCCAGGCAGGGCAGAATCAGCGCGGCCCGTCCGTGCACCACGTGGCTGCGGTTGAGCTTGGTGGTGACGTGCACCGTCAGATCACACTTCTGCAGCGCGCGCCAGGTCACATAGGTGTCGGGTGTGGCGGCGGCGAAGTTGCCGCCCAGCGCGAAGAACACCTTGCCCTTGCCATCCAACATGGCCTGAATGGCTTCCACCGTGTCCACACCGTTGGCGCGCGGCGCCTTGAAGCTGAAGACCTTTTCCAGGCGATCCAGCAGCGCTGCGGGCGGCTTCTCCCAGATGCCCATGGTGCGGTCGCCCTGCACGTTGCTGTGGCCGCGCACCGGACAGGCGCCTGCACCTTCGCGGCCCAGGTTGCCACGCAGCATCAGCAGGTTGACGATCATCTGTATCGTGCCCACGGCGTGCATGTGCTGGGTGATGCCCATGCCCCAGCAGGCGATCACACGTTTGGCCTTGCGGTAGACCTCGGCGGCGGCGCGGATCTGCTCTTCGCTCAGGCCCGACTCTTGTTCCAGCAGCGGCCAGGACTCGGCCAAAACTTCGGCCTGCAGCGCAGCAAAACCAACCGTGTGTTCTTGAATGAACGCGTGGTCGAGCACGTTCTCACCGGCGGCTTCCAGCTCCAGCAGGTGTTTCATCATGCCCTTGACCGCTGCCAGGTCACCACCCACACGCAGTTGGAAGTAATGTGTGCTGATGGGCGTGGAACCCATGGTGGCCATTTCAAACTTATCTTGCGGGTCGGCAAAACGTTCCAGCCCACGCTCGCGCAACGGGTTGAAGCTGACAATCTGCGTGCCACGTTTGTGCGCCTCGCGCAGTTCACCCAACATGCGCGGGTGGTTGGTGCCGGGGTTCTGGCCAAAGATGAAGATGGCGTCGGCGTGCTCGAAATCTTCTAGCGTCACCGTGCCCTTGCCCACGCCGATCTGCGGGCGCATGCCACTGCCGCTGGGCTCATGGCACATGTTCGAGCAATCGGGGAAGTTGTTGGTGCCGTATTCGCGCACAAACAACTGGTACAAAAATGCGGCCTCGTTGCTGGCCCGGCCCGAGGTGTAGAAGATGGCTTCGTTCGGGTCGGCCAAGGCGTTGAGGTGTTGCGCCACCAGCGCAAACGCGTCGTCCCAGCTGATGGGCAGGTAGTGGTCGCTGGCCGCGTCATAAACCATGGGCTCGGTGAGACGGCCCTGGTCTTCGAGCCAGTAGTCGCTTTGCTCGGCCAGCGAGCTGACGCTGTGCTCGGCAAAAAAAGCACGCCCCACGCGGTTGGCGGTGGCCTCTGCGGCCACGGCCTTGACGCCGTTTTCGCAGAATTCAAAAGTCGAAGCGTGGTTGCGGTCAGGCCAGGCACAGCCGGGGCAGTCAAAGCCATCGGGCTGATTGGCCGAGAGCAAGGTCTTTGCGCCCTTGACCGCAATATGCTGCTTCATCAGGGTTTTGGAGACACTGCGCAGCGCACCCCAGCCACCGGCCGGGCCGGTGTAGAACTCAATTTTCTGTTCGCTCATCGCAGGTCTCCTAAACAATTCATTGTTCTTTTCCATTTCCGGGTCAGCCGTGAATACGAGGACCACGCACCAACATGACAGGCATAAGGCGAGCGTTGGTAGGCACAGTGCACGGTTGACCCGGGCATGGCATCAGTGGAAGAACTTGGCCGTGGCCACCAGGGTGCGGTAAATGCCCCAGGCCAGCGGAATACACACGGCCAACCACGCCAAACCAACGGTCAGGCTGCTGGTCTGCTCAGTGCCCGCCGCACCAGAACCGGCCCCCACCTCGGCGGCCTGCGCCTTCTCGTGTGCCAGGCGTTTTTCCACGGCCAGTTCCTCGTCACTCATGAAGTGTTTGTCGGCGATTGGGCGCACCAGCAGGTTGGCGATCAGGCCAATGACCAGCATGCCCACCAGGATGTACATGGTCTGGTTATAGACCTGTTCACGCGGCAAGCCAAGGCCGAGTTGGTACTCACGCATGTAGTTCACCACCACCGGGCCCAAGATGCCAGCGGTAGCCCAGGCGGTCAGCAGGCGGCCGTGGATGGCGCCAACAAACTGCGTGCCGAACAAGTCTGCCAGGTAGGCCGGAATGGTGGCAAAACCACCGCCGTACATGCTCAGGATGATGCAGAACGCCCCCACAAACAGCAGCTTGCTGCCGGCGCTGGCGGAGGACGGAATGCTGGCGTACAGCAGGCCGCCCAATACAAAGAACACCACATAGGTCATCTTGCGGCCGAGCTTGTCGGACAGGCTGGCCCAGAAGAAGCGGCCGCCGATGTTGAACAGCGACAGCAGCGCGGTAAAACCGCCGGCCACCGTGGCGATGGCCGCCAGTTGCGTCTTGTCGAGTTCGGTGAACTTGGCCGGAATATTGATCAGCGCACCGCCGAACACTTCCTGCAGCATGGGCGAGGACATGCCGATCACACCGATGCCGGCGCTCACGTTCATACACAACACGGTCCACAGCAGCCAGAACTGGGGAATGCCCCAGACCTTCTTCACGTGCACGTGGCGCTGGGTGATCATGGTGTTGGCCTTGGCCGGCGGTGGCGTCCAGCCTTCAGGCTTCCAGCCGGTAGGCGGCACGCGGTAACCCAGGGCGCCGCCCATCATGAAGACGAAATAAACAACCGCCATCACCACGAAGGTCTGCATCACGCCCACGTCGGTAGGGGTGGCAAAGGCTTTCATCAGGTCCACGGCCAGGGGCGAACCAATCATGGCACCACCACCAAAACCCATGATGGCCATGCCGGTGGCCATGCCACGGCGGTCCGGGAACCACTTGATCAGTGTGGATACGGGCGAGATGTAGCCCAGCCCCAGGCCTATGCCACCAATCACACCCGAGCCCAGAATCATCAACCAGAACTGGTGCAGGTGAATGCCCAGTGCCGACAGCAACATGCCGCCGCACCAGCACACGGCCGACACCACACCGGCCTTGCGTGGACCGGCACGTTCCAGCCAGCCGCCCCAGAGCGCGGCCGAGGAGCCCAGCAACACAAAGAACAGCGTGTACATCCAGCCCAGCGTGGCCACGCGCCAGTCGCAGCCGCTGGCAAACAACTCGGCGAAGAAACTCATTTCCTTGGCGCAGGTTTGTGCGCCTGTGCCTGCGGTCTGCAGGGCTTTGGACAAAGGCAGCCAGAACACCGAGAAGCCATAGGCCATACCGATGCACAAGTGAATGGCCAATGCGGCTGGCGGCACCAGCCAGCGGTTGAAACCGGGTCCCGCAATGATGCGTTCTTTTTCCAGGAAACCTGGCGTTGGGTCTGACATGAAGTGTCCTCTTCCTTTTTGGATGTTGTGGCACGCCCGTGACCGGCCTCTCTTGTGCCATGGGTGGTCGCGGGCGGCGGCGAGTGTCGCGGCATGATTTTGATGCGTCAAATTGCTTCAACGCATCGTGCGATTCAAAAAATGAATGTGGACCCGCGCCGCAGCCCTGCATCCGCGCCTTGAAAAGTTCACAAACACGCCACAACCGCCCGGCACCGAAGGCGCAAGATGGCCTCAGCCGCGCTCGGATCACACGCCCACAGCGTCCGTTCAAGCGTGTGATGGCGTCCCTCGAGGATGCTTTTTCGCCCCCGTTGTTCACCCCATAGAGCTTGCCTTACGTCGCGCCCAGCCCCTTCAACTCCAGCATCACCGCCACACCACCATGAAAACAGCCGCACTCGTACTGGCCAGCCTGGCCTTTCTGGGGTCAAACGCCTACGCCGAAAAACTGGTACCCGACAGTCCTGCCGAGCATTACGAGGGGAGCATGCGCTTTTCGATCTTCAAACCCTGCAATGGCGCCGGCTCTCTGTGTAGCGCCCAGGTCCTGGCGGAGGGTCTTATCGAGCTCGATAGCGCGGCAAAGCTGGATCGCTTCCTGCAAACGGCCAGGACGCAGAGTGATGCATCCAACACCTTGCCGCCCTTTCCCAAGATTTCATTCGACAGTGCGGGCGGCAGCATGACCGGCGCCCTGCAACTGGGCCGCTACCTGCGCGCCCACAAGCTCAACACCAACCTCGAATCTGACTACACCCGCACCAGCATCGACCAACTGGACCGCGCGGAAACCTTTGTCTCGAACGCGCGCTGCAACACCGCCTGTGTATTCGCCTTCGCCGGAGGGGTGTCCCGCAGCGTGGACGTCGAATCCAAGATGGGTCTGCAGCAGATTCCCAGAATTCCGGTGAAAAACGTGGTTGGTGGCCCCATCACACCTTCCGCATCGGAGCTTGCCATCTACCTGCGCGACATGGGTGTGCGGCCCGAACTGCTGAACCTGGCCGCGTTGGCCGCGCCGGGCAGCATGGTCTGGTTTTCCGAATCACAACTGGCCCAGACACGCCTGGACAACTCGCAACCCTATGCCAGCCCCTGGGCCCTGATCGACTCGGGCACCGGCAGCCCCGTGGCCAGCGTGCGCCAGGAAATCAGCAACGCGCAGAACGTGAGCCTGATGCTGGGCTACCACGAGGGGCAGTTCATGGTGATCACCTCTACCGAATTGAACCGCACGCTGCTCGACGACGCCCGTATCCAGCTCTTTCCAGTGGGTGGCAAACCGCAGATCTCGCTGCGCACCGAACAACAGGCGATACCGGTGATGCCGACACGCATGTGGACACGCAACGACAGCAACGCCAATGCGGTCTTTGTCGCCGTGGGCACCATCAGCGAGAACGAGGCCCGCCTGCTGTCTTCGGCGCGGACCTTGAGGCTGGAGGACGAACTGCCGCCCCACATGACCGACCTGTCGGGCACGGTGGACCTGAGCACGGAAAACCTCCAGCAAACCCTGGCGTTGTTACTGCGTTCCAAATAAGGCATGAAGGCGAGCGACAGCGTGGCGGCACACGGCTCATCTGAGGCGAGTTCACATTCGCGCCATGCTTGCCAGAGCCCCTCTTTCGACAATGCGCTCATCAGGTCTGAAGACCGCTAGGAGCACACCATGACTGACCGTTTCGCGCCCCTACTCCGCCGTGTTGCGTTGTCGTTTCATCAGTCCGACGAAACTTCGTGGCTGCAGGAAACACAGGACATGTACCGCGCCAACGCCGTGAGCCTTCACCAGGACAGTGAAGAGATGCTCGCGCTGCTGCTGAACGCCGTGTTGATGTGTGGCATGGGCATGCTGATGTACGCGCTGTGTGCTTGATGGAGCGGCGCCACACCAGATCTTTCAACGGTGGGGGCTTTCACGCGCCAATGACCCCGCATGTGTGGCACGCTGCACATGCCATTCGGGCGACTCCAGCAGCGCCAGCGCGGCCTCCAGGGCGCGCGAAACACGCACCCCGGCCTGGGTCATGAAGCCAATCGGCGTGAGAATCTGCGGCGCGACCAGGGGCAGCGCCTCCAGCTCGGGGTTGCTGGCCACGGCGCCCACCATGGCGCCGGGCAACACACTGCACATATGCCCCTCCAACACCGCCAGCGCCAGCGTGAGAACCGAGTTGGTTTCGATCGCAGGCACGACCTCGCACCCGGCATCGGCAAACGCCTGGTCAATGATGGTGCGGTTGTGCATGTCGGGCGTCAGCAGGCACAGCGCACGCTCGGCCGCTTCGGCCCAACTGATGGGGGCACCAAAGGCCAGTGCGCTGCGGCCCCGGTCCTGCGCCGCCGACTCGGCGCGGCGCAGCAGGTAATAGTGTTCGGTGTATTGCGGCCAGGCCGTGAATGGCACGCTGCGCAAATGCATGCGTTCGGTATAACCCAGGCCCAGATCCACCGAGAGGTTTTCCAAGCCGGCTTCCAGGTCATGTGAACTCATGGACATGACCACGGGCCGCAAACCCGGGTGCTGGCGGTGCAGCATGGCCGCAAACAGTGATAACACCGGCACCGCAGTAGGCACTGCGGCCATGCGCAAGCAGCCCGTCAAATGGCCCGCGCCGTGGCTCAGTTCCTGCCGCAGCAGCTCGTGCTCCTGCAGCATGCGCTGGGCCGTGCGCAGCACTTGTTCCCCTTCGTGCGTGAGTCCCGCGTAGGTACGCCCGCGCTTGACGATGACCACGCCAAAATCCGCTTCAAGCGCACGTATGGCATTCGATAGCGCGGGCTGGGTGATATGGCAAGCCTGCGCCGCACGGCCAAAATGCTGGTGCTCGTGTAAAGCCACCAGATATCGCATGGGTGCGAGCAGGTTCATCGGCTGGACTGCCTACGGCATCAGGTGTTTTTGCTGATGGAGATCGTCGGGAACTTGTTTGAATAGTCTTTGTTCTTGCCCGCAATCGCCACCGCCACCTGGCGCGCCATGGCTTTGTACAGGCCGGCGATTTCGCCATCGGGTTCCGCCACCACGGTGGGACGTCCGGTGTCGGCCTGCAGGCGGATGTTGATGTTCAGCGGCAGCGCGCCCAGGTAGGGCATGCCGTACTCGGCGGCCATCTTCTTGCCACCATCGGCACCAAAGATATGTTCCGCATGGCCACATTGGCTGCAGATGTGCACGGCCATGTTTTCCACAATGCCCAGAATCGGCACGCCCACCTTCTCGAACATCTTGATGCCCTTCTTCGCATCCAGCAGCGCGATGTCCTGGGGGGTGGTGACCACCACCGCACCGGTCATGGGCACACGTTGGCTTAACGTGAGCTGGATGTCGCCGGTGCCGGGTGGCATGTCGACGATCAGGTAGTCCAGGTCTTTCCAGTTGGTTTGGCGCAGCAGTTGCTCCAGCGCCTGGGTGGCCATGGGGCCGCGCCAGATCATGGCCTGGTCGGGCTCGACCAGAAAACCGATGGACATCACCTGCACGCCGTGGTTCAGCAGCGGCTCCATGATCTTGCCGTCCAGGCTTTCGGGCTTGCCGTTGATGCCCATCATCATGGGCTGGCTCGGGCCATAAATATCGGCGTCCAGCAGGCCTACACGCGCACCTTCGGCCGCCAGGGCCAGGGCTAGGTTGGCAGCGGTGGTGCTTTTGCCCACGCCTCCCTTGCCCGAGGCCACGGCCACGATGTTCTTCACACCGGGCAGGAGTTGCACGCCGCGCTGCACCGCATGCGGCACCACTTCGCTGCGCACGTTGACGGTGATGGCGGTGCCGGGGGCCGCGGCTTGCACGGCGGCTGTCACGCTTTGCTGCAGCGCCGGGATAAGGCTTTTGGCGGGGTAACCCAACTCGATGTCGACCACGACCGCCTCGGCTTCCACACGCACGCCGCGTATGGCTTTGGCAGACACCAGGTCCTGGCCGGTTTGGGGATCCACAACGCCAGCAAGGGCGGTGCGTACGAGTTGTTCTGTGACGGGCATGCGGGGTTCTCCTGAAGGCCCCGTAGTCTAGCGAAGAGGGTTCGACCTCTCTGGCCGCCGGGCTTTCAGGATTTGCCGCCCCGAGAAACTACAAAATCAATAGCTACTTACGCATACCAATATTGCGCAAGAAGCTAATTTCATGCTGTTTTTTCAAACGTCGCGCGTCAGTTGCAATACCGTGGGCTCAATCTCTATCTCTTGCGCCGGCACCGGGCGCTCCATGTCCTTCAGGCAGACATATAAAAGTGATTTGCGGATCAGCACATGGCTGATGGTGGCGTCTTTGCCGTTGTAGCGCACCACGGCGCCTCTTCTATAAAGGGGGATACGGATCATGTGTTTCTACTCCTAGCGCGCCGGTCATCACGACGCACACAGGCTTGCCTTCAAGGGATGTTGCCAACCGCTTTTGCAGCGCCAATCGGCGCGCAACTGTCTGTCTCATTTTTTTGGTAAACATCGCCTGGCCCGCGCTGCCATTCTGGCCAGCAAGGCCTACAGGTCAGGACTACGATGTTGATGAGCCAATTATCGCCAATGCACCCCCTACAAGTACAGGCGTGGCGACATTCCTGATACAAATTGATAACAATTTCTGCGATAAATCACAGGTAGGAAATTCAGGCGCCCCGGTCAGCCCCGACCGCAACAGGAGACCTCTTGCAACAACCGCCCAGCATCCAGCCCGCCGCCCCGTACAAAGTCCTGTCTGCCGCCGACCTGCCGGCGGTACCGCCCGCGGAAGTCTGCGCACTGCAAAACACCGGCCTGCTGCTCACCGGCGGCGGCGCGCGCGCGGCCTACCAGGTGGGTGTACTCGAAGCCCTGGCCGACATACGCGCCGCTGCCGGCCAGCGCCACGGGCCCAACCCCTTCCCCATCATCACCGGCACCTCGGCCGGGGCCATCAACGCGGCCGCGCTGGCCGGTGGCGCCGACGACTTTGACCAAGCCGTGCGCCGCATCGCCGCCATCTGGCGGAACTTTCGCGCCGAGCAGGTCTACCGCACCGAATCCCTGGGTGTGGTGCGCAGCGGCGCGAGCTGGCTGACCTTGCTGTCGCTGGGCTGGATGATCAACAAATGGCGCCGGGTATCACCGCGCTCCTTGCTCGACAACAGCCCGCTGCGTGCACTGCTGGAGACCATGGTGCCGTTGCAGCGTATTCCCGACCTGGTGGCGCAAGGCCATCTGCGCGCGCTGGCCATCACGGCCTCAAGCTATAGCTCGGGCGAACATGTGACCTTCTTCCAGGGTGTGCCCGACCTGCGCGGCTGGACACGTTCGCAACGTTTTGGCATGCCGCACGAAATCACCATAGACCATTTGCTGGCCTCGTCCGCGATTCCCTTCGTGTTTCCGGCCATGCCACTGACGATGGCGCAGCACACAGAATATTTTGGCGACGGCTCCATGCGCCAGTCGGCGCCCATCGCCCCGGCGATTCACTTTGGCGCGCAGCGCATTCTGGTCGTGGGTGCGGGGCGCATGCATGAACCCAAGGGCGAAGCCCCGACCATGGGCAGCGACATCTACCCCAGCATGGCGCAGATTGCCGGCCACGCCTTGTCCAACATCTTTCTGGATGCACTCTCGGTGGACGTGGAGCGGGTGCAGCGTGTCAACCGCACACTGCAGCTGATTCCGCGCGAAGCCCGCGAAAAGGCCAACTTGCGGCCCATAGAGCTGCTGATCATCTCGCCCTCGGAACGCGTCGATGTGGTCGCCGCGCGCCATATCAAACGCCTGCCCCCCACGGTGCGCGCCATGCTCGGCGGCATGGGCGTGTCGTCACGCGTGGAAGACGCGCGTGGCGCGGCCCTCGCCAGCTACCTGTTGTTTGAAGCCGAATACACCCAGGAGCTGATGACCATGGGTTATGCCGACACCTGCCGCCAAAGTGCCGAGGTATGTGCGTTTTTTGGCTGGCCCGATACCCGCCTGCACGCCCCGGAGCCAGCCCAGGCGACTCAAGCGGCGGCCGGATAAGCCCGCGCCAGCAAGGCCGCCACGTCCACGCCGGCCGGATCGAGAGCGCCCGCGACGCGCCCCCAGCCAGTGGAGCCCAGGCGCGTGTGGATGAAGGCATCGGCCACCGCCACTGGCGCCGTCTGGCGCAGCAAGCCCGCTTGCAGCAGCAGCACCAGGCGCTGGCAGAACAGGCGGCCCTGGCCCTCCAACTGCTCGGGGGCCGTGCCCAACATCTGGCGCAAAGCCTGAGCCTCGGCCAGCACCAGGGCATCGCCTGGGGTCGCATCCACGGCCTGGGCCATCAGCGCCAGCGCGGCCTCGGGGTCACGCGCCACGGCACGCATCACATCCAGGCACATGACATTGCCCGAGCCCTCCCAAATGGAGTTCACCGGCGCCTCACGGTACAGCCGCGCCATCGGGCCATCTTCCACATAACCATTGCCACCAAAGGTTTCCATGGCCTCGCCGGTCAACTCCACGGCGCGCTTGCAGACCCAGAACTTGGCGGCGGGGGTGACGATGCGTTTCCAGGCTTGCTGCAGCGGGTCGTCGGCATGCTCGAAGGCTTGCGCCAGGCGCATGCTCAGCGCCAGCGCGGCTTCGCTTTCCAAAGCCAGGTCGGCCAATACGGCGCGCATCAGCGGCTGCTCGGCCAACACCTTGCCAAAAGCCTGGCGCTGACGGGTATAGGCCAGGGCCTGCACCAGGGCCTGGCGGATGAACGAGGCGCTGCTAACCACACACGACAAGCGGGTGAAGTTAGCCATCTCGATGATGGTGGGGATGCCGCGCCCCTCTTCGCCCATAAGCACGCCCCAGGCGTCCAGAAACTCCACCTCGCTGCTGGAATTGCTCTTGTTGCCAAGCTTGTTTTTCAGCCGCTGGATCTGCACCGCGTTTTTGCTGCCATCGGGCCGCCAGCGCGGCACGAAAAAACACGACGGCCCGCCGTCCGCCGTGCGTGCCACCACCAGGTGTGCATCACACATGGGCGCCGAGAAAAACCATTTATGGCCACGGATCAGATACGGCGCGCCACGCCCGCCCGCGCCCACCGGCGTGGCAGTGGTGGTGTTGGCGCGCACGTCGGAGCCGCCTTGTTTTTCGGTCATGCCCATGCCGATGTAGATTGATGCCTTTTGCGCCAGAGGCACATCACGCGGGTCGTACAACGGGCTCAACAACTTGTCGCCGAGCTGCGCCCATAGCGCCGGTTCACGCTGCAGCAGCGGAATGCTGGCCCAGGTCATGGTGGCCGGGCACATGGAACCCGATTCGACCTGGCTGTGCAGATAAATCGCGGCGATGTTGGCCGCCCAGCGCCCGGGGCGCGTATCGGCGAAGGCCTGCGACACCCAGCCACCTTGGCGAAAGCCCGCCATCAGCGTATGCCAAGCGGGGTGAAACTCCACCTGGTCGATGCGCCGGCCACGCGCATCAAAGTTATGCAGCACCGGCACGATGCGGTTGGCCTCGTCGGCATGCTGAAAGCTCTGGGCACAGCCGACCTCGGCGCCAAAGTGGCTCAGCGCTGACAAGGCCCAGCCGGCCCCGGCGGCGGCTACGGCCTGCTGCAGGGCCGCGTCTGTGCTGAACAGGTTGTAGCCGGTGAGTGCGTCAAACTGGTTGAAGACCTGGTGTGTGGTCCACGGTGTATCCATCTTGCTTCCTTGAAGGCACTGGAGCTTTCAAGTCTAGAAAGAATGCGCAAGACGGGTACACGGGTTGACGCTATACACGGCGCCCCAGCTGCCACATCCGAGACACCGATACCGCTACAGGGCCAGACTTACCACTCGCCCACTTCACGCACACGCTGCGCCAGATCGACCTCTTGCGCCTGAAAGGCCTCTTGCGCCAACGTCGCGCCATCCCAGGCCCGCTGCGGCAAGGCGGCTGCGGCCTCTGGGCTCATGAAGCGCGCTTGCGAGACGTTGACAAACATTTGCTGCAGTGTGCTGCTGAAGTTTTGCGTGAACATATGGCCTCCTTAGATGTCACCAGAGGTTACCGACGCAGCAGCGGCGCCCCTGTAGGAAAAAGACGCATGCGGATGAAGGCGGCACCCACACGCCAGCGCCTCCTTGGCCTGGCCTTCCCCACAGCCATGCCCCCGCGCCACTAGGCCAGTCCTGGCCCGACTAAAATGATAGGTTCCCCTCAAGTTCAGTCGAAAGCCCGCTGCCCATGCCACGCCAACTCTTCGTCACCACCGCACTGCCCTACGCCAATGGCAACTTCCACATCGGCCACATCATGGAATACATCCAGGCCGACATCTGGGTGCGGTTCCAACGAATGCAGGGCAACGCGGTGAACTTCGTCGGGGCGGACGACGCCCACGGCGCACCGATCATGATCGCCGCTGAAAAAGCCGGTAAGACGCCGCAGCAGTTCGTGGCCGACATTGCCGCGGGCCGCAAGCCCTACCTCGACGGCTTCCACATCGCCTTCGACAACTGGAGCAACACCGACAGCCCGGAAAACCACGCGCTGTCGCAACAGATCTACCGCGACCTCAAGGCTGCAGGCTTCATTGAGACACGCACCATCGAACAGTTCTTCGACCCCGAGAAGAACATGTTCCTGCCCGACCGCTTCATCAAGGGTGAATGCCCGCGCTGCCACGCCAAGGACCAATACGGTGACAACTGCGAGGTCTGCAGCTCGGTCTACGCCCCTACCGACCTGATCAACCCTTTCTCGGCCCTGTCTGGCGCCAAGCCGGTGCTCAAATCATCGGAGCACTTCTTCTTCAAGCTGTCCGACCCGCGCTGCGTGGAATTCCTGACCGAATGGACACAAAACGGCGTGCACGTGCAGCCCGAGGTGGCCGGCAAGATCAAGGAATGGTTTGGCACCCGCACCAACCCCGATGGCAGCACCAGCGAAGGCCTGGGCGACTGGGACATTAGCCGCGATGCGCCCTACTTCGGCATCGAAATCCCCGACGCGCCGGGCAAATACTTCTACGTCTGGCTCGACGCGCCCGTGGGCTACCTGGCCTCGTTGAAGAACCTGCTGGAAAAGCGTGGCGAAAGCTATGACGCCTACATGGCCAACCCCGATCTGGAGCAGTACCACTTCATCGGCAAGGACATCATCACTTTCCACACCTTGTTCTGGCCCGCCATGCTGAAGTTCAGCGGCCGCAAGACACCAGACAAGATCTGCGTGCACGGTTTCCTGACGGTGAACAACGGCGAGAAGATGAGCAAGAGCCGTGGCACCGGCCTGGATCCGCTCAAGTACCTGAGCCTGGGCATGAACCCAGAATGGCTGCGCTACTACCTGGCCGCCAAGCTCAATGGCCGCAATGAAGACATCGACTTCACGGCCGACGACTTTATGAAACGCGTCAACAGCGATCTGATTGGCAAGTTCGTCAACATCGCCTCGCGTGCGGCTGGCTTCATCGCCAAGCGCTTTGAAGGCAAGCTGGGCACGGCCTCGGCCGATGGCGCCGAGTTGCTGAACACCATCCGTGCACAAAGCGAAGGCATTGCCAAATCGTTCGAAGCCCGCGACACCGCACGCGCCCTGCGCGAGACCATGTTGTTGACCGACCGCGTGAACGAATACGTCGACGCCAACAAGCCCTGGGAACTGGCCAAGCAAGAAGGCCAGGACGCGCGCCTGCAAGACGTGTGCAGCACCTGCATCGAAGCCTTCCGCCTGCTGACCATCTACCTCAAGCCGGTGCTGCCCGCGCTGGCAACACAGGTTGAGGCCTTCTTAAACGTCGCACCAATGCAGTCCAGCGACGCGCAAACCCTGCTCGGCGCCGGCCACGTGATCGGCGACTACAAACATCTGATGCAACGTGTAGACATCAAGCAGCTCGACGCGCTGTTTGAAGCACCCGCCGCACCAGAACCCGAAAAGCTGTTGCCCGGCGGCGAAGAAATCGCCCCCACCATCACCATAGACGACTTCGCCAAGATCGACCTGCGCATCGCGCTGATCGTGGCCTGCGAAGCCGTGGAGGGCTCGACCAAGCTGCTGCGCCTGACGCTGGACGCCGGTGAAGGCAAAACCCGCAATGTGTTCAGCGGCATCGCCAGCGCCTACAAGCCCGAGCAACTGGTGGGCAAACACACGGTGCTGGTGGCCAACCTGGCGCCACGCAAGATGAAGTTTGGCGTGAGCGAAGGCATGGTGCTGGCCGCCAGCCACGGCGATGAAAAAGCCAACCCCGGCATTTACGTGCTGGAGCCTTTGCCCGGAGCCATGCCGGGCATGCGCGTGCGTTGATCCAGCACTAATCCAACGCTGCTCAGGCAGAATGAAAAAAGAGGCCTTTGTGGCCTCTTTTTTCGTTGTGGGCATACAAGCCGCGTTGCGCGCAGAAACCGTTCAAAGCGAATGCGCCAGGCCGGCCACACATTGCCGCAGGGCATCGCGCAAACATAGGCTCGCCCCCTCCAGAGGCCGATCTTTGGGCGCCACGATGGCCAGCTCGGAATCCTTCATCGTCAGCAGCGGCTTGGCGACCAAGCCCATGCGTTGTGCATAGTGCGCGCCCAGCGATTCGACGATGGCCACTCCCAGTTGCTGCCCGGCGAGTTCACACGCGGTAAAGGACTGCGACACCTCCATCAGCGGCCGGTACTCCAAGCCACTTTGCACAATCGCCTGCTGCGTCGCCAAGCCTGCGGGAAGTGCAGGAGACAAGGCAATCAAACCCAGCTGCGTGACTTCGTCCAACGTGACCTGTTTCACCTTTGCGCGCGGATGTGCGGGATGAAAGACCGCGAACAAACTAACGGCAGCCAGTTGCTCCTTGAAGACCCGCTCATTGGTGGCGGACGAGCCAATCACGATGCCCAGATCGATCCTATGGTCCACGGCCATCTCCAGTATCTCCAGTGCAGAACCGGCACGCACCGCGAAGGTGATCGCGGGATATGCCTTGCGCACACTCACAAGCGCTTGCGGCAGCAGCATTGAAGAGGCCACGGCAACTGCACCGACCGTGAGCCTGGCCGTTGCGCCCTTTCGGATGTCGCTGGCCAGACGGTCCACCGCCTCCATGCCAGACAAAGCGTTCAACACCTCGGGGATCATCGATCGCCCCTGGCTGGTCAGCTGAAGCCGGCGTTGGTCCCGGCTAAATAGCGCAAAACCCAGGCGTGTCTCCATGTCGCGCAAGAGCGCGCTGGCCGCAGGCTGCGTCATGTGAATCGACGCTGCGGCGGCCGTCACGGTGCCTTGTTGATACATGGCACGCAACAGCGAGAGTTCCCGTCGACTCAGCATATGGAATTTGTATGAAAACAGTGTTTTTATCTATTTGACCATATTGCTTCGGCTCACGAAGATCGGGGCGATTCAGTCCACACGCGCCCCTACTCAACCTGCCTCTCGCTACTCACCCATGAGCGCCAACACCATAGCCTCCGTCACGTGTATTCCCATGCGACTCCCCTTCCATCACTGGAGCAAGCCCCCGTTGTTTGCCGGCAGGCCGCGCGACAAGCTGGACAGCGCCTTGGTGCGAGTGCAGACAGAAGACGGCACCGTCGCCTGGGGCGAGTCTTACTGTGTCGAGCCACGCGCCCTGCAAGCCATCTTCGAGACCTTGATTGCGCCCCTGGCCTGCGGCAAGAACGCCGACGACCCGAGCCTGCTACCCAGCATGCAACGTGTGCTGCACAACCTTGGGCGCTCGGGCCCGGTGGTGCATGCTTTGGCCGGCTTGGACATTGCGCTTTGGGACCTCTTGGCCAAGCGCGAAAAGCTGCCGTTGTACCAATTGCTCGGTGGCAAACAACGCGACCGCATTCGGGTCTACGCCTCGCTGCTTCAATACTACGCCGACGCCGACTTGCTGCAGCGGGTGAGCCAGCGCGCGTTGAGCGAGGGCTACACCGAGATCAAGCTCCACGAGCGCACAGCAGAAGCCGTGGCGGCCGTGCGCCAAGCCGTGGGCCCCGATGTGCCGGTGATGGTGGACACCAACTGCGCCTGGCTGCCAGATGAAGCCGAGGCCGCCATCAGCGCCATGTTGCCCTTCAACCCCTTGTGGATTGAAGAGCCGATTTGGATGCCGGAAAACGACCAGGCGCTGGCTGCTTTGAAGCAGCGGGTGCCCGTGCCCCTGGCGGTTGGCGAGAACGCGAGTTGTGCCTTGGCGCTCAAACGCATGGTCGAGAACGAGACGGTTCAATACGTTCAGCCCAGCGTGATCAAGCTGGGGCTGACGGCGGCGCTGGACATCTCTCGTGCCTGCGAAGGGAGCCGCGTGACGTGTGCTCCACAGGTCGCCTTCTTTGGCCCCGGTTTCCTCGCCAGCATGCATCTGATCGCCGCGCAACAGACCGAGGTTTCGCTAGAGCGCCTGTACGTCGAACTGGCCCACGTGCCGTATGGCCAATCCGTTCCCATCGAGCGCGGTTGGCTGCAAATACCCGACACACCCGGGCTCGGCGCCGAGCCAGAAGTCGAACTGGTGCAAGGCCGATTCACTCAGTGATCGCTCAGTGATTCCAAAACATTCATAACCCTTCAGGAGACAAACACCATGCAACACAGCCGACGAAACTTCATCCACTACTGCACGGGTCTTGCCGTGAGCGGTGTGGCGCCGTGGGCACTGGCCAATGCCGGCCAGTATCCCGACAAGACGATTCGCATCATCATCCCCTACCCCGCAGGAGCCGCCACGGACAACCTGGGCCGACTCGCCGGGCAAGCCTTGCAACAGGCGCTGGGGCAATCCGCCATTGCCGACAACAAAGGCGGCGGCGGCACCACCATAGGCACACGTGAGCTGGCACGTTCAGCACCTGATGGCTACACCTTGGGCATGGTGGACAGCAGCTTCACCATCAACCCCGGTCTGCTCGGCGCACGCCTGGCCTACGACACACAAAAAGACTTCACCCCGATCTGCCTCATCGCCACGGCGCAGTTCGTCTTGGTGACGCACCCTTCCGTCGGCGCCAAAGACCTGGCGGGCTTTCTGGCAAAGGCCAAGGCAGAACCCGGTGCGCTGGCCTACGGCTCTGCAGGCATTGGCAGTGGCCCACATCTGGCAGGCGAACAGTTGGCGCAGCAGGCCGGCCTGCAGGTCACGCACATCCCCTACAAAGGCGGCGGCACGGTGATCACCGACCTGCTGGGGGGCCAGGTGCAATTTGGCTTTGCCACCGTGCCGACCCTGGCCGAGCACATCAAGGCGGGCAAGTTGAAGGCGCTTGCCGTCACCGGCCCCAAGCGCTCACCACTGCTTGCTGATGTGCCGACTTTTGCTGAAGCTGGCCTTGCGGGTGTGGACACCATGCCGTTGTTTGGTCTGGTCGCGCCCAAGGGCGTACCCGCTGCCGTCGTCGAGAAAATCAGCAGCGTGTTGAGAACATCGATTCGCCAGGGCGAGATGCAGGCCAAGCTCAAATCCATGGGTTTCGAGCCTATAGGCAGCACGCCGCAGGAGTTCTCTCAACGCATCACCGAGGAAATTGCGAAGTGGACGGAGGTGATTCGCAAAGGCAAGATTCAGCCAGAGTAGCGCTGCTGGCCTACGACGCAGCCCTTAACCGCAGCCCTTAACTCTTGAGGGTAGCCGGGTCCACGGCGGAGCCGCTGCGCACCACCTTTTGGTCGCCGTTTAACACCACGGTGAACAGCATGGCCGCGCCGTGTTCGTCTTGCCAACGCCAGTCCCACTCGGTTTCGTTGCGCAGCTTGAACGGCGTCACTTTGGCCGGTTTGCCCAGCAGCTTGCGCAGGTCTTCCATGGCCATGCCGGGTTGCACCTGAGCAAAGTAACGCGGCCCAAGCACTTGGCGCAGCGCGGCCATCTTGCCGTCCGGGCCTATGGTGATCATGTAGTTCTTCTGGCCCGCGGGTTGGCGGTTGTATTCAAATACCCGGCCTTCGGGTGAATCCCAGACGTTTTCGGGCTGGCCAAAACGCGCCACCACATCGGCCTCGGTGGCCACGCCCTCTTCCAGTTCCTGTATGCGCTGGTTGTCGCAAGCGCCCAACGACAACAGAAAAGCCAAAATACCCATGCGGATTGCCCTCGTCATCTTTTGACCCCCGTAAAATGGCGCGATTCAAAGAGGTTCAAGTTTATGTCGATCTTTCGTCGCCCCGATTACAAGTCCGAAGCCACCCTGTTCATCCAGGACCTCAAGGCCGCCAAGCCTGAACTGGAAGCACAACAACTCGCCGGTCGCGCCCTGCTGTGGGACAAAAAGGTCGATCGCGCGGCCTGGAGCGAATACCGCGAAGCCGAAGTGGCGCAAAAGCCCTACGTATACCAAACCAACGCCGATTGATTTGTCCGCTGATGATCTTCAGCATCAAACTGGCATCCTGAGCTTGCTGCCATTGCGACAGCAGCTCCGTATTCAATAGCAAAATGAGCAACGCAGCGGAAGCTTCCGCCGAGCACGGCCTGCCGGCCGCCGCCACGGCAGCGGACAGCCTGATGCCGCACGTGATCGACCAGGTGGCGTTGGCACGGCTGTATGGCGAGCCGCTGTTTGCCATGCCGCAAGACCTGTACATCCCGCCGGATGCGCTGGAGGTGTTTCTCGAAGCCTTCGAGGGGCCGCTGGACTTGCTGCTCTACCTGATCCGCAAGCAGAACTTCAACATCCTCGACATCCCCATGGCCGGGCTCACGCGGCAATACCTCAGCTACGTGGACGAGATCCGCAGCCGCAACCTGGAACTCGCGGCCGAGTACCTGCTGATGGCGGCCATGCTGATCGAGATCAAGTCGCGTATGTTGCTGCCGCCGAAACCTTCGGCCGACGGTGAAGAGGCCGAAGATCCGCGTGCCGAGCTGGTGCGCCGCTTGCTCGAATACGAGGAGATGAAGCTCGCCTCGACCCGGCTCAACGCGTTGCCGCAATACGGGCGCGACTTTCTGAAGGCCCAGGTCTACATAGAGCAATCGCTGCAACCACGTTTTCCGGATGTCGCCCTGGTCGACCTGCAGGAAGCCTGGCGCGACATCCTGAAGCGTGCCACGCTGGTGCAACACCACAAGATCAGCCGCGAAGAACTCTCGGTGCGCGAGCACATGAGCCAGGTGCTCAAGCGCCTGCAAGGGCGCAAGTTTGTCGAGTTTGAAGAACTCTTCGACCCCGCACGTGGCATGGCGGTGCTGGTGGTGACCTTCATCGCGCTGCTAGAACTCGGCAAGGAAACGCTGATCGAGATCATCCAGGCCGAAGCCTTTGCGCCGATCTACGTGCGGCTGGCCTACTCGCCGGTTTAAGCCTCTACGCTCAGCCCAGGAAGTGCTTGCGGTAACGCGCAGGCAGGTCGCCAATGCGCATCAGCATGGGCAGGTCGGCGGTATTGAAGTCTGGGTCCCAGGCGGGCGCGCCCAGCACCTTGGCGCCCAGGCGCAAGTAGCCTTTGATCAACGCGGGCGGCTCTATGTCTAGGCTGCTGTCGAGTTGCTCCACCGGCAGCGGCAGGCGTGGCAGGACGTGGTGCTCGATCGGCGCCAGGTGGGTTTCGCGCAACTGCCGCCAGATGCTGGCCGCCGCATCGCCGCTGACCACACCGTTGTGCAGCATGGGAATGCTGGCACAACCGACCATGGTGTCGAGTTGGTTGCGCACCATGAAGTCGGCCAGCGCGCCCCACAGCGCCATGATCACGCCGCCCTGGCGGTAGTCTGGGTGCACACAGCTGCGGCCCAGTTCCACCATGCGGTTGCGCAGGCTGCGCAGGCGCACCAGATCGAACTCGGTGTCGCTGTAGGTGCTGCCGACACGGCGCGCCTGCACCGGCGTGAGCACGCGGTAGGTTCCCACAACGGCATGGGTTTCAGCGTCGCGCACGATCAGGTGTTCGCAGAAGTCGTCGAACAAATCAACGTCGTGGCCGGGCACGCTGGTCGACAGGCGTGCACCCATCTCGTCCGCAAACACGCTGTAGCGCAAACGCTGGGCTTGGCGCACCTCATCGTGGTGCTGCGCCCAGCTCACCTTGATGCCGTGGCGCTGCGCCTGGGTTTCGGCTTCGGCCTTGCGGCTGATGGGCGCCACGATGGGCTGCGTTGGTGGCTGAATCATGGGTTGCATAAGCGCCGGAATTTGCGGGCGTGTGGGTGGGACGGTTGTGCTGTGCAGGCTGGGACGCATGGCGCGGCGCAGCAGCGAGGCCGGCGTGATGCTGGCCAGAGAGAAGGTCGGAATGGGCAGCTCGTTCATGGTCGGCTCCATACACGTTGGTGTGCGTTGTTGGAATTTTTCCGGATGCAGGACACCCGGCGCTGCCACGAGTCTGGCAAGCCTGCATGACATCAAGATGTGGGTTTTATGAAGCAAACGTGACAACCGCACTCGGCCGCACGCGGGCCCAGCCGGTTACTTCACGTGTTCACTGCACGCGCTGGCTTCAGGCGCTTACTTGACGCGCTGCTTTTCCAGCTTGCGCGCCAGCGTGCGCCGGTGCATGCCGAGGCGACGCGCGGTCTCGGAGATGTTGAAATCGGTTTCCGCCAGGGTTTGGTGGATACGCTCCCATTCCAGCGTCTTGATGGAGCTGGCGCGGTTTGTCAGCTCGACCTCGGTGTTGCCGGTCACGGCGCCAAAAGCGGCCTCGATGTCGTCGGTGTTCGAGGGCTTGGCCAGGTAATGGCAGGCGCCCAGCTTCACCGCCTCTACCGCAGTGGCAATACTCGCGTAACCGGTCAGCACCACGATCAGCATTTCTTGCGCGTGCAGGTGCAGCATCTGCACACAAGCCAGGCCCGAGGCTTCACCGTTGAGCTTCAGGTCGACCACGGCAAAACCCGGCGTGTGCTGTTGCAGCAAACGTGTCACCTCTTCCAGGCTGGAGGCGTGCAGCACACGGTAGCCGCGGCGTTCAAACGAACGTTGCAGGGTACGCGCAAAAGCCGCGTCGTCTTCGACGATCAGCAACAGGCGCTCTTCGGCAGCTTCCACAGAAACGGGGATGGGCATTGTCATGGCCTCAATTGTCGGTGATCGTGATAGCCCGCAACGGCAACGTGACCACCACCGATGCGCCACCCAAGGGCCGGTTCAGCGCCTGCACCTTGCCCCCCAGCGTGCGCACCACATTCACCACCAGGAATAGTCCCAGGCCGGCGCCAGGCCGACCTTTGCTCGACTGGTAGGGCTTGCCAAGCTGCTTGATCATGTCGGCAGAAAAGCCACGCCCCTGGTCGGACACGGTGAGCTGCAAGTCGTCGCCAATATGCTCGGCTTCCAGGCTGACCCATTGGGGCGACGCTTCCTGGGCGTTGTCCAGCAGGTTGTAGAGCATCTGCTGGAACACCGAGTCCGCCACCATGGGCAGGTCTTCACCAAAGTAGTTGCGGTAGACCAGTGTGATGGCCGGGCGCGTGGTGCGCCATTCGTCCACCAGGTCGTCGAGAAAGGTGGCGATGGTGGTGGCCTCGGACGATTCGCCACGCGCCTCGCCCAGCGACAACAGGATGCCACTGACAATGGACTTGCAGCGCTGCAGCTGGATCTGCATCTCGCTGATTTCCTGCAGCAGCTCGGGCTCTTCGGTGAACGGCGCCATGTGTTGCCAGTCGCCCAGAATCACCGACAAGGTGGCCAGCGGTGTCCCCAGTTCGTGCGCCGCGCCAGAGGCCAGCAAGCCCATGCGCACGATGTTGTCCTCTTCGGCGGTGCGTTGGCGCAGGTCGGCCAGATGCTGGTCACGCTCGCGCAGGTTGCGGTTGATACGTGTGATGAAGGTCACCAGCAGCGCCGCATTCAAGGTAAAACACACCAGCATGCCCTGGATGTAGGGGCTGAAGATGCCGCCCTCGAAACCATGGCCTGGCGGCAAGATCAGCGGGCGTGACACCAGCGCCAGCCCCACCAGACAGCCGCTGGTGATGGCCACAATCGTCCAGGTCGACCAGGGCTTGAGCAGCACCGCGCCCAGGATCACCTGCAGCAGGTAGAGGTAGACAAACGGGTTGGTGACACCGCCGCTGAGGTAAAGCTGCGCCGTGAGGATGGCCACATCCACCAGCAGCGCAAAAAACAGCTCCTGGTTGCTCACCCGGCGATGTGTGCGCCAGCGCATGAAGCTGGCGAAGTTGAACACCAGCAGGCAGCCCAGCACCGCAAACATCGCATCCAGCGGCAGCTGTATGCCGTACACATAGTGCACGGCGTTGATGGTCATCACCTGCCCGGCGGCGGCCATCCAGCGCAGCTCTATGAGCTGCAACATGTTTTTGTGGCCGGTTTCGTTGTCCAGACCGGCCACGGCGGCCGGAGCGGGCTGTGATGCGGGTTCGGCCTCGGGAGTTTGCGCGCGGACGTCCAACATGCCAGTCATTGTCACCTGGCGGGCGTTGGCGCCGGGCTGCCGCGTTGACGGCGCTCATGGCGCACAACCAAGACCGTGGCGCCCACCACCATCAAAGCCAGGCCAAACCAGGTCAGTGCATAAATGAGGTGGTTGTTCTTGAAGCTGATCACGGTGAGTCCGGCCACCGGCCACTGCGGCACCGCCAGCCCGCGTGGCGCTGCAGAGTCGGCATCGGCATCGACAAAATAAGGCGCCAGGTTTTGCAGCTGGCGCGCGGCGCCAATCGCCGCCACATCGCGTGAATACCAAAGGTCGGCCGCCGCATCGTTATGGCGCAAGAAGCCACCACCCGGCTCGGTGAAACGCAGCAAGCCGTTCAGCGTCACCAGGCCGGCCACTTCAGGCACTTGCCGCGCGGCACGCGCGCGTGCCGATGGTGGCACAAAGCCACGGTTCACCAACACCGTACTGCCATCGGCCAGCTGCATGGGGGTGATGACCCAGAAGCCGCTGCCCAACTCGGTCACGGCCTGCACCAGCGCTTCACGCTCGTATAAAAACATGCCTTGCAGGCGCACATGGCGGTACTCGTCATTGGCCACCGAAAGTGTGGGCCATTGCGCAACGGCGGGCGCCGGTACGGCCGCCGCATGTACACGCCGGTCAACCCGTTCGATCAGGTCGAGCTTCCAGGCACGGCGCTGTACCTGCCAAAGGCCCAGCGACATAAAACCGGCAAAAAGCGCCAGGGCCAGCAGCGCCAGTACGATGCGTACCCATGGCGCACGAGGAGCCCTCGAAAGGGCTCCTTTTTCTGCTTCAGAGCCAGCGGCTGCGGCCGCTGGCGGTGTGGCCTTGACCAATGTCGGTTAAGGCATGTTGCGCATTTCGTGCGCGGACACCGGCATCATGTTGGTGTTGAGGTGGAACATCACCCACAACGAGCCGGCCATCGTGATCACCACCAGCACCACGGTGAAGATCAGCGCCAACATGTTCCAGCCGCCCTCGGACTTGGTGTTCATGTGCAGGAAGTAAATCATGTGCACCACGATCTGCACTGCCGCAAACGCCAGCACCACCAGCGCGGTACGGCCTGAACTGCCGAGCACGTTGTTCATCACCAGCCAGAACGGAATGGCGGTGAGGATGATGGACAGCACAAAACCAATGGCATAACCCTTGAAGGTGCTGTGGCTTTCGCCACCATCGTGGTGGTCGTCATGGTGGTCACCATGGTCGCCATGGCCGTGCGAAGAATGTTCGTTGTGTGCGCTCATGGCAGCACTCCCATCAGGTAGACAAAGGTAAACACACCAATCCAGACCACGTCCAAGAAGTGCCAGAACATCGACAGGCACAGCAGGCGGCGCTTGTTGGCGCCAGTCAGGCCGTGTTTGCCAACCTGGAACATCAACACCACCAGCCAGATCACACCGAAGGTGACGTGCAAGCCGTGGGTGCCCACCAGCGCGAAGAACGAGGACAGGAATGCGCTGCGTTGCGGGCCGGCGCCTTCATGGATCAAATGCATGAACTCAAACATTTCCAGGCTCAGAAAGCCCAGGCCAAACAAGCCGGTGATGCCCAGCCAGATCAGCGTGGCCTTGACGTTTTTCTTCTGCATCTCCAGGATGGCGAAGCCATAGGTGATGGAAGACAGCAGCAGCATCGCGGTGTTGGCCGCCACCAGTGGTAGGTCGAACAGATCGGCGCCCGAGGGGCCGGCGGCGTAGCTGCGGCCAAGCACGCCATAACAGGCGAAGAGCACAGCGAAGATCAGACAGTCGCTCATCAGGTAGAGCCAGAACCCCAACAGGGTGCCGTTCTCCGGATGGTGCTCGGTGGTCTGGTAATAACGCTCGCTATTGGTTGCAGCAGCGGCTGCGGTCGCGGGAGCGCCCACGGCGCTGGAGTAGGTGGTAGCAGTCATATCAGGCAAGCTTGGCCAACAGGCGGGTGCGTTCACCTTCCACACGCACGACTTCGTCGGCGGAGATGTGGTAATCGCGCTTGTAGTTAAACGTGTGAATGATGGCGGCGGCGATCAGCACAAAGAAGCTCACGCCAGCCAGCAACCACATCTGCCAGATCATGGCAAAACCAAACACCGCGCTCAGGCCGGCCAGGATGAGGCCGGCACCGGTGTTCTTGGGCATGTGGATAGGGATGAAGCCTGCCGTGGGTCGCACAAAACCATGCTGCTTCATGTCCCACCAGGCGTCGTTGTCGTGCACACGTGGCGTGAAGGCGAAGTTGTAGGCCGGTGGTGGCGACGAGGTCGACCATTCCAGCGTGCGGCCATTCCATGGATCACCAGTGTGGTCACGCAACTCTTCACGCTTCATGAAGCTCACCACCAGCTGGATCAGGAAGCAGCCAATGCCCAGGGCAATCAGCACCGCACCGAAAGCAGCGATCTGGAACCAGATCTGCAGCGAGGCGTCTTCAAAGTGGTTGACACGACGGGTCACGCCCATCAGGCCCAGCACATACAGCGGCGTGAAGGCAAACCAGAAGCCCACCAGCCAGAACCAGAAGGACATCTTGCCCCAGAACGCGTCGAGCTTGAAGCCGAAGGCCTTGGGGAACCAGAAGTTGATGCCGGCAAAGGCACCGAACACCACGCCGCCAATGATCACGTTATGGAAGTGGGCGATCAGGAACAGGCTGTTGTGCAGCACGAAGTCGGCAGGTGGCACGGCCAGCAACACGCCTGTCATACCACCGATGGTGAAGGTCACCATGAAGCCAATCGTCCACATCATGGGCACGTCATAGGTGATGCGGCCACGGTACATGGTGAACAACCAGTTGAAGATCTTCGCCCCGGTGGGGATGGAGATGATCATGGTGGTGATACCAAAGAACGCATTCACGCTGGCACCGGAGCCCATGGTGAAGAAGTGGTGCAACCACACGATGTAAGACAGGATGGTGATCACCACCGTGGCGTACACCATGGAGGTGTAGCCGAACAGGCGCTTGCGCGAGAAGGTGGAGACGATTTCCGAGAAGATGCCGAACACTGGCAAGACCAGGATGTACACCTCAGGGTGACCCCAGATCCAGATCAGGTTGACGTACATCATGGCGTTGCCGCCGAAGTCGTTGGTGAAGAAGTTGGTGCCCACGTAGCGGTCCAGCGACAACAGCGCCAGCACGGCCGTCAGCACCGGGAAAGCGGCCACGATCAGCACGTTGGTGCACAGCGAGGTCCAGGTGAACACCGGCATCTTCATCAGCGTCATGCCGGGCGCGCGCATCTTCACGATGGTGGCGATCAGGTTGACCCCCGAGAGCAGTGTGCCCACCCCCGCAATCTGCAGCGACCAGATGTAGTAATCCACCCCCACGTCCGGACTGTGCAAGATGCCCGACAGCGGCGGATATGCGAGCCAGCCGGTCTTGGCGAATTCACCAACGAACAACGACGCCATCACCAGTGCGGCGCCGCTGGCGGTCATCCAGAAGCTGAAGTTGTTCAGGAACGGGAAAGCCACGTCGCGGGCGCCGATTTGCAACGGCACGACGAAGTTCATGAAGCCCGTCACAAACGGCATGGCCACGAAGAAGATCATGATCACGCCGTGAGCGGTGAACACCTGGTCATAGTGGTGCGGTGGCAGGAAGCCGGCATTGTCGCCAAAGGCGATGGCCTGTTGCGCACGCATCATCAAAGCGTCGGCAAAACCACGCAGCAGCATCACGATCCCGAGGATCATGTACATGATGCCGATCTTTTTGTGGTCAATGCTGGTGAACCACTCGCGCCACAGGTAGCCCCACAGCTTGAAGTAGGTGATGGCACCAATCAGCGCAGCCCCGCCCAGCAGCACACCAATGAAGGTGACGATGAGGATGGGCTCATGGAAAGGAATGGCGTCCCACGAGAGGCGGCCAAAAATGAGCTTGGTAAGGTCTAGGTTGTCGAACATCGTGGGTGCTGACGTCAAAAGTAATGCGCCGACAAGGTCGGCGCGGAATCGAAAGAAGTGTGCGCAGGCATTACATGCGCTGCGTCGTCACGGGTGCAGCAGAAACCGCGCCGGTGGGGTTGTCGACAGTGCACATGGCACCCACATAGTTCTTCACGGGAGCATCGGTGATGCCCAGACGTTCGCGGGTCGCCGCGTCCAACGTCGCCACATTAAACGTGCCGGGCTTGCCCTGGCCACCTTCCATGTCTATGGCCATCATTTCACGCATACACATGCGGTTGGCTTCGACACAGCGGTTCAGAATGGCTTCGTACAGGCCGTCGGCCACGGTGGCATAGTGCTGCACCGGGTTGCGTTCGCTGGGTTGCTCCAGCTTCAGGTAGTCGTCTCGGCTCAAGGCCACACCGCTGCCCTTGGCTTTTTGCACCCAGGCTTCGAAGTCGTCGTGGCCCAAGCCATGGAAGCGGAAACGCATGCCGGAAAAGCCGGCTCCGCTGTAGTTGGCCGAAAAGCCTTCAAAGTTGCCCGGCTTGTTGATCACCGCATGCAGCTTGGTTTCCATGCCCGGCATGGCGTAAATCTGCCCTGCGAGTGCCGGAATGTAGAACGAGTTCATCACCGAGGAGGCCGTGATCTTGAACTGGATCGGGCGATCGACAGGCGCGGCCACCTCATTGATGGTCGCAATGCCTTGCTCGGGGTACAAGAATAGCCATTTCCAGTCGAGCGCCACCACTTCCACCACCAAAGGCTTGACATCGGCGGGAATGGGCCGCTGGGCGTCAATACGGTCCAGCGGACGGTAAGGGTCCAGCTTGTGGGTGCTGATCCAGGTCAAGGCGCCCAGCGCAATAATGATCAGCAGGGGTGCGGCCCAGATGATCAATTCCAGTTGTGTAGAGTGATCCCAGTCGGGAGAGTACTCAGCCTCGGCTGCGGCGTTGGATTTACGATACCGCCAGGCAAACCACAGCGTCAAAAAGATGACGGGCACAATGATCAGCAGCATCAGCACGGTGGAGATGATGATCAGATCTCGTTGCTGTGCTGCCACATCACCGGAAGGATTCATCACCACGGCATTGCAGCCAGCCAGCAAAGCGACCAGGGGCAGCACTAGCAGTCCGCGTAAGTTCTTTAGGAATTGCATGCAGACTCAAAAATAAAGCGTGACAGGAGATGGGCGGTAATCTACTCTTAACTCAGCTTTAAGGCGAGTGGACGTTTTGTCCTAGTGTCCAGGCATTAGTGCAATAGGCAACACCCCTGATAGCGGAAAAAAGCGTAATTCAATAGAAAACAAGTCATGGCAAGCCATGTCAAGTGCAAAGGGAGACGTTATTTATGACCAGCATTACGCAAACCCCCGCAGCTCCACTGCCCACAGGAGTGCAAATCGGCCATGCCACAGGTGACCACGATGACATCAACGTCTCTCCCGGCGACATCGCCGTGGGTGTGGTGATAGGCCGCGCATCCGAATATTTTGACTTTTTTGTCTACGGCATCGCTTCGGTGCTGGTGTTTCCGTCCCTGTTCTTCCCTTTCGAGCCCCGACTGCAGGGCATCTTGTTTTCCTTCGTGGTGTTTTCGTTCGCGTTTATCGCGCGCCCCATAGGCTCCATCGCCTTTATGGCGATACAGCGGCACTGGAGCCGCGAAACCAAGCTGACCATCGCCCTCTTTCTGCTGGGCACATCCACGGTTTGCATCGCCTTCTTGCCGGGTTACGCCAGCATGGGGGTCTCGGCCATCGTGCTGCTATCCGTGCTGCGGTTCGTGCAAGGCATAGCGCTGGGCGGATCGTGGGACGGCATGCCGTCGCTGCTGGCCCTGCATGCACCTGAAGAAAAGCGCGGCTGGTACGCCATGCTCGGCCAACTCGGCGCACCGATTGGCTTTGTGCTGGCGGCCGGCATGTTTGCCTATCTTTATGGCAGCCTGGAGACCATTGATTTTCTGAGCTGGGGCTGGCGTTATGCCTTCTTCGTCGCCTTTGCGGTCAACGTGGTGGCGCTGTTTGCGCGGTTGCGCCTGGTCATGACCAACGAGTTTGAACACATGCTGGCCGAGCGTGAACTGGTGCCCACACCGGTGACCGACCTGCTGCGCGACCAGGGCAGCAATGTGCTGATTGGCGCCTTTGCCCCCTTGGCCAGCTATGCGCTGTTTCACCTGGTGACGGTGTTCCCGCTGTCGTGGATCCTGTTGTATTCGGATCAATCGATCAGCGGATTTCTGATGGTGCAGATTGTCGGTGGCGTCTTGGCCGGCATTGCCATCGTGATCTCCGGCCTGATTGCCGACCGCTTTGGCCGGCGCCACGCGCTGGCCTATCTGGCCATTGCCATTGCCGTCTTCAGCGGCTTTGCCCCCACCCTGCTGGACGGCGGCAAACTCGGTCAGGACGTGTTCATCCTGATAGGCTTCATTCTGCTGGGCTTGTCCTACGGCCAAGCCACGGGTGCCGTGACCGCCAACTTCACATCCAAGTACCGCTACACCGGCGCCGCCCTGACCTCCGACCTGGCCTGGCTCATTGGCGCAGCTTTCGCGCCGCTGGTGGCGCTTGGTTTGTCGGCCCACTTTGGTTTGGGTTATGTGAGCTTGTATCTGTTGTCTGGTGCCGTTGGCACACTGGCGGCACTGGCCATGAACCGCCACCTGGGCAAACGCGAGTAAGCCGTTCGGTTAAACGCCACAACAAAGGGGACTTCGAGTCCCCTTTTTTGTGCCTGAAAATGGCGTACTTTCAATTTCACAAACAGCCCATGAAATTCGCCACCTGGAACGTCAACTCCCTCAGCGTGCGCCTGCCGCAAGTGATCGATTGGCTGGCCGCCAACCCGGTGGATGTGCTGGCCCTGCAAGAAACCAAACTGACGGACGACAAGTTCCCCGCTGCTGCGCTGGCCGAAGCCGGCTACCAGGCCCAATGGTTTGGCCAGAAAACCTATAACGGTGTAGCCCTGCTCACCCGCGCCCCGGTGACCGACGTGGTGCGCAACATCCCGGGTTTTGACGATGAACTGGCACGTGTGATCACCGGCACCACGGCCGATGGCGTGCGTGTCATCGGCGCCTACTTCCCCAACGGCCAGGCACCGGGCACGGAGAAGTTTGAATACAAGATGTATTGGCTCCGCGCCCTGCGCGACTGGGTCAAGGCCGAGATGGCGCAACACCCCAAACTGGTATTGATGGGCGACTACAACATCACGTTCGACGACGCCGATGTGTGGGACCCGGTGCTGCTCAAGGACACCATACATTGCACGGAAGAAGAGCGCTACCACCTGCGCGCACTGATAGCCCTGGGCTTGCACGACGCACACCGGCTGTTCCCGCAGCCCGAAAAAAGCTTTTCGTGGTGGGACTACCGCGACTTTGGCTTCCGCCGCAACCGCGGCCTGCGCATCGACCACATTCTGGTCAGCGAGGCGCTCAAAGCCCAGGCGTCGGCTTGCCTGATCGACAAGCTGCCACGCAAAAACGAACGCCCCAGCGACCACACGCCCGTGGTGCTGACGCTGGCGGTTTAAATCCACAGGATCACAACAACGGCCAAGCAAGCGGCAAGGCACTGAGCTCGAGGAGTCGCAGGCGCTGCAGAAGCGCGGGTTCGGGCAACCCACAGCTTCCCAGAGCCCCGCTGCGACCTTGAGGCCACACATTCAGCGTCATCCGCGGCTGCCGCAATGCTGAGTAAAACCATAGCTACTCAGGCATATGCAGCAAGCCTGAATAGCGCTTTTCCTTCACGCCATCGACAACGCCCTAGCGACTGCTACTCCAGGCCGAGTTCCTGGATCTTGCGCGTGATGGTGTTGCGCCCTATACCCAGTTTTTGCGCCGCCTCGATGCGCCGGCCACGGGTGTTGTGCAGCGCCGTGAGAATCAGCTTGGACTCGAAACGACGCGACAACACGTCCCACACATCATTGCGGTCGGTGCCCAGCAGCTCCAGGGCTTCGGCCTCCAGGCCGGCCTCCCAGCTGGTCGATACCGCGCCAACTGCAGGCACAGCCACGGCGTGCAACGTGGCCACTCGTTCGGCCAATACATCGGCGCCAACCAGGCCCTCAGCCTCGGGGGCGGCCGACGAGAAAGCATCCGAGCCCACGCCGCTCAGCACTGCTGGCGACGATGGCACATGGCCCAGGCGGGCATTGCTGGCCAGGATATCGGGCGTGCCCGTCACCTCAGGCGGCAAATCCTTGCCTTCAATCACTTGCGCCGGCGCCATCACGGTGAGCCAGTGGCAGACGTTTTCCAGTTGGCGCACATTGCCCGGAAAGCTGAACTGCTGCAGCTGCGCCAGCGCAGCGTCGGAAATACGCTTGGGTTCCACACCCAACTGCTTGGCGCTTTGCTGCAGGAAGTGGCGCGTGAGCATGGGCACGTCTTCCGTGCGCTCGCGCAGCGCGGGCAGGCGCAGACGGATCACATTCAGACGGTGGAACAAGTCTTCGCGGAACACGCCGTCCTTGACACGCTGCTCCAGGTTCTGGTGGGTAGCGGCGATCACACGCACTTGCGCCTTGACGGCGTTGTGCCCGCCGACGCGGTAAAAGTGGCCGTCGCTCAGCACCCGCAGCAAACGCGTTTGCAGGTCGAACGGCATGTCGCCGATTTCGTCCAGAAACAGCGTGCCACCATCGGCCTGTTCAAACCGGCCACGGCGCATGGTTTGTGCGCCGGTAAAGGCGCCGCGTTCATGGCCGAAGAGTTCGGATTCGAGCAGGTCTTTGGGAATGGCCGCGGTGTTGATGGCGACGAACGGGCCGTTGGCACGCGGCGAATGTTTGTGCAGCGCACGCGCCACCAGTTCCTTGCCCGAGCCGGATTCGCCGGTGATCATCACCGTGACATTGCTCTGGCTCAAGCGGCCTATGGCACGGAACACGTCCTGCATGGCGGGCGCCTGGCCCAGCATTTCGGGCGCGGCAGCCATGCGTTCTTCGGCCACCTCTTCGCGCTGGCTCTCTTCCACCGCACGGCGAATCAACTCCACCGCCTTGGGCAGGTCGAATGGTTTCGGCAGATATTCAAAGGCGCCGCCCTGGAACGCGGAAACCGCGCTGTCCAGGTCGGAGAACGCCGTCATGATGATCACCGGCAGGCCGGGATGCATTTCCTTCACCTGGCTCAACAGGTCGAGTCCGGAGCCGCCGGGCATGCGAATGTCGCTGACCAGGATTTGTGGGCCGTCTTCGTCGGTGGCCGTCTCTAGTGCCTGCAGCACCTCGCGTGGATTGGTAAAGCTGCGCGTGGGCAGGTCTTCGCGCAAAAGCGCTTTCTCCAGCACGAAACGGATGGACTGGTCGTCATCTACTATCCAGATCGGTTTCATGTGTTTTGTCACCTCGGGTCGTACCGCCCCGTTGGTCTGAAGACTAACTAAGGCAGTGGTATCAATATCTTGAAGTCCGTGCGGCCAGGAACACTTTCACATTCGATCAAACCGTGGTGCTGCTGCACAAAAGTCTGAGCCAGGGTGAGACCTAGTCCAGAGCCTCCCTCTCTACCCGACACCAGCGGATAGAAAATACGGTCCTTGATCGACTGCGGTACTCCTGGACCGTTGTCGATGACATGCAATTCCAGTGCCAAGCGGTAGCGCTGTTTGCCAAACGTCACCTGGCGCGCAATACGCGTGCGAAAAACGATCTCACCGTCACCGGCTTCAATGCGGTCCACCAAGGCCTGGGCGGCGTTGTGTGTGATGTTGAGCACCGCCTGTATGAGCTGCTCGCGGTCGCCGCGAAACTCGGGCACCGAAATGTCGTAGTCGCGCACCACCTTCAGGCCACGCGGAAACTCCGCCAGGATGAGTGAACGCACACGCTCACACACCTCATGGATGTTGACATCGCCCACCACGTGCGGGCGGCGGTGTGGCGCAAGCAGTCGGTCGACCAGGCTTTGCAGGCGATCCGCCTCGTGGATGATGACCTGGGTGTACTCTATGAGTTCGCGCGACTCGATCTCCATCTCAAGCAACTGCGCTGCACCACGAATGCCACCCAGCGGGTTTTTGATCTCGTGCGCGAGGTTGCGGATCAACTCCTTGTTGGCCTGCGCCTGGTCGATGAGGCGCTCTTCGCGGTCTTGTTTGGCCTGCTGCTCTTGCGGCAGCAACTCCACCACCACCTGGCCCGGCAGCTCGGTTTGCGCCAGGATCACATGCACGGGCATGGGCTCCTGGTTCAGACGCTTGAGCCAGGCGTCGTAACGCAGGGCGGCAAATTCGTTGCTGCCGGCACCTTCCAAGGCGTTCTGCAACAGGTGGGGTTCGGTAAAGCAGTCCTGAAACTGCGTGCCTTCGATGGTGCGACGCGACAGGCCCAGCATGTCTTCCAGAGCCGCATTGGCGAACAGCACAACACCATCACTTTGCAGCACGGCCACCAGCGTGGCCAACATGTCAAAGGACTGAAAACGCGCGTGGGGTTGGTCGGTTTTATTCAACAAATTTACCGGTGAAGAACGGGGCTCAGCGTGACGAAGGAAGCCGCGACAGCTCGCGCTGCAGGCTGGCGATTTCGGCGTCGGCGCGGTCTATGGAGGCCTTGAGTTCAGCCACGCGATCCAAGTATTTTTGGTAGTTGCGGGTTTCGGGGCCCAGCTTGTCGGGCTCGCCGTTGTTGTATTCCTTGAGCAGATCACCGCGCCGCGTCTCGGCCTTTTTCAGCTCGGACTCCAGAATCATGCGTGCATCGGAATCGCGTGCGCGCTGGTCGGCGTTGTCGACCCGCTGGCCGGCACTGGGGGCCCGCACCGGCGCCGGGCTCGCCGCGCTGCCGCCGCTGGTGCGCGGCGTCTGGATGACGGTGACGTTGCCACCTTCGACCAACTTGCAGCCGCGGGCTTGCGCATCCTTGGCGTCTTTGACGGCGTTGGTGTATTCGTTGCCACAACGGTAGACGCTGGCCTGCGCCAACACCGGCAGAGCCGAAACAGAAAGGGCTAAACCCAGGAACGCAACAACAACAGGTTTCATGCTTGTAAAAACACCAGGGATGCCTACCAACTGAAAAGCAGAACGCTAGAAAGCAGCACCTCAATAAAAAAGGACGGCGGGCGCCGTCCTTTTGAGATCACCACTACAGCCAGAAGTTGCAGCGGTAAGCAGGTGCCATTACAGCGAATAATACATGTCGAATTCGACTGGATGGGTGGCCATGCGGAAACGCGTGACTTCTTGCATCTTCAGTTCGATGTAGGCGTCGATGTAGGAATCGGTAAACACGCCGCCCTTGGTCAAGAACGCACGGTCCTTGTCCAGGTTTTCCAGGGCCTGGTCCAGGCTGTGGCAAACCGTTGGGATCAGCTTGTCTTCTTCGGGTGGCAGATGGTACAGGTCCTTGCTGGCGGCTTCGCCAGGATGGATCTTGTTTTCCACGCCGTCCAGACCAGCCATCAGCAGAGCCGAGAAGCCCAGGTATGGGTTCATCAGTGGATCTGGGAAACGTGCTTCCACGCGACGGCCCTTGGGGTTCGCCACAAAAGGAATACGGATCGAGGCCGAGCGGTTCTTGGCCGAGTAAGCCAGTTTCACAGGGGCTTCAAAACCGGGGACCAGGCGCTTGTAGCTGTTGGTGCCGGGGTTGGTGATGGCGTTCAAGGCACGAGCGTGCTTGATGATGCCGCCGATGTAGTACAGAGCGAACTCGGACAGGCCAGCGTAGCCGTCGCCTGCGAACAGGTTCTTGCCGTCTTTCCAGACCGACTGGTGCACGTGCATGCCGGAACCGTTGTCGCCCACGATGGGCTTGGGCATGAAGGTCGCGGTCTTGCCGTAGGCGTGGGCCACGTTCTGGATCACGTACTTTTGCAGTTGCACCCAGTCAGCGCGCTGGATCAGCGTGCTGAACTTCGTGCCCAATTCCATTTGGCCGGCGTTGGCCACTTCGTGGTGGTGCACTTCAACCGGAATGCCCAGGCTTTCCAGGATCAGACACATTTCCGAGCGCATGTCTTGGAAGCTGTCGACTGGTGGCACTGGGAAGTAGCCGCCCTTGACGGCAGGACGGTGACCCGTGTTGCCGTGTTCGAATTCTTTGCCTGTGTTCCAAGCAGCTTCTTCGGATTCGATCTTGACGAAGCAGCCGGACATGTCGTTTTGCCAACGCACGCCGTCAAAAACGAAGAATTCTGGTTCTGGTCCGAAGTAAGCGGTATCGCCCAGGCCGGAAGCCTTCATGTAGGCTTCGGCGCGCTTGGCCAGGGAACGTGGATCGCGCTCGTAGGCCTTGCCGTCGGCAGGATCGATCACGTCGCAGGTCAGGATCATCGTCGTTTCTTCGAAGAAAGGATCGATGTTGGCGGTGTTGGGGTCGGGCATCAATTGCATGTCCGAAGCTTCAATGCCCTTCCAGCCAGCGATGGAAGAACCGTCGAAAGCGTGGCCGGAAGAGAATTTGTCTTCGTCGAAATGCGAGACCGGCACCGTCACGTGCTGTTCCTTACCGCGGGTATCGGTGAAGCGGAAGTCAACAAACTTGACTTCGCTTTCCTTCACCATCTTCATCACATCAGCGACGGTCTTTGCCATCAAAATCTCCTGGTTGGGGGGTTGCGAAAATTAAACCACGGTGCCTAGGATGCAGTTTTTATGCCAAACCGGTGCACCGCGAACTGCGACAAACTTCGGCCAATACCGACGAATTTGCCGCTATTTGCCATCACATGAGGGCCCCACTGCGGGTCATCCCTCGTGTCAGGGTTTGATTTGCACATTTTTGGTGCAAATCGTCAAATAAATCCATCTTGGTGCATTTTAGGTGCGCACCAATTCAGGGCCAAGTTTGACGTCGAATCGGGACAGTCCTTCCAGTAGCGCGGGGTAGGCCGCAGCCACCACCTCGGGCGGCCCTTTGACGCCCAACTCGATGTGCCGCCCATGCTGCGGGTGGTCCACGCTGGGCAGGCTGAATACTTTTGCCAGCGGATGGTTTTGTTCAATCGATTCCATCAGCGGTGTGAGTGTGGCTTCCATGCCGCCAAACACCACGATGGATTTTTCGATCCAGGCATCACGCACAAACAGCGCCGGGTAATACTGGTCAAGCACCCAGGCCATCATCGGCCAGGCCATCACCGGAAACCCCGGCACAAAGTGCACGTGGCCAACGCTGAAGCCCGGAATCTTGTTGTAGGGATTGGGAATGATGCGCGCACCCTGCGGAAACACCCCCATGTTGAGCCGGTGTACGTTGTCGGCACGCTCGGGCTCGAAAGCTACGCCCTGCTCTGCTGCCGTGTCGCGCATACGCTCGGTGATCAAGGCTTTGGCTTCAGGGTGCAGTTCCAGCGGGCGCTGCAAAGCCTTGGCCGCACATTGGCGGGTGTGGTCGTCAGGCGTGGCACCAATGCCGCCGGTGGAGAACACCACGTCGCCCGAGGCAAAGGCGCGCGCCAGCGTGGCCGTGATGCGCTCGGGCGCGTCACCCACGTATTCGGCGTAGTCGAGATGCAGCCCACGCTCGCCCAGCAACTCTATGGTCTTGGGCAGGTGTTTATCGGCACGTTTACCAGAGAGGATTTCGTCGCCGACGATGATCAAACCGAACTTGGGTGGCCGCGCAAAACCAGGCGCGGACTCTTCCGTGGTTTCAGTTGTTCTGGGGGTCTGATAGTCCGTTGGCATGGGATAGCGGCGGCAAGCCGCCTATTGAATCGTTTGAAGTGTTGTTGAGGTTGACGCTACGCGCCGGGTCCTGCAAGCGCATGGCCTGCAGCGCCGCCAACACATAGTGGGCGTACCACAGCGCGGAAAACGCAAACACCAAGGTGTAGATCCAGATCGCCATCGGGGCGAGGATCACGAAAGCCGCGGCAAACAAGGCCCCGGACACCCACAGCAGGCTGGGCGCGGCGCCGAGATAACCACTGATGACCCCCATCAGCAGCAGCGCACCGGTGTGGCGCTTGAGCAGCGCCAGGCGCTCGGGACGGCTGGCGTGTTCGGCCAGGACGTCATAAGTCATGACGCGGTAGGTCAACCAACCCCAGATCAACGGCGGCAAGATCAGAATCAAGGGTGGCACCAACCACAACGGCACCGAAACAATCAGCGCCACCAGCGCAATCAGCGTGGAACTCAGCGACCACCACACGCTGCCCAGAAAAGTGCCGCCACGCTTTTTTTCCAGCAGCGGAAAACGCCGCTCGGCCACCAGGCGCACCATGGCCGGCGCCATCATGATGGACACCACCAGCACCGAAAAGATGACGATCAGCGGCGTGACCGTGAAGATGACGATCAGCGGCGCCAGGCTGACCTTCAGCGCGCCAAGGCCCATGCCTTCCAGCCAGGCCCAAAGCTTGGTGGTCCATTCCGCCGAATCGAGCAGGCTGCGCACCTGGTCGAGCGACATGTCCCAGAAAAAGTAACCCAGCGCCGTCGACAAGGCCACCATGAACACCAGCGGCAACAGCGACAACGCAATCACGCGCGGGTGCAGGCAATAACCAGCCGCGCGCCAAAAAGAGTCGAGGAACAAACGCATGGCGCGAGCATAACCCGAGCCGTATGAAACCGTGATGGCTGGTCAAACAGCTTTACCGGGTTTGCCTTGGGGCGCGTGGCGTTCAGCCGCGCCCGAACAGCCGCGCCAGCCCCAGCCACTGCTGGCGCCAGAAGCCTTCGCCGTAGTCGCGTACACCGCCTGGCCCGGGCTCGACCTGGTCGCGGATGCCGGTGGGATCAAATCGCAGCTCGAAGTTGGCGGTGCGAAACAACATGTCCCACCAGGGCAGCAACACACCGAAGTTGTGGCCGCCCAGCGTGCTCGCACCAGCCGATTCGTGGCCTATGCCTATGCTGTGGTGCAAGCGGTGAAAGCGCGGGCTCACCCACAAACGCTCGCCTATGCGGCCAAACCACACGCGTAGATTGGCGTGGTGCAGGTTTTCGCTGAGCTGGGTCAGCGCCACCAGCGCAATGAACTGCCCCGGCCCGACCCCCACCAACTGGGCCACCACCACCACGATGAGGTCGTGGATGACGTCGTCCAGCAGGTGGTTGCGGCTGTCGCTCCACATGGTCATCTGGCGCTGCGAATGGTGCAAGGCATGCAGCGACCACCACCAATTGAAGTGATGCTGGCCACGGTGGATCAGGTACTCCAGCAGGTCAAACGCCAGCAGATAAATGATGAAGCTGACCCAGGCGGTGTCGCTCACCCCGGGCCAGATGCCATCGAGGTGAAAGGTGCTCAGGCCGCTCAAGCGCAGCCAGCCGAAGATGTCGTCCATCATGGGCTCCAGCGTCAGGAACAAAGCCACACGGAACAAACCCAGGCGGTGCACCACGGTGTAGAGCATGTCGATGCGGATGGCGCGGCGGTCGGTCACCGGCTCCACCGGGCGCCAGCGCTGCAGCGGCCCGATCACCGCCAGCAACACGGCGATCTGCAGCAGCCCCACCAGCAACCAGCCGGTGCCGGTGAAGGCGTCCTCCACCCAGCCGCCCAGACCCACGCCATACACCAGTGGCTGCACCACGGTTTCAAACAACCATTGCTGCGCCAGCGCAAACCCATCCGTCAACGTGTCCATGATTTGATTGTCCGGCAGGACTGGTTACTTTGTTTTGACGGGGGTCACTGCCACCACAGGATGCGCTTTGATCCAGGCGCTGTAAGCCGGGTGCTCACGCAAGGTGGCAAAACAGAAGCCTCGTTCTTTCAGGCCAACGATCAGCGGCTCCAGCACCGCCGGTGCCCATGGGTCTTTGCGCGACCAGATGCCCAGGTGCGCCAGCAGGATGTCCCCGGAGCGGATGTCGCGCAGCGCCTTTTGCAGCAGCGCCGCATTCGGGTAAGCCTCGCTTGGCAGCTCATCACCCAGGAACCCCGCCGGAGCCCAGCCCACATGCGCGTAACCGCAAGACTTGGCAGCAGCCAGCAATTGCGGCGAGGTTTTGCCCCCCGGCGCACGGAACAGCGGCAGCGGCGGCTGGCCTGTCATGTCTTGCAGGCGTTTTTCAGAGCGGCCGATTTCTGCGCAATATTGTTCGGCGCTCCAGACCTGTTCACGGCCCTCGTCGGGCCCGGCGGAAGAGCGCATCTTGAAGCGCACCGGGTCGCCCTTCTGAGCCGCTTTCACGTCGCCGCGCCAATACACATGGTCAAACGTGTGGGATGCAAACGCATGGCCTTCGGCAGCACGTGCCTTCCACCACGGCGCCCAGTCCTTGCCCAGACTGCCGTCGCCGGTCTGGGTGCGTTCGTTGGCACCGAAGAAGGTGACCTTGACCTGCTGGCGGTTCAACACTTCGGCCACCAGCGGCGCAATGGCCATGTGACCGGTGTCAAACGTCAGGTAAACCGGCTTCTCGCAGGCATCAGAGGCAAAAGCGGCTCCGGCGCTGATGGATAGTGCCCAAGCAGCTATATTTACCGTAGCACGCAAGACACTTCTCATACACAACTCAACGGGGTGTGTGGTCCAGCGTCCAGACGCCGTGCGGCGATTTGCCGACCTTCACCTGGCGCTCCACCTGGCGCGTCTCGGTGTTGATCACGGTGAGCTTTTTCGCCCAGCGCGAGGTCACAAAAATGTACTTGCCATCGGCCGACACATCCATACAGTCCGGGCCACCCGGCGCGGGGTAGTTGGCCACCACCTGCAAGCTCTGCAGGTCTATCTTGCTGATGGTGTTGGCCACGCGATTGCTCACAAAAACGTGGCGTTTGTCGCCGGCCGCACGAAACGCGTGGGCGCCACGGCCGGTGGGAATCACACGCACACGCTGCGGTGTTGCGCCGGAAACGTCGTACACCTCGACCGCGTCGCTGCCGGTCAAGCCGATCAGCAGCTGTTTGTCGTCCGCCGTGCCAAACACGTCGGCCGGCATGGCGCCGGTGGGCGTGCGCCACTTGATGGTCTGGGTGGCGATGTCGATGGCGACCAGCTCATCGCTGTCCTGCATGGTCGAATAAATGGTGCTGCTCTTGCTGTCTATCCACAAATGGCTTGGCGTTTTGCCCGTGCCCACACGTTTCACCAGCTTGATGTTTTCACCATCCCACTGGTAAATATCGATGTGGTTCAAGCGGTTGGCGGCGGTGACGAACCACTTCATGTCGGGCGAGAAGCGCAACTGGTAGGGGTCGACGATGCCACGCACCGTGCGCTGCACCTGGGCGGTACGCGGGTCGATGAAGGTCAGCGAGTCGGCCAGGGCGTTGGCGATCACCAGCGACTTTTCATCGGGCGTGAGGTACAGGTGATGCGGTTCCTTGCCGGTGGGGATACGCGCGGTCTCGGTCCAGGTTTTGGGGTCGATCACGCTGACGTCGGCGTCGAGCGAGTTGAGCACAAACAGCGGATGTGTGAGCTTGGTTTCCGCAGCGGCGGCCGGGAACGCATACAACACGGTGGCGCAAGCCACGCTGACCATTTTGGCCATCAATCGAACGGAAAACTTCACGCGGAACACCAGGGTTGGAGACAAACATCAAGTGTAGCCGCGCCAACCCGGGCCGGGATGTAAGAGCCTGTTCATACTCTATTGAGGGCCGCGTCGAGGTGCAATCGGGATGAGTTGGCTGTCAGAGACCGCAGCATGGGCTCTCTGCCCATGCAAGGGCTTTGGCGGGCAAATCGCCCGATTTCACCTCAACCCGCAGGGCAAATGGTCTTTCGGGCGAGCTGCGTCGTTGCCAAACCAGCCAAGGCACTAGCCTTGGCTTGGGTTTGACGCCTCGCATCTCATCCCGAACCACCATTTGCGCGGCCCCCAATAGAGTATGAACAGGCTCTAACAACTTTTGGCCTGATTTGAGGCTGATCAAGGAGCCACGGCCACCGGGTCCATTCCGGTACGGCGCACCGTGGCCGCCGCTGCGGGCGAGGCCAGGTAGCGAATCAGATGCCGCGCCGCCTCGGGCTGCTTGGCGCCGACCATCACGCCGGCCGAGAAAAAGATGGTCTGCTGCACCTCCTGTGGCAAGGGGCCGACAAAATCGAGGTTTTTGAAGGGCAGCAACTCACTCACCTGCTGGAAGCCGATTTCCGCATCACCCCGCTCCACCACCGTGCCCACACGTTCGCTGAAGATCTTCTTCGCCTTGTCTTTCACCTGCTCGGCCACGCCCAGGCGCTGGAACAGCTCGGTCGACAAATAGGTGCCGCTGGCGCTGGCCGAATAGGCGATGGACTTGGCGTCCAGCAAGGTCTGGCGCAGTGCCGCCACGGTGCTGATGTCGGGCTTGGGTGTGCCCTTGCGCACCGACATGCCAATGATGGAACGCGCCAGGTCCACCCGGCTGCCCGGCTCGACCTTGCCTTGCTTGATCAGATCATCCAGCGCTGAATCGGCCAGGATCACGATGTCGAACTGTTCACCACGCGCCAGGCGGCTGGGAATCGAGTCGGGCGCGTTGCCTATGGACGCGCCGTACGCCGTCGTCACCTTGTGTTGGCTCGCCTGTTCATAAAGCGGCACCAACTGCTGGTAGGCCGCCGTGAAACCGCCAGAACTGATGACGTTGAGATCGGCCGCCGTGCTGGCGTGGTGGATACACAGCAGCAAGCTGGCGGCCAGCAGCACGCGCCGCGACACTTTCCGCAGAGTGCGTTGAACGGATGTTTGAATGAAGCTCATGTTTTGTCTCCTTTTGTTGTTCTAGAAAGCTCAGTCTTCCTTCATGTCCGCCGCTTTGGCGATGGCCCCCAGGCGCGTTTTCTCGCCGGCCAGAAACTTCACAAAATCGTCACGTGTGCCGCCCACCGGATCAATGCCTTGCGGAATCAAGCGCGCGCGCAACTCGGGCGACTTCAGCGCGGCATCCACCGCGCGGTTCATCTTGTCCAGGATCTCCACCGGCGTGCCGCGCGGCGCAAAAACACCAGACCAGTGGCCAATGAACACATTCGCAAAACCCTGCTCTTGCGCCGTGGGCAAATCGGGCAGCGCGGCGATGCGGCGGTTCCAGGTCGAGGCAATGGCGCGCAGCTTGCCGCCCTTGATCTGCGGCAACACCACCACGCTGGCCTCGGAGGTGGCGTCGACCTGTTTGCCGATGACCGCAACCATGCCTTCGGAACCACTCTTGTAGGGCACAACCTGCAGCTTGGCGCCCGACTTGGACTTCAGCATCTCGGCCACAAAATGCGGCGTGCTGCCGGTGCCCGCGGTGGAGAAGTTCAGTCCCGGCCCGGTCTTGGACGCGGCGACAAAACCCTTTAAGTCCTTGATGGGTGAATCCACCGGCACCACGATCACCGACGGGCTCACCGCCATCATCGCCACCGGCACCAGGTCGTCTTCCTTGTAGGGCATCTTCGGGCGGATCATGGCGTTGGTCACCACCCCCGCAGCCGGCGTCAGAAACGTGTAGCCATCGGGTGCGGCCTTGGCGACGATGTCGGCGCCCAGCACCGAGCCCGCGCCCGGCTTGTTCTCCACAATGATGGGCTGGCCGAGTTGTTTGGATGCAGCCTCGGCCACGGCGCGTGCCACCAGATCGTTGGCACCACCGGGGCCAAAGGGCACCACAAATTTGATGGGTTTGGTGGGCCAGGTGTCAGCCATCGCCGTGATGCTGGAAAGTGCAGCGGTGCCCAGAACCATGGCCGCAGCCAGGCGGGAAAGTGTTGTTTTCATCTTGTCTCCGTTCGAATAGGTGCCGCATCGTAGGCAAAGCGTTACCCTCTGTATATTGCAACTTTGTGATCGATTGATGCATGGCACAAATCAATTTCGGACTGGAAGATTTACAGGCTTTTGTCGCCGTGGCCGACAAGTCAAGCTTTCGCGCGGCCGCCGAAGTGCTGTGCATTTCGCAGCCCGCCTTGAGCCGGCGCATCGACAAACTGGAAAGCGCACTGGGCGCGCGCCTGTTCGACCGCACCACACGCCAGGTGTCGCTGACCAACCTGGGACGGCCGTTTCTGGAACAAGCCCGCAACACACTCGACGGCCTGGAAAACGCCGTGCTGCGCCTGTCCGACAACGCCCAGCAACGCCGTGGCCTGATCACCGTGGCCTGTGTGCCTTCGGTCGCGCACCATTGGTTGCCGGACGTGCTGCAGCGCTTTGCGGCCCAATACCCCAGCGTGCGCCTGCGGGTGATCGATGAAAGCGCCAACACCGCGCTGGCCAGCGTGTTGTCCGGCGAAGCCGACTTCGGCCTGAACTTTGTCGGGGCCCAGGAGCCCGACATCGACTTCGAGGCTGTGGCGCCCGAAACCTATGTGCTGGTGCTGCCGCGCAGCCACCGCTGGGCCAAACGCCGCAGCGTGCGCTGGGCCGAACTGGCCGACGAAAAAATGGTGGCCGTGTCGCGCCAAAGCGGCAACCGCCTGCTGCTGGACAACGCCCTCGCCCATCTGGCCCAACGCCCCGTGGCGTTTTACGAGGCCAACCACGTCACCGGCGCCATTGGCTTGGTGGAAGCCGGTCTGGGCGTGGCGGCCCTGCCCAGCCTGGCGCTCTCAAGCAGCCACCCCACGCTCAAAGGCGTGGCCTTGGTCGAGCCCGAAGTGCAGCGCATGCTGGGGCTGATCAAACGCAAAGACCGGCCCCTGCAGCCGCTGGCCGCGACCTTGTACGGCATGCTGCAAACGCCTACACGCGGCAAACCTTAGTCCGCCCCAGGCCAGGGCGCGGCGACCCAAAAACAGACGGTTCAAGCCCGGCCACGGTGCATCCAAGCCCGGCACACCGCGTGGCAAGAGCGCGCAAAAGTGGGCCAACGACTAGCCTTTTCAGCGAGGCTTTCTCCTCTGAAAACGCCTCCAAAACCAGTCACTAACCAAACACCACCTGCAGATCTGGCACGCTTATCGCTTGGCGCATGTTGATGAAAATAATTTTTCTATTTTTCAGTTAAGAAATTTAATTAACCAAACCGTGACCCCAGAATCCATGCCTGCGCTGCGCCAAATCCTGCTGCTCAACCCCAACACGTCGGCCGCCACCACCGAGATGATGGTGGCCGTGGCACGTGCTGCGCTGCCTGCAGACTGCTGTGTCGCGGGCGCCACGGCCACCCGGGGTGTGCCCATGATCGTCACGCCCGCTGAGTTGGAGGCCTCTGAAGAACAAGTGCACAGACTGTGGCACAGCGCTGGCGCTGATTGGGACGGCGTCATCGTCAGCTGTTTTGGCGACCCCGGCGTGCAGGCCCTGGAAGAAAAAATCGCCCGGCCCGTGGTGGGCATTTGCGCCGCCGCCATGCTGGAAGCGGCACACAACGGCCGGCGCTTCGGCATCGCCACCACCACCCCCGACCTGCAGCACGTGATCCACGGCCATGCCCATCGCTTGGGCTTTGCCGCGCAGTACAGCGGCATCCGTGTCACGGCGGGCGAGCCACACGCCTTGGTGCAAGACCACAAACGTTTGCACCAAGCCATGGCCCAAGCGATTCAAGCCTGTATAGACGAAGACGCTGCCGAAGCCGTGATCATCGGCGGCGGGCCGCTAGGGCGCATCGCCCAGGCGCTGCAAGCCGACTTTGCCGTGCCCTTGATCTCACCGATTGCCGCCGCCGCACGCCAGTTGCAAGCCCGCACAGCGGCCGCGGCAATCGCCGCCTGATTTCCCTTCCCTCGCCCACACCCACCCCGCAACCTCAAGGAGTTTCGCCATGACCACCCGCCGCACCACTCTCCGTACGACCCTCGGCTTCGCCGCCCTCGCCCTCTTTGCCGCCACCAGCGCGCAGGCGCAAAACAAGCTCGACGAAATCACCAAGACCAAGAAGGTGCGCATCGCCATTCCCACCGACTACGCGCCCTACGGTTTTGTCGGCACCGACCTCAAGCCCCAGGGCCTGGACATCGACATGGCCAACTACGTAGCCGGCAAACTCGGCGCCACGCTGGAGCTCGTGCCCGTGGTCAGCGCCAACCGTGTGCCCTACCTGCAAACACAAAAGGCCGACATCGTCATCTCCACGCTGGGCAAGACACCCGAGCGCGAACAGGTGGTTGATTTCACCCACTCGTACTCGCCGTTTTTCCAGGCGGTGTTTGCGCCCAAGGCCATGAACATCAAGAGTTATGCCGATCTGGATGGCAAGTCGATCTCGGTCACGCGTGGCGCCATGGCCGACACCGAACTCGCCAAGCAGATTTCGCCCAAGGTGGAAGTGCGCCGCTTTGAAGACCACGTGGGCACCGTCTCGGCATTTGTCAGCGGCCAGGTGCAGACCATTGCCACCAGCGCGGCCGAAGGCGGCGTGATCATGCAGCAGAACCCCAAGCTGAACATGGAATACAAGCTGCTGCTGAAGGAAAGCCCCAACTACATGGGTGTGAACAAGGGCGAAGTGGCGCTGAAGAACCGCTTGAACGAGATCATTTTGGAAGCCAAGAAGAACGGCGAGATCGACAAGCTGTCGAACAAGTGGCTGGGCCGCGCGGCGGGTGATCTGCCACTCTGATTTTGCGCACTATGCTTAGGCGATGCCCAAGATCCTGCTGCTCAACCCGAATACCAATGCCGCCACCACACAGATGATGGCGGACATTGCGCAGTCGTGCCTGCCACCTGGCTTCACGGTCACCGGCATCAGCGCGCAGGCGGGCGTGAGCATGATCATCAACGAGGCCGAGATGCGCGCTGCCGCGCTGGAGGTTGAACGCAGCTGGCTGCACGCCGGCATGGCGTGGGACGGCGTCATCATCAGCGCCTTTGGCGACCCGGGCATTGAGCAGGTGCGCGCCACCGCCAAGGTGCCGGTGGTGGGCATTTGTGAAGCCTCGCTGCTCGACGGTGCCGCCAACGGCAGACGCTTTGGTGTGGCCACCGTGACACCGGCGCTGGCAGACCTGATCCAGACGCACATCGTGCGTTTGAACCTGGGGCCGCACTACACCGGCATTCGCCTCACCGACGAAGAGCCCCGCGCCCTGGCCGCAGACCCGGCCAAACTTTTACAAGCGCTGACCCGCGCCGCGCAACGCTGCCTGGAAGACGATGGCGCGGATGCGGTGGTGATTGGCGGCGGCCCGCTGGGACAGGCCGCCATGCAAATCCAGACGCAGCTGCAAGCGCCCATCATTGCGCCCATTCCCTCGGCGGTGCGCCGCTTGCTGGCGGCCTGCACACCCCGCTGAAGCGCACTCACAAGCTCATTCGCGCAGTTCGCTCAAGCCATCGTGCAGGGTTTCGATGCTCGCCATGCGACGCCGCCCTTTGGTGCCCGCATGGTGCATCACACGCGTGGCCAGCAGGTGGCACAGCAGCATCACCGACACATGGTTGTCCAACGGCCCCGGGGCCTGGGTGTGGCAGCGCAATAACCACTCGGCCGGCACCGCAGTTTTGGAGAAGTGATCGGTGATGTAGACCACGCGTGCGCCCGCCTGAGCCGCCGTGGTCGCAAACTTGGCGGCCATGGGCAGGCTACGCCTCAGCGCAAACACCAGCACCAGGTCCGTCTTGCCCAGGTCCACGGCATATTCGCCCAGCGTTTCTCCGGGCCCGGGAATCAACTGTGTGCGTGGCAACATCTGCACCAGTTGCCAACGCAGATACGCCGCCAGATTGCGGTTGCTGCGGTAACCCAGGAACCACACATGGCCTGCGGACACCATGGCCAGCGCAATTTCGTCTATCAGCTCTGCCGGGATATGGTTGAAGGTGGCGACGATGTTGTCCTGTGCCTGCACGATGTGTGAGGCCACCGAGCCCTCCACCCCTTTGCTGCCGGGCGCCGACAGGAACAGCGGCGAGCCGCTGTTGCGCTCCTCGCGCGCCTGGCGCCGGGCGTCTTCGTAGTTTTCGTAACCCAGCCGCTGGATGAACCGCGTCACCGTGGCGTTCGACACCCCAACCAACTGCGCCAGCTCGGAGGCGGTGTACGTCGCCAGATCGCCCGGGTAGTCCAACACAAACTCGCCCAGTTTGCGCTCGGTGGGAGAAAGGCTGTTGAGCGTTTGGCGCACGTGCCCGACAAAAGAACCATTCGGTTTGCTTGACAACTCTTGCATCCCTTCTGAAAGCCAGGAAAAAGGCAATGGGCTGGAGACAGCCTACCGCAGCATCCACCGTACGGTGAACGACTTAGACGCGGCGCTGGAAACACTGCGCTCGGCCATGGGCGACACCTGAAACACGAAGAAAGCTTAAAAGCTCAGGGCTTGAGCTTGGCCAGATCATCCGCGCTGAGCCAACGCCACTGGCCCGGCAGCAAGTCCTCGGGCAACCCCAATGCGCCAATTCTCGAACGGTGCAGACCTTCCACGCGGTTGCCCACGGCGGCCAGCATACGCTTGACCTGGTGGTACTTGCCGGCCGTCAGGGTCAGGCTCAGGTGGTGACTGCTCACGACCTCGCAGGCGGCAGCGGCCACGGGCTTGGGGTCGTCGTCCAGCACCACACCGGCCAGCAGGCGGCTCACCTGCTTGTCGTCCAAGGGGTGTTTGGTGGTCACCTCATAGACCTTGGGCACGTGTTTCTTGGGTGAACTCATGCGGTGTATGAACTGGCCATCGTCGCTCAGCAGCAGCAGGCCGGTGGTGTCCTGATCCAGCCGCCCTACCGCCTGCACACCTTGCACCGCGCTTTTCTGCGGGCGTTGGCGCAGCGGTGCGGGCAGCAGGGTGTAAATGCTCGGATAGGTCGACGGCTTTTGCGAACACTCGGTCCCGGCGGGTTTGTGCAGCATGACGTAGCCCAGCCGGTGGTAGGCCCAGTCCACACCTTGCACCCGGAAACGCAGGCCTTCCTCATCAAAATCCATAGCTGATTCCGTTATCAGCACGGGCGCTTCATCTTGTTTTGCGGTGTAAACCTCGACCAGGCCTTGCTGCACCAGCCCGGCGCAGACCCGGCGCGTACCAAAACCTTGGGAATAAAGAATGTCTTGCAATTGCATGCGCCGAGTATCGCAAACACACATCGCGCCGACGCCAAAAGCGGGCATTTATCACACGTGCAAACAGCACAAACCGTTACAAACACCCCATCAGGGGAAAACACATGCGCGAAATAGTCACGACTCTTGTGGTCTCGGGTGCCGCCTTTATGCTGTGGCGGGCCTACCGGTCACACCACGACAGCCATCAGTTCCAAGCCCTTCCAGCCCACCCAGCGGGCGACAACCTGCTACAGAACCGCCACTATTTCACCTGGCCTTCGCTAGGCAAATTCGACTTTGCCGTGGCTAATGCCGACGCCCATCAAGCGGCCCTGCGCCGCGCGATCGAACAACTGCCGGCCAAGCCCAGCCCCAGCGGCGCCCTGTTATGCCAAGCCGAACTACATGCCGGGCCGGGCGAGAAGCCACGCCATATCTACCACCCGGTAGAAGTCTGGATTCACGGTGAACGTGTCGCGCAACTGAGTGTGGGTGACGCCAGCCGCTTCCAGCGCCGCCTGGCTTTTGAAGGCCGCGTGGGTGAAGTTTCAGTGTGTGACGCCATCATCGTGGCCAGCGCACAAGGCGGTCGCACGGTGTTTGAAGTCCGGCTTGATTTGAAAGAATTCAGGCACTAGAACACTTGTTCAAGCTTCCTCGTTAAGCCGGGTTCAGCAGCACACTGACCCGGTTTTTTTTCGTCCCCACGGCACCGTCCTCCCGCCTGAGCAGAGCACCCAGAGTTTAAGAATCGTCTAAGCCAGCCCTTGCATAGTGGAGCCATTCCAAACCCGCTCAACCCAAGGAGTAGTTAGCATGAACACGGTATCCCTCAAGAACACCAAGATGGTTCTCGCCCTGGTGGCCGCAGGTGTGATTGGCGGCGCCAGCGTGGCCGCCATCGAAGCGGTGCCGCGTACGGCACACGCGGCCGTGACCGCCACAACCGGGCCTGCGGCAGCCAATGCCAATGCCAATGCCGCCCCTATAGGCTCGATTGCGCCACCTGACTTTTCGCAGATCACGGCGCAGTACGGCCCGGCCGTGGTCAACATCAGCGTGACCGGCACCACCAAGGCGTCCGACGAAGACCAGGGCCAGACCGCGCAGCGCGGGCAACGCGAAGACCCGTTTGGCAACGACCCATTCTTTGAGTTTTTCCGCCGCTTCCAAGGTCAGCAACCAGGCCAAGGGGGCCGCGGTGGCCAAGAACGCGAAACACCGGTACGTGGCCAAGGCTCGGGCTTCATCGTTGATGCCAACGGCATCATCCTGACCAACGCCCACGTGGTGAAAGGTGCCAAAGAGGTCACGGTGAAACTCACCGACAGGCGAGAGTTTGCCGCCAAGGTGCTGGGCTCCGACCCCAAGACCGACATTGCGGTGCTGAAGATAGACGCGAAAAACCTGCCCGTGGTGAACATTGGCAACCCTAGCATCCTGCGTTCCGGCGAATGGGTGCTGGCCATAGGCTCGCCGTTTGGTTTTGAGAACACCGTGACCGCCGGTGTGGTCAGCGCCAAGGGCCGCTCGCTGCCCGACGACAGCGCCGTGCCCTTCATCCAGACCGACGTGGCCGTGAACCCCGGCAACTCGGGCGGCCCGCTGTTCAACGGCCGCGGCGAGGTGATAGGCATCAACTCACAAATCTACAGCCGCACGGGCGGCTACCAAGGCGTGTCGTTCGCCATTCCGATCGACCTGGCGACACGCATCAAGGACCAGATCGTGGCGCACGGCAAAGTGGAGCACGCACGTCTGGGTGTGGCAGTGCAGGACGTGAACCAGGCGCTGGCCGATTCCTTCAAGCTTGACCGCCCCGAGGGCGCCCTGGTGGCCTCTGTCGACAAGGGTGGCCCGGCCGAAAAGGCCGGACTGCAGCCCGGCGATGTGATCCGCAAGGTGAACGGCCAGCCGGTGATATCCTCCGGTGACTTGCCGCAGTCCATCAGCTTGGCCAGCCCTGGTGACAAGATCGCACTGGACGTGTGGCGCAAAGGCAGCGAGCAGCAACTCCAGGTGCAACTCGGCAGCACCAACGACAAGGCGACCCAGGTCGCGGCGAACAGCCCCGACGCATCACAAGGCCGCATAGGCCTGGCCCTGCGCCCACTGCAACCCGATGAACTGCGCCAAGTGGGTGCCCCCGGCGGCCTGCTGATCGAAGACGTGGCCGGTGCTGCGGCCAGTGCAGGCGTCGCGCAAGGCGACGTGTTGTTGGCGGTGAACGGCACACCGGTGAAGTCGGTTGAGCAAGTACGTGCAGCGGTGGCCAAGTCCGACAAGTCCGTGGCCCTGCTGATCCAACGCGACGGCGACAAGATTTTTGTGCCCGTGAAGCTCGGTTAATCCTCGTCAGTTGACATGTGACAACGGCCGTTGTCACATTCCTGCGACGTCGTGTGCTGAAAATGACCACAGCTTCTGCCATCACCCTAAACTGGTTGCGCGAAGTCAGCTTTTTTACCGCCATCAAACTCTGCACAGGAGCATTGGATGCCACGACGTCAGCCGAGCCAGACCGTACCGCCACGCGCCCCTCGACTTTGCCTTGAACAGCGACTCATACAACAGCAATTGCAATGCACCCCGGCCCAGGCGGTCTACCAACTCAAGCTGCTGCTGCCCATACGAAACACCCGACACTGACCCACACCGGGAACACAGCGGCCTGAAAAGGCCTTAAGCACGGCCTAAACCGGGGCTCCATAGGCTACCCTTGCGGGTTCCTTCCTTGGAGAGCCACCGCATGCCGTTTCTCGTTCGACTAAGCCTTGCCACCCTGGTCCTGAGCGCCAGTGCCGCCCAAGCGCTGCAGATCACCAGCGTCTCACCCCAAGGCGAAGTTGCACGCATTCGGCAGGTGGTGGTGAAGTTCGACGAGGACGCGGTGAAGTTTGGCGACCCGGGCGCGCCGGCCCCCGCCACTCTGCGTTGCAGCGATGCCGTCACCAGCGAAGGCCATGGCCGCTGGAGCAGTTCGCGTGAATGGCTGTTCGACTTCAAGGCCGACCTGCCGCCCGGCGTGCGCTGCACCGTGCAGCCGAATGCAAGCCTCAAATCGCCCGCTGGTGCAGCCCTCAAAAGCGCCAGCAGCTACACCTTCAATAGCGGCGGGCCGTTTGTGCAACGTATACGCCCGGGCACCTACAACCGCATAGACGAGCAGCAATACTTCATACTGCAATTCAACGGCGCCGCCACACGTGAAAGCGTGCTCGCCAGCAGCGCGTGCAAGCTCGACGGTGTGGGTGAACGTATGCCCGTGCGCGCGGTGGATGAGGCCGAACGCAACACCCTGCTCAAAGCCCAGGGGCTGGAGAAAGCCGCTGCCGCCGAGCCGCTGCGCTACGCCGTGCTGGCCTGCACCCGCCGCTTGACGGCCGGGGCCGAGATGGAGTTGCTGGTAGGTGGCGGCTTGGCTACACCCTCGGGCGTGGTCAACAAGGTCGGGCAGAAGTTTGGCTTCACCGTGCGCGAGGCGTTCACCGCCAGCTTCAGTTGCGAACGCGAAAACGCCCAGGCCGCGTGTTTGCCCATCCGTCCCATGCGCCTGCAGTTGAGCGCATCCATCACCCGCGCCCAGGCCAGCAAAATCAAGCTCGCATCGAGCAAAGGTGATGTGGCCGCCACCATCGAAGACGAAGAAGGCAGCCCGCCACAAGAGCAGGTGAACCGCGTGGTGTTCAAGGCGCCCTTCAGCGAACAAACGGCTTATAGCCTGGTGTTGCCCAGCGGCCTGAAAGACGTGGACGGCCGTGCGCTGGAAAACGCCGACAGCTTTCCGCTCAAGGTTGGCACCGGCGCCATGCCGCCGCTGGCCAAGTTTGCCGCCGCACCGTTTGGTGTGGTCGAACTTTTGGCCCAGGCGCCCGACCCGGCCATGCTGCCCGTCACACTGCGCAACGTCGAGGCCGACCTCAAGCTGCAGCAACGCACCTCCGCAGGTCAAGTGGGCCAAGTCGCCGACCTGCGCCCGCAGACCGATGCCGACATCATCGCCTGGTACCGCCGTGTGCAGCGCTACAACAACAGCGAGATCTCGCGCAAACAAGCCGCCGCCGACAGCAAAGTCCCGCTGCCCAAACCCATAGACGACCGCAGCAAGAACTGGGTGCAGACGCGTATGGTCTCGCTGCTCGACGGCCAGCCCGGCGTGAAGCTGCTGAACCTGCCTACACCGAGTGCACAAGACCTGCGCCCGTTTGAAGTCGTCGGCATTCCGCTCAGCGCCGGTTTCCATGTGCTGGAAATCCAGTCGCAGCGCCTGGGTGAGGCGCTGTTGGACGAGCAGTACGGCGCCCAACGCAAGATGGTGGTGCGTACCTCCACGCTGGTGACCAACCTGGGTGTGCACTTCAAGCTTGGGCGCAGCAACGCCATGGCCTGGGTCACCACGCTGGACAAAGGCCAGTCCGTGGCCGGCGCCAAAGTACAGGTGTCGAGTTGTGATGGCCAGGTGCTGGCCACGGCGCAAACCAATACACAGGGCCTGGCCGAGTTCAAGGACTTGTCGCCCGAGCCGCCCCGTTGCAAGCCGCTGGCCAATACGTCCAGCGACGACTACGACTACCAGACGCCGGCCTACTTCGTCAGCGCCCGTGCACGCGATGCCAAGGGCGTGGACGACATGGCCTTTGTCTGGAGCGACTGGAACCGTGGTGTGGAACCCTGGCGCTTCAACGTGCCCACCAGCCGCGAGGCCGTGCCCGACGAACGGGCCCACACCATACTCGATCGGCCGTTGTTGCGCGCCGGCGAAACCGTGCAAATGAAACACCTGCTGCGCAACGAGACCGGCACCGGCTTTGGTTTGCCCGCCGAAGACCGCTGGCCCAACAAACTGCTCATCACCCACGTGGGCAGCGGCCAGCAGTTCAGCCAGGCATTGGAATGGCGCAAGACGGCCACCGGCGGCTTGAGCGCGGTCAACAGTTTTGCCGTGCCCGTGGCGGCCAAACTGGGCCAATACGAGGTGATGTTGCAGGGCCGTGGCGGCACCCAAAGCACCAGCAACTTCCGCGTCGAAGAGTTCCGCCTGCCGGTGCTCGAAGGCCGCTTGAACCCGCAGCAGAAAGAAGCCCTGGTGCGCCCGGCCGAGGTGCCGGTACAGGTGCAGATCAACTACGTCTCGGGTGGCGCTGCGGCCAACCTGCCGGTGCGGGTGTCGGCCCTGGTGCGCAACAAAGACCTGCAGTTTGCCGATTTTGACGACTTCAGCTTTGCCGCGCCGCGCCGCACGGCCAACCCGAATGTGGCAACGTCCAGCGACGAAGACAACGAATCTGAAAACAGCAGTGGCCCACGTGTCATCGCCAACAAGCTGGCCGTCACCCTCGACCGGCAAGGTGCCGGCCAAGTGCGCGTTGGGCCCCTGCCCGACGACGTGCGCAACAATCCACAGCCGCAAGAGCTGCAGTTGGAGGCCAACTTTGCCGACCCGAACGGCGAGGTGCAAACCCTGCGCCACACCACCACACTGTGGCCGGCTGCCGTCATCGCCGGCATCAAGACCGAGGGCTGGGTCAGCCTGTCCGGCAAGGGTGACCAGAAGGTCGCGTTCCAGGCCCTGGCGCTAGACCTGGCGGGCAAGCCCAAAGCCGGAGTGGCCATCAGCGTGCAAGCGCAGGCGCGCATCGTCAACAGCAGCCGCAAACGCATGGTGGGCGGTTTCTACGCCTACGACAACCAAACCGAAGTCAAAGACCTGGGCAGCGTGTGCAGCGGCACCAGCGATGCCCATGGCCTGCTGCAGTGCAACGCCGCCATCAGCAGCACCGGCGAGGTGGAGTTGATCGTCACCGCCAAAGACGCGCAGGGCCTGACCAGCCAGGCTGCGGGCTCGGTCTACATCACGCGCCAAGGCGAGTTATGGTTTGGCAGTGAAAACCACGACCGCATGACGCTGCTGCCCGAGCAGAAAAACTACCAGCCGGGCGACACCGCGCGCATCCAGGTGCGCATGCCGTTCCGCTTTGCCACCGCCCTGGTCGCCGTGGAGCGCGAAGGCATTCTGGAAACCCAGGTGGTGCAGCTCAACGGCCAGGACCCCACGGTCAACCTGAAGATCAAGGACAGCTGGGGGCCCAACGTCTACGTGAGTGTGCTGGCCCTGCGCGGCCGCCTGCGCGAAGTGCCGTGGTACAGCTTCTTCACCTGGGGCTTCAAGGCGCCGCGTGAATGGTGGAACGCGTTTTGGGTCGAGGGCCGCGAATACGTCGCACCCACCACCTTGGTCGATTTAAGCAAGCCCGCGTTCCGCCTGGGCATGGCCGAACTGCGCATAGGCACCAAGGCACACCAGTTGGATGTGAAAGTCACCACCGACCAGCCCAGCTACCCGGTACGCGGCCAGGCACGTGTGACCATACAGGTCAACAAGCCCGACGGCCAACCCGCCGCCAACGCCGAAGTGGCGCTGGCCGCCGTAGACCAGGCCCTGCTGGAGCTGATGCCCAACACCAGTTGGAACCTGCTCGACGCCATGCTGCAACGCCGCGCCTGGGGTGTGGAGACCGCCACCGCACAGATGGAAATTGTCGGCCGCCGGCACTATGGCCGCAAAGCCGTGCCCGCTGGCGGCGGCGGTGGCCGCAGCCCGACACGCGAGCTGCTCGACACCCTGCTGTTGTGGAACCCCGCGCTCAAGCTCGATGCCAAGGGCCAGGCCCAGGTCACCGTAACGCTGAACGATGCACTCACCGCGTTCAAGATCGTTGCCGTGGCCGACTTTGGCACCGGCTTGTTTGGCACCGGCCAGGCCAGCATCCAAACACGGCAAGACCTGCAAATCATCAGCGGCCTGCCGCCACTTGTGCGCGAGGACGACCAGTTCCGCGCGCAGCTCACGCTGCGCAACACCACCGAAAAAGCCATGAAGGTGGAAGTCACGCCGCGCGCCACCGGCCTCACACTCAACCCACAAACGCTGGACATCCCCGCTGGAGAAAGCCGTGAGCTGGCCTGGAACGTCACCGCCCCCGCGCCGCTGGGCCAGATCCGCACCGAGGCGTTGTTGTGGGAGATCGAAGCGCGCGACACCTTGGGCAGCGCACGCGACGCACTCAAGGCCAGCCAACGCATCGTGCCCGCCGTGCCGCTGGCGGTGCAGCAGGCCACGCTGGTGCAACTGGATGGGTCCTTCACCCTGCCCGTGGCGCCACCGCCCGATGCCCTGCCCGGCCGTGGCGGCTTGAAGATGTCCTTGCAACCCAAGCTGGCCGAAGGCCTGCCCGGTGTGCGCGACTGGTTTGCCAACTACCCCTACAGTTGCCTGGAGCAAAGCGCCAGCAAGGCTATTGGCCTGCGCGACGCCACGCGCTGGCGCGCGCTGCTGGCGCAACTGCCGTCTTACCTGGATAGCGACGGCCTGGCCAATTACTTCCCGCCACGCGACGGCGAAGCCAACCGGGGCAGCGACACCCTCACAGCCTACCTGCTGGCGGCCGCGCACGAAGCGGCCGGCCTTGACCCCACGCTGGCCCTTCCCGATGAAGCCCGTGCCGCCATGGAACGTGGCCTGCTGGCGTTTGTTGAAGGGCGTATCCAGCGCGACTTCTGGAGCCCGCGCAAAGACCTGGACCTGCGCAAACTCGCCGCATTGGAAGCCTTGTCGCGCTACGGCAAGGCCGAGGCGCGTATGTTGGGCAGCATCACCATCGCGCCCAACCAGTGGCCCACCAGCGCCGTGCTCGACTGGTACAACCTGCTGCGCCGCGTGAGCGACATTCCGCAACGCGCGCAACGCCAGGCCGAAGCCACACAAATCATCAAGGCGCGGCTGTCGTACCAAGGCACCAAGCTGGTCTTCAGCACCGAGCGTGACGACTACCTGTGGTGGCTGATGAGCAGCGGTGACGTCAACACCGCGCGCTTGATTCTTGCCACGCTGGACGACCCGGCCTGGAAAGAAGACATGGGCCGCCTGGCCAACGGCTTCCTCGCGCGCCAGCAAAACGGCGCCTGGCACACCACCACCGCCAACCTGTGGGGTGGTTTGGCACTGGAAAAGTTCTCCAAGGTGTTTGAAGCCACACCCGTGACCGGCAGCACCAGCGCAAGCCTGGGCGCGCGCAGCGCAACTGTGGATTGGGCCAAGGTGCAACGCATCACCACGGCCGATGCAACCGGTGCCGCGCACCAGACCGCGCTGTTTGGCGCGCCCGTCACGCCCGGCAATCTGCGCAACAACAGCATGTTCTTGCCATGGCCAAACGCGGAGGAAGCCAAAACCAACGCCCCGTTGACGCTGCAGCACCAAGGCAGCGGCAAACCCTGGCTCACGCTGCAGTCCATCGCCGCCGTGCCGCGCAGCGCGCCGTTTTTTGCGGGCTACCAAATCAAGAAAACCATCACCCCGGTGGAGCAAGCCAACAAGAACCTGCCCGCCGGCCAATACAGCCGTGGCGACGTGTTGCGTGTGGAGCTTGAAATCAACGCCAGCAGCGACATGACCTGGGTGGTGGTGGGCGACCCCGTGCCCGGCGGCGCCACACTGCTGGGCAGCGGCTTGGGCCGCGACAGCCAGATCGCCACCCAGGGGCAAAAGCCCGCCAGCGGCGCCGGTTGGCTGGCGTTTGAAGAACGCAGCTTCGAAGCCTACCGCGCGTACTATGAATACCTGCCGCGTGGCGTCGCCAAGCTGAGCTACACCGTGCGCCTGAACAACGCCGGCAGCTTTGCCTTGCCGCCCACCCGGGTGGAGGCGATGTACGCGCCGGAGATGTTTGGCGAGGCACCGAATGCCAGGGTGGTGGTGCAAACGCCCTGAGGTATCCCCTAGGTGGAAACTGTCTCCAACGCGCACCAAAGCTGCGGAGACAGCTACCCTATCCATAGCATTCGACTCATAATCCATGCGATAGCCGAACACCCGTAGCAAACCCTTGAAGCACTCCATGCCCTCGTCACCCACCGCCGTTCTGCTCACGCCCGACCACGCCGAGGCCTATCGCGCGCTGATGCTCACGGCCTATACCCAACACCCCGAGGCCTTTACCACCAGCACCGAAGAGCGCGCCTCGCTGCCCTTGAGCTTCTGGCAAAAGCGGCTGGAGAGCGGTGGCCAGGACGGCGCGGCCGAGACGGTGTTCGGCTGTTTTGTAGCTGGGCAATTGGCCGGTGTGGCGGGCCTGTCGGTGGCGGCGCGCCTCAAGGCGCGGCACAAGGCCACGCTGTTCGGCATGTATGTGGCCCCGGCCTACCGCCAACTGGGCTTGGGTCAGGCGCTGGTGGCCGAGGTGCTGGCGCATGCCAGGTCGCGCCCCAGCCTGCGCCTGGTGCAACTCACCGTGACCGAAGGCAATACCGCAGCCCTTGCGCTGTACCAGCGCCATGGTTTTGTGTCGTTCGGCGTGGAACCCTTGGCCGTGGCCGTGCACAACGGCTTTGTCGCCAAAATCCACATGTGGTGTGATCTGCGCGGCGATACTGCCGCCACACCAATGCCCTAAGCATCCAACTTCGCCCTGCACTTCAGAACAATAAAGCGCCTGCGCTGCAACCCACACGCTCTTTCATGGCCACCCGCAAATCCACCAGCCCTGCCAACCCCACCACCGCGTCTGCTGCAGCTAAAGCCGCCGCAGACAAGCCACGCAGCCGCACCGGCAGCGTGACCGTGGTAGACGTAGCGCGCCTCGCCGGCGTCTCGGCCATGACGGTCTCGCGCGCCATCAACAAACCCGATGGTGTGCCCCCGGCCACTCTAGCCAAGGTGCAAGACGCGGTGCGCAAAACCGGCTACGTACCGAATCTATTGGCGGGCGGCTTGCGTTCACAAAAAAGCCGCCTGGTGGCGGCGCTGGTGCCCACCCTCACCAGCCCGGTGTTTGGCGAAACCGTGCAAGCCCTCACCGCCGCACTCGACGCACGCGGCTACCAGTTGATGCTGGGCCAAACCGGCTACGAAAAATCGCGCGAAGACGACCTGCTGGGCGCCATCATCGGCCGCCGGCCCGACGGCATTGTGCTCACCGGCGTGGAACACTCCGCGCAAACCCGCCAGCGGCTGCTGGCCGCACGCATCCCGGTGGTCGAAATGTGGGATCTGAGCCCGTCGCCCATCGACATGCTGGTGGGCTTCTCGCATGAAGCCGTGGCCGCCGCGGTCGGCCAATACCTGCTGCAGCGCGGCCAGCGCAACATCGGTGTCATTGGTGGTGCCGATGACCGTGCCGTGCGCCGCAGCAATGCTTTTGTGGCCGCCGCTTTGGCACTTGGCCTGCCGCGCCCAGCGGTGTTCACCACCGCTGCCCCCACCACACTGGCCAGCGGCCGCCAAGGCCTGCAAACACTGCTGGCCGAGCGCCCGGCCCTGGATGCCGTGTTTTGCAGTTCCGACCTGCAAGCCCTGGGTGTTTTGACCGAAGCGCAGGCCAGCGGCATCGCCGTGCCAGAGCAGATCGCCGTGATCGGTTTTGGTGACCTGGCTTTCTCGCGCGACCTGCACCCGGCGCTGACCACCGTGCGCATAGACGGCACCCGCATAGGCCGCGAAGCCGCACGTTGCCTGGTCGATCAGGTCGAGGGCATAGAAGTCACCGAGCGGGTGATCGACGTCGGATTCAGCATCGTCGAGCGGGCGAGCAGTTAACCAGTTTCAGCGCGCTCCGCACCGCCCATCACTTCAGGTGCATGGGCGCCAGCACGGTCACGGCCACCGGCTGGCCATCGACCAGATAGGGCTGAAACCGGGCGCTCAGGGCCGCCTGCAGAACCCCCTGGTCCAACTCGCTGCGGCCGCTGCTCTTCAGCAGCACCACACGCTGGGTCACACCCTTTTCGTCGACCTGCATGCGCAGCACCGTGGTACCTGAAGGCGAACCTTTATTGGTTTTGTAGTTCACCGAAAGCTGCAGCGGCTGCGTGAAACGCATATCGTCAATGCTGACCTGCGTGGCCGGCCACTCCCGCGTTGAACTGCTGGCGCAGGCCTGTAAAACGGCCAAGGCCGCAACACCCAGCGCACGCGCGCAGATAGACGAGAACCGCGTCATCACTCTCCCCTTTTTGGTTGTGCAAGAGCCCCAAATGCCTATGTCCACCGAGGCCCACTCATATCCGGCTTGAATTATTGCGTGGGCTCGAAGCCAACGACCAGACCGGCCTGAATTTCGCTGCTACTTGAAGGCCAACACCAGGACACCCGTGGCCACCAGCCCAATGCCAAACCACTCGCGCAACGACGGACGCTCACCCAAAAAAGCCACGGCAAAAATCGCCACCAGCACCAGGCTGAATTTGTCCACCGGTGCCACCTTGGAGGCCTCGCCCATCTGCAGTGCGCGAAAGTAGCAAACCCACGAGGCGCCCGTGGCCAGCGCAGACAGCGAAAGAAAGACCCAGGTCTTGATGGACAAAACGCGCGGGTCGCTCCATTTGCCGGCGTACCACACAAACGCTGCCAAGATGAAGACGATGATGGCGGTACGGATCAGCGTCGCGAAATCAGAATCCACGCCCTGGATGCCGATCTTCGCAAAAATGGCGGTGAGCGCTGCAAAACAGGCCGACAGTGCAGCCCAGAAGAACCAGCCATTCCATGGTGCGGACAGCATAAGAACAAACTCCCAAAAGCAAAAAGCCCGCTATGGTTATAGCGGGCTTTTACTTATCTGGGGTGGCTGATGGGGCTCGAACCCACGACAACAGGAATCACAATCCTGGACTCTACCAACTGAGCTACAGCCACCGTAGCTCGCTATTATAGCGCGAAACTTGTCATTTGCCGACGTCTGCTGCGGAAATAGCGTTTGGCTGTGGCAAATTGATTTTGACCTTGAAACGCGCCTTCAATTGCTCGTAATAGGCCTTGGCTTCACCGCTGGCCCAGGCGCGGGTGTATTGTTCGCGGCCTTGCTGCATCATGGCCTCGTTGGCGGCGGTGCGTGGCACCAGTTTGTTCACCTTGACGATGGCGTAGCCCGTGGTGCCCAGGTCAACACCGGTCCAACCAGGCAAGGCGTTGGGGCTGACCTGCAGCGCGGCCTGGATGATTTGCGGCGCTTGTTGCTGCACGTCATCACGTGACACCACCACAGCCGGGGCCAACGCGGAACCAGCCTCGGCCGGATTTTGCTTCCAGCTTGCGAGCTTGGCTTCGCCTTCCTTCTTCGCCATGGCGGCGGCGCTCTCGGCGATCAGCATTTCACGCACACGCGCCTTGACTTCGGCAAACGGCACCGCATGGGCCGGGGTGTATTCGACGATACGGCCAGCAGCCAATTGGTTCGGGCCGATTTCCACCGCTTCGGTGTTGCGCTTTTTCTCGACTGAATCGGCCGAGAACAACGCATCCAGGAACTTGGCGCTGGCCAATGGGCCCTTGGCGCCGTCTACCGGTTGGCGTCCCAGGGTGGCGGTTTGCACGCTGAGCTTCAAACGCTCTGCGACTGGCTTGAGGCTGTCGGATTGTTCGTAAACCCCGTTGGTAAAGGTTTCTGCGGTTTCCGCAAACTTGCGCGCCGCCTGCTCCGTCTTCAATTCGGCTTCCAGTTCTGGACGCATCTCTTCAAAACTACGCACCTTGGGTTCGCGCACATCGGTGAGCTTGATGATGTGGAAACCGAAGTCGGTCGTCACCACATCGCTGATCTCGCCAACCTTCATGCCAAACACGGCGTCTTCCACCGGCTTGACCATGGCGCCGCGGCTGAAGAAGTCCAGGTCACCGCCTTTTTCAGCAGAGCCCGGGTCTTCGGAATTCTTCTTGGCAACATCAGCAAAGCTTGCGGGTGCTTTTTTCACTTGCGCCAGCAGGGCTTCAGCCTTTTGCTTGGCCTTTTCGCGGTCGGCGCTGGACATGCTCTTGGGCGCGGCGATCAGGATGTGGCTGGCACGCCGCTCGGCCTTGCCGGCGAGTTTCGTGGCGTTTTGTTCGTAATAGGTTTTGAGATCGGCTTCGTTGAGGACTATGCTTTTCTTCACGCTGTCGGTATCGAGCACCAGATACTCAATCGTGGCTTTCTCAGGCGCCTGGAACAACGCAGAGCGCTCCTTGTACCAGGCTTCGAGTTCCGCATCCGTCGGGTTGATCTTGGCGACGAAGCTGCTGGCCTTGATGGTGGCCACCTGGATCTCGCGTTTTTGCAGGAAAGCATCCAGCGTGGTGTCAGCCACGGCGGACGGTGCAAAAGCCGTTGCGGCGACACCGGCCACCACTTGGCGTGCCGACAAATCGGCGCGGATGCGGGCCTCGAACATTTCGGGTGTCATGCCCTGGCTGCCAACCAATTGGCGGTAACGCTCGACATCCAGTGAACCGTCGGGTTTGCGCAACGCGGCAATGCTCGGGTCGGCTTCAAGGGCACGCGCCAACTGTGCATCGGAGGCGACCAAGTGCGACTTGGCCGAGGCCGCAGCCAGCACACGTTCACGCACCATGTTTTCCAGCGTGGCGTAGCGGGCTTCAGCACTGTCGAGCAGCTTGGGATCGATGTTCGGTGTGGAGGCCAGCACCCGCTGCACTTCGTTGCGGTGTGCTGCATCGAGTTCAACCTGCTTGATGTCATGGCCGTCAACGGTGGCGACCACCGCGCCACCTTCGTTCATCTTGTTATAGCCATCAACGCCAAACAAGATAAACGAGGGAATGATCAAGACGAACAGCAAGCCCATCATGATTTTGGTGTGCTTGCGAATGAAATCGAACATGAAGAAAACTCTCTGTAAAACAAAAAGGCGAACCATGTGTTCGCCTTTGCCAGGACGCACTATTCGTCGCGTTACCCGCGTGTGAAGAAGGCTCTCCAGCGGCGCGAGCGCACATTATCCACCATCCTCAGAAGCCTCTCATACGGCCTTGCGCCATGCAGGGAAACCCCTCTGCACGAGCCATAGCCCTGCCTAGGCCAGGCCTCAAATGAAAAAAGGGTTTGGACGAATCCAAACCCTTTTCTGCTTTCTATCTCGTGGTGGGTGCTGACGGGGTCGAACCGCCGACCTACGCCTTGTAAGGGCGCCGCTCTACCGACTGAGCTAAGCACCCCACCTGAAACAGGTGTCTCAGTTCAAAGCATCTTTCAATGCTTTGCCTGGACGAAACTTTGGCACCTTGGCTGCCTTGATCTTGATCGCAGCACCGGTACGCGGATTGCGACCGGCACGTGCGGCACGTTTACCAACTGCGAAGGTGCCGAATCCTACCAGAGAAACCGTGCCGCCTTTTTTCAGCGTGGTTTTTACTGCACCAATCGTGGATTCCAGGGCGCGGGTAGCCGCGGCCTTGGAGATGTCAGCGTGCTTGGCAATGTGGTCAATCAGTTCCGTTTTGTTCACAAGGAATCCCTCACTCAAATTTAGCTCAGACGAATCGTCGGAAGTATGCCCCGGTCCAATCTTTCTGCAGCGCACAGCAAGACTCGAACCCTGGGCATGTAACTCTGCAGCGCCGCTGCGCTTGCCATTAAAACCATGGGTCACGCGGGTGTCAATCGGCAAAACCGTCTCTACGCAGCGTGGACGCGGATTCTAAGCCGATTTTTTACGCGTCTCGATGCACTGCATGCATTTTTACGTCGCCGACAAGACGCGTTACAACAGCGCCGCAATCGCCCGGCCCACATCCGAAGTGCTGGCGCTACCACCTATGTCTGGCGTGCGCGGTGCATCCCCTTTGGCCGCCAAAACAGTTTCTATGGCGGACAACACAGCATCGTGTGCTTCTTTGTAACCAAGGAATTCCAGCATCATCGCGCCACACCAAATCTGCCCGATGGGGTTGGCAATGCCACGCCCGGCAATGTCCGGCGCCGAGCCATGCACAGGCTCGAAAAGCGACGGGAACTTGCCCGTCGGATTCAGGTTGGCACTGGGCGCAATGCCAATGGTGCCGGTGCATGCCGGGCCCAGGTCGCTCAAGATGTCGCCAAACAAATTGCTGGCCACCACCACGTCGAAGAAGTCGGGCCGCTGCACAAAATGCGCGGTCAGGATGTCGATGTGAAACTTGTCTACGTTGATGCCTGGGTAGGCTTTGGCCATCTCGGCCACACGTTCGTCCCAATAGGGCATGGTGATCGCAATGCCGTTGGATTTGGTGGCGCTGGTGAGATGTTTTTTGGGGCGCGACTGGGCCAGCTCAAAAGCAAACTTCAGCACGCGGTCGCAGCCGACGCGCGACATGATGGATTCCTGCATCACGATCTCTCGCTCGGTGCCGGCGTACATGCGGCCACCCACGCTGGAATACTCGCCCTCGGTGTTTTCGCGCACGATGTACATGTCGATCTCGCCCGGCGCGCGCGGGCTGCCATCGCGCCGCACCACGGGGGCGATGATGCCGGGCATCAAGCGTGCGGGACGCAGGTTGACATATTGGTCGAACTCGCGGCGAAACAGCAGCAGCGAACCCCAGAGCGAGACGTGATCGGCGATTTTCTCGGGCCAGCCCACGGCACCGAAGTAGATGGCATCGTGTCCGCCGATCTGCTCCTTCCAGTCGTCGGGCAACATCTGGCCGTGGCGCTCGTAGTAGTCCCAGCTGGAGAAGTCGAAATGGTCGAACTGCAGCGGAATGTTGAACCGGCGCGCCGCCGCTTCCATCACCCGAATGCCCTCGGGCATGACCTCTTTACCGATGCCGTCGCCGGCGATCACGGCAATCTTCTTCACCATACTGGTTTGCTCCTTTGTCATGAAATATTTTTCGTACGAGGTCCAAACGCAGCGGGCGACACGCCGTTGCGTAGGCTACTTCACCCGGGCGCGAATCTCCGGCAAGGCTTTTTGCAGGTAGTAGACCATCGACCAGACGGTTAATACCGCCGAGATCCAGATCAGCCAGGTGCCCCATACATGGGTGTTGATCACACCCAGGAACAGGCCGTCGTACAACAGGAAGGGAATGGCCACCATCTGTGCCGTGGTCTTGAGCTTGCCCACCATGTGCACGGCAACGCTCTTGGAGGCGCCGATCTGCGCCATCCACTCACGCAAGGCCGAGATGGCGATTTCGCGGCCGATGATGATCAGCGCCACAAACACATCGGCGCGTTGCAGGTGCACCAGCACCAGCACGCTGGCACAGACGAGAAACTTGTCGGCCACAGGGTCGAGGAAGGCACCGAACGACGAGGTCTGGTTCAGCTTGCGCGCGAGAAAACCGTCCAGCCAGTCGGTGGCGGCAAACACAATAAACATGATGGTGGCCACCATGTTGCGGTTGTGTTCGCTGATGGGCAGGTAAAACACCCCCACAAGCAAAGGGATCGCGACAATGCGCGTCCAGGTCATGATGGTGGGCGTGGTCCAAAACATGCACTGATTGTGGCATGCCGCAGCACCAGCTCAGGGCGCGGCCATAGGTTCACCTACATAAGACTCGGACACCCGGCACAGCGGGACGCTCCATCAGCGCAGCGCGCGGTAAATCTCTTCGGCCAAGGACTGCGAAATGCCGTCCACACGCGCCAGATCGTCCACACTCGCGTCAGCCACCCCGCGCACGCCGCCAAACCGCTGCAGCAGGCTGGCGCGTTTCTTAGGCCCTACACCCGGAATGTCTTCGAGCTTGCTGCCGCCCACGCGCACCTTGGCACGCGCCGCACGCATGCCGGTGATGGCAAATCGGTGCGCCTCGTCGCGGATTTGCGCCACCAGCATCAGGGCCGCAGAGTCACGCGCCAGCGTGGCTTTGTGCCGGCCGTCGGCAAACACCAGTTCTTCCAGGCCGACCTTGCGGCCCTCGCCCTTCTCCACACCCACAATCAGGCCCAGGTCTAGCCCAAGCGAGGCGAACACCTCGCGCGCCATCGACACCTGGCCTTTGCCGCCATCGACCAGCACCAGATCGGGCATACGCGCCTGCACCGGAGGCGGTGCCGGTGCGGCTGGTGTGGCTGGTGCCGATGGCTCGGTCGCGGCGAGGTCGGGGGCCGCGCCGGCCGTGGGCTCGACCACTTCCGGCACATCGGCCACCATCTCGGCCACCACCTCGGGCGCCACCTCGGGCGCCACCTCGGGCGCCACCACGTCGCCCTCGGCCACCTTGGCAAATTTGCTGTAGCGCCGCGTCAGCACCTGGCGCATGGCGGCGTAATCGTCGCCGCCGGTGATGCCTTCGATTTTGTAGCGCCGGTATTCGCTGTTTTGCATCTTGTGGTGGTGGAACACCACACACGAGGCCTGTGTGGCTTCACCCGCCGTGTGCGAGATGTCGAAACACTCCACACGAAACTCTTCCAGCACATCGGGCGCCAAGTCCAGTGCTTCGACCAAGGCCCGTGTGCGGGCCTGCTGCGAGCCTTCTTCGGCCAGCAAGCGGGCCAACTGCAGGCCGGCGTTTTTCTGCGCCATCTCCAGCCACTGGCGGCGCTGTTCGCGCGGGTTGTGCACCGCCGTCAAGCGCACACCGGTTTGCGCCGACAGCGCATCGAGCAGCGGTTTGCCCACGGCTTCGCTGGTGATCAAGGTGGGCGGAATCGGCACATCGATGTAGTGCTGCGCCATGAAGGCCTCCAGCACCTGCAGTTCGGGCGAGGCGGCGGCCAGCGCAGCCAGGTCGGTGTCGTCGTCGTCCAGGTTGGCCAGGCGCAGCGCGGTGGCGTCTTCCACGTGGGTCGGAAAATACGCGCGGTCACCCAGGTGCCGCCCGCCACGCACCATCGCCAGGTTGACACAGGCACGTCCGCCCTGCACCCGCACGGCCAGTACGTCCACGTCTTTGTCGGACACGTTGTCCACCGACTGCTGGTGCAACACGGTAGACAGGGCCTGCATCTGGTTGCGCAGATCGGCCGCCTGCTCGAATTCGAGCTTGTCGGCATGCGCCATCATGCGGCCCTCCAGCGACTTCAGCACGGACTGGGTTTCGCCATCGAGAAACTGTTCGGCGTGGTAGACGTCTTGGGCGTAATCGGCCTGGCTCACCAGGTTCACACACGGGCCCGAGCAACGTTTGATCTGGTAGAGCAAACACGGCCGTGTGCGGTTGGCAAACACCGTATCTTCACAGGTGCGCAGGCGAAACACCTTCTGCAGCAACTGGATCGATTCCTTGACCGCCCAGGCGCTGGGGAAAGGCCCGAAGTAACGGTGCTTCTTCTCCACCGCGCCACGGTAATAGGCCATACGCGGATACCAGTTGGCGGACGGTGGGCCATCGCTGGGAGCGGCACTTTTGCCGGCTGGCACGGCGGTGATCTTTAAATAGGGATAGCTTTTGTCGTCGCGAAACAGGATGTTGTAGCGCGGGTTCAAAGCCTTGATGAGGTTGTTTTCCAGCAGCAAGGCCTCGGCCTCGGAACGCACCACCGTGGTTTCCATGCGCACGATCTTGCCCACCATGTGGCCTATGCGTGTGCCGCCGTGGTCGCGCTGGAAGTAGGTGCTGACGCGCTTCTTCAGGTTCTTTGCCTTGCCCACGTAGAGCACGGCGTCGTCGGCATCGAAATAACGGTACACACCTGGCAACGCCGGCAAGGCGGCGACCAGGTTGAGCAATTCTTCAGAGTGCACGGAAGGTGGGAGGCTGGACATGGGGGTATTGTGACTGCGCTGAAGTCCCCTTATGCAGCAACCGAAAACCTCAAAAAATGAATAGCTGCTCACGCATATCCAGCCTGCGTGAACAGCCATTTCATTGAAAGACGCATTCTGCTTAGTCGGCCTCGATGCGTGCGCTCTTCACCACGCCCGCCCAGCGCACCAGGTCGCTCTTCACCTTGTCGCCCAGTTGTTGCGGGTTCTGGTAATCGGCCGTGGCGCCCTGCTCCAGTGCCTTTTGCTTGAACGCCGGGGTGTTGACCACCTGGCTGATGTCGGCCGTGAGTTTGTCTATCACCGGCTTGGGCACATTCGCCGGGGCAAACAGCGCAAACCAGGAAGCCGCATCCACGCCGGGGAAGCCGGCCTCGGCGGTGGTGGGCACATCTGGCAGGCTGGGCAAACGTGTCTTGCTGGTGACGGCAATCACGCGCAACTTGCCCGACTGGATGTGCGGCATAAAAGGCGGCGCCGTGCCAAAGGTCAGATCGACCTGGCCACCAAGCAAGTCCTGCAGCGCCGGGCCCGTGCCCTTGTAAGGCACGTGCACCATCTGAACACCGGCCTGCTGTTCCAGCATGGCGCCCGTGACGTGCTGCAGCGAGCCGTTGCCGGAAGACGCGTAGTTCAGCTTGCCCGGGTGCGCCTTGGCGTAGGCCACCAACTCGGCCATGTTCTTGATCGGCAGATCGGCGCGCAACACGATGATCTGCGGCGCCGACAACACATTCGCCACGGGCTGGAAGTCTTTCTGTTCCCACGGCGATGCTGTCTTGCTCACCAGCGGCGAGATCACGTGGTAGCCCGAGTACTGCATCAGCAGCGTGTAGCCATCGGCCTCGGCACGTTTCACCGCGATGGCGGCGATGTTGCCGTTGCCACCGGCGCGGTTGTCCACCACCACCGACTGGCCAACCGCTGGCCCCAGCGCCTGGGCCAACATGCGGCCCGCCAGGTCGGTGGTGCCGCCGGCGGCGGCGGGCACGATCATGGTGACGGTGCGGCTGGGGTAGGCGGTTTGCGCGGAGGCGCTGCCGAAAAGGCCACCGGCCAGCGCGGTCAGCAGCAAGGTATTGAATTGTTTGCGGGTGGTTTTCATCTTGGTCTCCAGGTTTTGTTTTTAGAAATCGCGTTGTCAAATAAAAATCAGGTTGCGCCTTGTGCAGCATCTCGGGCCAGTGCCCTGGCGCGTATCGCCTCGAAGTCGGCCGGCACGGCGTGCAAATCCAGCCGTCGCCCGGCCTTGACGATCTGGCTCGGAATGTCGTGGCCAATCAAGCCTGGCAGGCGCTGCGCAGCGGCCAGCAGCAAGGGCTCGTCAATGCCTGTGGCGTAACCCATCAGCGCCAGCGCGTGCACCACTTCTTCGGTGCACACATTGCCGGTGGCGCCGGGCGCGTAGGGGCAGCCGCCCAGGCCGCCCAGTGAACTGTCGAACCGCTCGGCCCCGGCGTCGATCGCGGCCAGCACATTCGCCAAACCCATGCCGCGGGTGTTGTGGAAGTGCAGCGTCACCTCGGTTTGCGGCCAGCGCGCACGGAAGGCAGCGGTAAGCGCCGCCACCTGCGGCGGGTAAGCCATGCCGGTGGTGTCGCACAGGGTGACACCTTGCACGCCCAGGGCGATAAAACGCGCGGCCCAGTCCAGCACCACCTCGGTGGGCACATCACCCTCCATGGGGCAGCCAAAGCTGCACGACAGCGAGATGTTGAGCGACGGGCCGTTGGCGCTCGCCTGCGCCAGTTTCACCACCTCGGCCAACGCAGCAAACGACTGTGCACGTGTCATGCGCAGGTTCGCCAGGTTGTGGGTTTCGCTGCACGACATCACCAGGTTGAACTCGTCGGTGTGGGCATCGATGGCGCGTTCGGCGCCGCGCACATTGGGCACCAGCGCGCTGTACACCACGCCGGGGCGGCGGTCGATTTCACGCAGCACGGTCTCGGCATCACGCAGCGCCGGAATGGCGGTGGGCGAGACAAACGCCGTGACTTCGATCTTGGACAAACCGGCCGCAGACAAGGCATTCACCAACGCGATTTTTTCTTCGGTGGGCACAAACATGGCTTCCATCTGCAGCCCGTCGCGTGTGCCGACCTCCTGCAGGTAGATACGGCGGCCCGCGCCTTGCCAGATGTTGTTTGCAGCCGGGGTATTCATGCTTTCTCCTTGGCACCGGCGACCACGCCACGGGCGTGTAATGCGGCGATTTGTTCATCGGTCAAGCCAATCTCGCGCAACACCGCGTCGGTGTCGTCGCCCAGCCCAGGCGCACTGCTGCGTATGCTGCCCGGTGTGGCCGAGAGCTTGGGCACAATGCCCGGCACTTCCAGCGTGTAGCCGTCGCGCGTGGTCTGCGGCAGCAGCATGTCGCGGGCACGGTAATGCGGGTCTTCGGCAATGTCTTTGGCTGTAAAAACGCGGCCAGCGGGCACACCCACGGCGGCCAGGGTTTCCAGCACCACGCTGATCTGGCGTGTGGCGGTCCAGGTGCCAATCGCGGCGTCGATCTCGGCCACGCGTGCCACGCGGCCGGCGTTGTTCGCCAGGTCGGGGGCAGCGGCCAAATCGGCGCGGCCGATGGCGCTCATCAGGCGTTTAAAAATGCTGTCGCCATTGCCGGCCACCAGCACCCAGCCATCCTGGCAGTGGTAGGCGTTGGACGGCGCAATACCGGTGAGCGCGCTGCCCGCGGGCTCGCGCACCGCGCCAAATGCGCTGTACTCGGGTACCAGGCTTTCCATCACGTTGAACACGGCTTCGTGCAGCGCCACGTCTATCACCTGGCCTTGGCCGCCGTTGACCTTGCGATGGTGCAACGCGGCCAGCACACCGATGGCGCCGTGCAAGGCGGCCAGCGTGTCGCCAATCGACACGCCTACACGCACCGGCACACGCCCGGGCTCGCCCGTCAGATGGCGCAGGCCGCCCATGGCTTCACCAATCACCCCAAAGCCTGGCAGATCACGGTAAGGGCCGGTCTGGCCGTAGCCCGAGATACGCAGCATCACCAGGCCGGGGTTCAGGGCCGAGAGTTCTTCCCAGCCCATGCCCCAGGATTCGAGTGTGCCGGGGCGAAAGTTCTCTATCAGCACATCGGCCTCGGCAATCAGCTTGCGCGCAATGTCCTGGCCTTCTTTCTGGCGCAGGTCCAGCGCCACCGAGCGTTTGTTGCGCGACTGCACCTGCCACCACACCGAGGTGCCCTCTTTGAGCATGCGCCAGTTGCGCAGCGGGTCGCCGCTGCCAGGCGCTTCTATCTTCACCACGTCGGCGCCAAACTCGCCCAGCGTCTTGCCGCAGAACGGGCCGGCGATGAGTTGGCCCATCTCGACCACACGCACACCTTGCAATGCGGCGGCACTCGCTGTTGCCGTGGCTTTTGTCTTGTTGTATGTGGACATACTTGTCTCCTGAAACCGCTTTTCCGCGATCATCGCTTGTGCCCCGGCCGCCGTAAAACGCTGATGCGCGAAGTTGCCATCGCAAAACGGCATGGCAAACGGAATACGATAGCCGCCATGAAACTCGACCCCGTGTCCCTGCGCCTGTTTGTTGCCGTGATGGAAGAAAACACCATCGCCCGCGCCAGTGCGCGCGAACACATTGCCCCGTCTGCGGCGAGCCGTCGTTTGTCCGAGCTGGAGTCGGCCCTGAAGGTAGAGCTGTTCACGCGCAGCAACAAAGGGGTAGAGCCCACGGCTGCGGCCTTCGCCCTGCTGAACCTGGCGCGCGGCGTGCTCAACGATCTGGACGGCATTGCCAGCCAGATGCGCGACTACGGCTCGGGCGCACGCGGGCATGTGCGCATCGTCGCCAACATCTCGGCCATCACGCAGTTTCTGCCACGCCAGATCCAGAGCTTTCTGGCGCTGCACCCGCAGGTAGACGTGCGGCTGCAGGAGCAGATCAGCACCGCCATCGCCCATTCGGTGGCCGAAAACGCCGCCGACGTGGGCATACTGAACGCCGGCAACTACGGCGAGAAGGTCACCCTGCTGCCCTACCGCAGCGACGAGCTGGCGCTGGTGGTGCCGGTGGGCCACACACTTGCGCGGCGCAAATCGGTCAGGTTGACCGACGCACTGGCCTATGACTTTGTCGGCATGCACCCCGGCAGCGCCATCAACAACGTGCTGACGCGCGCGGCCGCCGAGGCCGGCCTGCCGCTGAAGCTGCGCATTCAGGTCACCAGTTACGACGCTCTGTGCCTGATGGTGGTGGCGGGACTGGGCGTTGGTGTGCTGCCGCGTGGCAGCGCGGCCTTGTACAGCGCGCTGGCCATCCGCACCGTGCCACTGGCCGAACCCTGGGCCGTGCGGCAACTGGCGTTGTGTGTGCGGTCCGAAGAATCCCTGTCCAGCGTGACACGCTTGCTGGTGGATCACCTGCGCGACAACACCCCGCCACCGCCCCGGTAGACCAACACCAGCCACCTAGGACGCCACCGCATGGCGCAGCCGAAGCAAACCATGCAGAATGACAAACACTGGTTGTAGTTTCCTGGCCGCCCGCGCTCCCACGACGAGGAGTTTGAAAACGTATGTCCTCCCGGCAAAGCAAGTTCCTGAATTTGCGCATATCGCCATGGGTCGGCGCTTTGCTCTACCTCACCATTGCGGGCTTCTGGATTGCCGGCGGCGACTTCTGGCTGGACCACGTCTCCGACGTCAACGATCCGCGACACAACTGGCTGCATGCCGTTGTCGACACGTCTTTCCTGACGGTCACCACGCTGCTGGTCTGGTGGATGTTGCGCCGCGCCAGCGCGGTGTGGCGCTCGCAGCATCAAAGTGCGGTGCAGTTGCAGCAACTGGTCGAGTCCATCCCCGACCACGTGTTCATCAAAGACCCGCAAGGTCGTTTTGTGCAGTGCAATGTGCCGGTAGAGAGCCTGCTTGGCGCCAAGATCGAAGACATCATAGGCCACACCGACGACGACTTTGTGCCCGCTGAGCTGGCCGCCAGCTTTCGCGCCATGGACCGGCAGGTGATGGCCCAGCGCACCCCCGTGCGCTTTGAGGAATGGGTGCGCAACCACCGAGGCGACGAGGTGCTACTGGAGACCACCAAGGCGCCGCTGTTCGACACCAATGGCGACATCTTTGGCGTGCTGGGCGTGGCGCGTGACATCACCGCCAGCCACCACGCGGCGGAGAAACTGCGCGACAGCGAAGCACGCCTGCGCGCCATTGTCGAAGCCCTGCCCGATCGCCTGTTCCTGGTCGACCAAAACGACTGCTTTGCCGCAGTGTGGGCGCCGGACGAAAGCCTGCTGTCGCGCCCGCCGCAGCAGTGGATTGGCCTGGATGTGTCGGCCATGCTGCCGACCGACATGCTGCGACGCGCGCGCACCGCGCTGGTGGACGCCCGGCATGGCCAGCCGTGCCAGGTGTTCACCGAATCCTTCGTCACACAAACCGGCACCCGCTGGTTTGATTTACGCGTGGTGGGCGCGGGCAATGGCCAGGTATTGGTGCTGGCACGCGACATCACCGACGACCAGCGCACACAGGAAAACCTGCGCGTGGTGGGCACGGTGCTCAGCAGCACCCAAGAGGGCGTGATGATCATCGGTATCGACGGCCTGATCCGCAAGGTCAATCAGGCGTTCACACAGCTCATGGGCTACAGCGAGGCCGAAGTGGTGGGCCGTTCACCCGCCCTGTTGCGCACGCCACACCACCACTCCCCCGCGTATTTTGAAGAGATGCGCAGCATCGTCGACAGCACCGGCTCGTGGCGCGGCGAGATCTGGCACCGGCGCAAGGATGGCACGGTGTTCCCGGCCACGGTGTCTATGGACACGGTCTACGACACCCAGGGTGAGGCAACGCATAACGTGGCGGTGATCACCGACACCTCGCGGCTCAAGGCCTCGGAGGCGGAACTCGCCCACCTGGCCCATCACGACCCGCTCACCGAGTTACCCAACCGGCTGCTGTTCTTCAGCCGGCTGGAACACGCCTTGAAAGACGCCAGCCGCGCCAACACCCATTGCGCGGTTCTGGTGCTCGACCTGGACCGTTTCAAAGACGTCAACGACAGCTACGGCCACGCCGCCGGCGACGAGTTGCTGCAGCACGTCGCCCAACGGCTGCAGTCGCGCCTGCGCCGCGCCGACACCTTGGCCCGGCTGGGCGGCGACGAGTTTGCGCTGCTGATGGACGACCTGCCCCACCCCAACGACGCGGCGCGCCTGGCCGGCGAGCTGATCGCAGCACTCACCGAGCCCTGCCACCTGAGTGTGGGCGCCGAAGTCAGCGCCGGTGCCAGCGTGGGCATCTGCCTGTTTCCGCAACATGGCCAGACCCCCCAGGCACTGCTGCAGGGGGCCGATGCGGCCATGTACCGCGCCAAGGCCGATGGCCGTGGCCTGTATGTGTTCTACAGCGACGACATGACCCACGCCGCACGCGAACGCCTGAGCCTGGAATCGCGTCTGCGCCGCGCCTTGGCAGAGGGTCAGTTCTGCCTGCATTACCAACCCCAGGTCGACATTGCCACCGGCCGCATCGTCGGCGCCGAAGCCTTGGTGCGCTGGCACGAACCGGTGGAAGGCCTGATCCCGCCAGCACGCTTTATTCCGGTGGCCGAAGCCACTGGCCTGATCCGCGAACTCGGTGCCTGGGTGCTCGAAGAAGCCTGCCGCCAGGGCCAGCTCTGGCGCGCCGCCGGCCTGCCGCCGTTGCGCATCGCCGTCAATGTATCGCCGCGCCAGTTCCGCCATGTCGATCTGGCCACACAGGTCACACAAGTGCTGCAACACACGGGATTCCCGGCAGAGTGGCTGGAGTTGGAACTCACCGAGAGCGCGCTGATGGAGCGCGAAGCCGAGGCCCTGGAGACGCTGCAACGCCTGCGCGCCCTGGGCATAGGCCTGGCGATAGACGACTTTGGCACCGGCTATTCCTCGCTGGCCTACCTCAAGCGGTTTCCGCTGGATGTGCTGAAGATAGACCGTGGCTTCATCGCCGACATCCCCAACCAGGCCGATGACATGGCCATCGCCTCGGCCATCATCGCCATGGGCCACAGCCTGGGCATTCTGGTGCTCGCCGAGGGCGTGGAGACACCCGAGCAACTCGCCTTCCTGAGCGGCCGGGGCTGCAACCTCTACCAGGGCTATCTGCGCAGCCGCCCGGTGCCGGCCGAGGAGTTCGCCCGTCTGCTGACCCAACCGGTGGCGACCGACTTCACGTTCATGATCTGAGGTGCGCACCTAGCCTGGCGCGGCAGGGATGGGCAACCTGACCCGGAAAAGACATTGAACGGGTTCTGAGGTTATCCCGTCCCTGGGACAATCGGGGCTTGCGCTTCATTCCCTTGCCATGCTCCCGCCACTCAAATACCTCGCCGCCTACCCGTCGCATGTGACGGACCAGGTGCAACACCTGCTCAGCCAAAACAAGCTGGGCGACCTGCTGCTGCGCAAATACCCGCGCCAGCATGGCGTGCGCACCGACAAGGCGCTGTACGACTACGTGCAAGACCTCAAGAACGAGTACCTGCGCGGCGCCGGGCCGGTGCACAAGGTGGCGTTCGACAGCAAGCTGCACGTCATCCACCACGCCCTGGGCACCCACACCACGGTGGCACGGGTGCAGGGCAACAAGCTCAAAGCCAAACACGAAATCCGCGTGGCCACCTTGTTCAAGGAAGTGCCCGAAGCGTTTTTGCGCATGATCACCGTGCACGAACTGGCGCACCTCAAGGAGCGCGGGCACGACAAGGCCTTCTACCAACTCTGCACCCACATGGAGCCGGACTACCACCAGTTGGAGTTCGACGTGCGCCTGTACCTGACGCAGGTGGAAGCCGCTGGCAAACTGAGCTGGCCGGAGAATTAAGCACGATGCTGTGGGACATCTTCTGCAAAGTGATAGACAACTTCGGCGACATCGGCGTGTGCTGGCGCCTCAGCGCCGACCTGGCCGCACGTGGCGAACAAGTGCGCTTGTGGGTGGATGATCCCAGCGCCTTGGCATGGATGGCGCCACAGGGCTGCGCTGGCGTCAGCGTGTTGACCTGGCGCACACCCATGTGTACCGAAGATCTGAAGGACTTACCGCCAAGCCAGGTCTGGGTCGAAGCCTTTGGTTGTGAAATTGCTCCTGAATTCGTAGCGTTTTTCGCAACTCCACAAGGCGCAGAAGCCGAAAAAGCCACAAAACCTGCGTGGATCAATCTGGAGTACCTGTCGGCCGAAAGTTACGTCGAACGTTGCCATGCCCTGCCCTCGCCCATCTTGCGTGGCCCGGCGGCGGGTTGGACCAAATGGTTTTTCTACCCCGGCTTCACCGCACACACAGGCGGCTTGCTGCGCGAACCCGATCTGCTGCAACGCCAGGCGGCGTTCGACCGCCAGGCCTGGTTGGCCGAGTTGTGGCCGCAGTGCCGGCCCGATTCGGCACCTGCTCCCGACAACGCCCAACTTGTCTCGCTGTTTTGTTATGAACCGCCCGCACTGCTCGAGCTGCTGTGGCAACTGGACTGTGGCGCGCTGCCCACCCACCTCTTGGTGACCGCCGGCCGCGCCAGCCACGCCGTGCACCAAGCACTTTCAAGTCAAAAATGGCTGGAGCGCCCACTGCACATGCGCGGTCAGCTATCGATTTCATATCTTCCGCGCCTGACGCAGCGCGACTTTGACCATTTGTTATGGGCTTGCGACCTGAACTTCGTACGCGGCGAAGACTCGCTGGTGCGCGCCCTGTGGGCGGGCAAACCATTCGTCTGGCACATCTACCCGCAGCCCGAAGACGACGCCCACCACGCCAAGCTCGAAGCGTTTTTGGCAACGGTGCAGGCCCCCGAATCGCTGCGCCAATGGCACCGCGTGTGGAACGACGCCACCCCGGGCGCACCCTTGCCGGGATTGGTGCAAAACCAGGCCTCCTGGGCCCCGGCCGCTACAAAAGCGCGCGCCGAAGCCCTACCGCTGACCGACCTAACCGGCCAGCTTATTCATTTCGTGCAAGAAAAACGATAAAATTCAAGGCTTTGCGAAAACCGCCCGCCGCCCGCCCCAGCCCTGTGTTGAGAGTTAGCGCCGAGCCCGCCGACATATTGGCCTGTGTTCGCACCGAGTTTTGCTTTCCTCACCGCCGCGTACATGCCTCGAAACAGAAGCGTCGCACGGCCCAAACCCTAGAAAACAGCTATGAAAATCGCTCAAGAAATCCGCGCCGGCAACGTCATCATGCACGGCAAGGACCCCATGGTCGTCCTGAAGACCGAATACAGCCGCGGCGGCCGCAACTCTGCCACCGTGCGTATGAAGCTCAAGAGCCTGATCGCCAACTTCAACACCGAAGTGGTGTTCAAGGCCGATGACAAGATGGAACAAATCGTTCTGGACAAGAAAGAGTGCACCTACTCCTACTTCGCCGAACCCATGTACATCTGCATGGACACCGAATACAACCAGTACGAAGTCGAAGCCGAAAACATGGGCGACGCACTGAACTACCTGGAAGACGGCATGGAACTCGAAGTCGTGTTCTACGACGGCAAGGCCATCTCGGTTGAACTGCCCACCAGCGTGCAGCGCGAAATCACCTGGACCGAACCCGCCGTCAAGGGCGACACGTCCGGCAAGGTGCTCAAGCCCGCCAAGATCGCCACCGGCTTTGAATTCGGCGTGCCAATCTTCGTTGCCCAAGGCGACAAGGTTGAAATCGACACCCGCACCGGCGAATACCGCAAGCGCGTCTAATCCCCTAGGCCGCCGTCTTCGGCAGTCGCAAAAAAAGCTCCTACCCAGGAGCTTTTTTTATGTGCATCTAAAGGCTGAGCACGGCCACTGCTTTGTTGTGCCGCCTCGTTCTGGATCAAACCTTCATTGCTGCGCCTGCTGGCGGCGGCGGCCTCCCACCCAAGCCATGCCAAGCAAGGCCGTCAACATCAAGGCCAGGCCCGCGGGCTCCGGCACATTGTTGACCAGGCGGGCCGTCGAGGTGTGGAACAGTGTGATGTTGTCCAAGGAGCTGCCGTAGGAATCCGACGTGCCGGTGGCGAAGAACGAGAGCAGCGAGGTGGCGCTGTCTGCCACAAAGCTGGTTTCGTAATAGTGCCAATCGTTGTCTGAAGTGGCGTTATAGGCCAGCACAGGCGCCAGGCCAGACAGCGAACCCAGGGACCAGCCCAAACCATTGCTCGCCACTGAAACATAGCTGCGGTTGGAATAATAAAAGCCAAGCGTATAAGCGTCGCCGACAATGGTGTTGATGCTCTGGCTGATGCTGCTGTTGGCGCTGACGTCCAGTTCCGCAAAAACCGAACCGCTTTGGGCCGTGCCCGCCACGTTGTTGCGCAGCTCAAGACCATTTCGGCCCAGCGTCCAACCAGAGATGCCGCCAAAGCTCTGCGTGTATTGAGACGCTGCAGGCTTGGCCGCCGATCCTGGCGTGAAGATTTCAAAACTGCCGTTTTGCACCAGATTCACCGGTGCGGCAAAAGCCACAGTGGAGATGCTGACGGTGGACAGAGCAAGACCCAAGGCGAGCAAATGACGATTCATGGCAAGGTTTGTAAAAGAAGGTGACGCAGGTGAGTGACACATGCGGTAAATGGACGATGCGTGGTGTGCCGGGATTGTTTAACAACAAGTTACAACGCGATATGCAGTAGTTCACGCGAACCACACCGTCTGCCGGGCAAAGTTCACGAATGGCTGCGCAAATTGAAGGCTTAGCCGACACTGCAGCCTCGCCGGCGTGACCGAATTCCGCCGCCCTTGCCCCTGAGATCCGCCCCTGCCCCAACCCCAAGCACACATTTATGTCCGACAAATCAGTGGCCCAGTTCAGCCCCAAGGCCATCACCCCCACAGCCGAGCAACTGGCCGTACAGGTCAGCCCGGCACGTGTGGCCATCGTGGAGGCCAACGCCGGCGCCAGCAAAACCACCGTGCTGGCTTTGCGCATGGCCGAAGCCTGGACACGCGGCACACGCGCGGAAAACATCTTCGCGTTGACCTACACCGAGGCAGCCGTGCTGGCCCTGAAGAACGCGCTGAAAAAGATCGGTGTGCCGGTGCCCGTCATCCAGGCGCTGCGCATACAGACCTTCGAGGCGTTCTGCACCCAGGTGCTGCGCGAGCTGGAGGGTGAAGCGGTGCCGCTCTACACCGAAACCGAGCCCTTCAGCCCTTGGCTTTGGCGCGCGGTGCAGGCCGTGGCCGACGCGCCGAACGAGCGCTGGCCAGATGAGCTGGTGATACCCACGCTGGGCGACCACGGCCTGACCGACGTCTTCCTGCAGCAAAGCGAAATTCTCAAGGGCACGCTGCGCGACGTGCTGGAGCGCGACGAACAAGCCGTCAGCCCCGACTACGCCGCCGCCATAGGCTGCGAATACACGCTGCTCAAGATCTACCTGGAGGTGGAACGCCTGCGCCGCGCCAATCCGGAGCGCCCGGCCTACCGTGGTCCGCACGACGCCACCTACGACCTCGCCCGGCTGCTGCTGGACGACGACCCGGTCACGCACACACCGGCCTGGCCCACACGCACCCGTGTGTTGATGGTCGACGAGATGCACGACATGAACCAGGCCATGTTCACCGTGCTGTTGCGCCTGCTGCAGAGCAACCACTGCTTCTTCTGCGGCGTGGGCGACGTCGACCAGGTGATCCACACCGCTGCCGGTGCCGATGCGCGTTTCATGCGCACCGAATTGGCCGCACATGCGCTGCAAGCCGGCCACGTGACCAAGGTGTATCCGCTGGCGCACAGCTTCCGCTTCAGTTCGGCCCTGGCGCGTGTGGCGGGCAAGCTGGCGGACAAAGCCTACAGTTCGCTGGCACCACACAGCACACGGCTGACCCAGGGCGTCTACACCAGCGCAGCGGATTGCGCCGACCAGGTGGTACTGGCCGCGCAGCAATGGAAAAGCGCGCCCGCGACAGCCAAGTCCAGGATGGACAACTTCGCCGTGCTGCTGCGCCATGCACACCAGTCGGTGCAGATCGAGAACGCACTCATTGAAGCCGACATTGCCTACACCACGCGTGGTTTTGAAAGCTATGTGTTGCGTCCCGAGGTGCTGTTTCTGCGCGGGCTGTTCGCCGTGGCCACCGATGACTTGAAAAGCATCACCGTCGAACAGACACGGGCCAAGATCATGCGCGCGCTGGTGTTCTTTGCCGAGTCGCGCATCGAAGTCGAAGGGCGCGAACATGAAGCACAACAAGACCTGCTGCACGACGCCGTGCGCGCCGTGACGGAAGCGCCGACCTTTCTCAAATCGTTCTTCGACAACCAGGTGTTGCGCAACGCACCAGCCGCCACGCGCCAGCGCCTGCAGCGGGCGCTGCAGGTGATACAGGAGCACAACGGCCCCAAGCTGCTGCAGGCGGTTTTGCAGGCGCTGCAAATCCACAGGTTGATGAACCAGGTGTTGACCTCGCAGCAGCGGCGCGACGAGGCCGAGCTCAACCTGCACTGGCTGGCCCAGGCGACCGAACGTTTTGACAGCCCGGCGCAGTTCTTCCGTCACCTGAACAATATCGAACAGCGCCAGCAGGCCCGCAGCAGCGCCAGCCATGGCAAACCAGCGCCCAAAGCCGCCCCCGCCGATGCCTTGCTGCTGGCCAGCATCAGCAGCGTCAAGGGCCTGGAGTTCGATGCGGTACTGCTGCCGTATCTGGCGCAGGGCGAATTCCCGGCGGCGCGCGCCGAGCCGCGTGAGGAGCGCAATACCTTTTACGTCGGCATGACGCGCGCCCGGCACCAGTTGCTGCTGCTGGCCCATGCCGAGCGGCCGAGCGAATTTGTGCGCCATCTGCCGGCATAAGCTCTGGGCTTGCTGGCGGCGTTGATGGCACGGGTCGCCTGCCCCGGGTTGACGTCCGCCCTGGCGATGCCGTTCGATCCGGGACGGCCGGTCGGTGCCGCTGCGGGCACTGATTTCGGCAGCGCCTCAGAGGCGCGTTGACCAACCCACACTCAGTCTGGAATCAGGCGTTTGCCCAGGCTGGCACTGGCATCGGCTGTAAAGCCGAGTTTTTCGTAGAACGAAATCACACCCACATTGGTGTTGCGCACCTGCAGGTTGATCTTGGGGCAGCCCATGGCAAGCAACAGGCGCTCGACTTCGGCCACCAGACGCCGCCCCAGCGCCAGACGCTGCGCACCAGGGGCCACAGCTAGGTAGTACAGCCAGCCACGATGGCCGTCGTACCCAGCCATCGCCGTGCCGACGATGCCGGCTGCGTTTTCGGCCACCAGAAACAACTCCGGCTGCACCAGCAACTTACGCGCAATGTCTTTGTGCGGGTCGTTCCATGGGCGTACCAAATCGCAGGCGCGCCACAGGGCGACCACCGCGCTTTCGTCTGCGGGTTGGTAGACCCGCAGCGTCACGTCGGCGAGCGAGGCCGTTACCAAGCCGGGGCTTGCCGTCACTTGCGCAGCAGCACTTTCAGCGCGTTCTGCAAACGACGCGCAGCCGCGTCATCGGCAGCGCCCGCCAGCACGTTGGCGGCGTCTTGCCCCCAGGTTTGCGCCGGTGCCGGGTCGTTGCGGCGCGTGAGCATTTGCAGTTGCAGCATGCGGCGTTCAGACAGGTGCTCGGCCGGCGTGGGGACTTCAGCGGCCATTTCCAGACGTAACAGCGATTGGGCGGCATCACCCTTGGGTGCCGTTTGGCCCAGCGCCTGGCTCCAGGCCTGGCGCGTGGCGGGGGTCATACGCGAGCCAAGTTCTTGCACGCTAGGCACCAGCGCCGCATCGCGCTTTTCCCAGGCGGTCAGCAGTTGCGTCAAGGCTTCACCGTGGGCTTGCGCGGCCAGCTTCTTCAATGCCAGTTGTGCATGCTCAACCGCTTCGCGCTGCGCGCGGAAAGCGGCGTCGCCCAGGCGTGGGCCGCGGTCTTCGAACGCCGGGCGGTCACCGAAGCGGCCACCATCACGTGCTGGGCGTGTATCACGTCCGTCGCGTCCATCACGGCGCGGCTCGAACTTGTTTTCGCCAGGACGTGTTGCACCACGTGGGCCGTCTTTACGCTCGCCAAATTTGCCACCACGGCCAGCGGGCGCGGGTTCGGCCTTCTTCATGCCGGGACGGTCGTCGCCGCGCATGGCCACCACGGGCTTGCGGGCCACCGTCTTGGGGGCTTCGGCCGGTGCTGCCTCTGCTGCTTCTGCTGCGTTTTCAGTAGCAGCTTGCGCAGATTCGGCGGGCGCAGCTGCGGCATTTTCCTCAGAGGCTTCGGCTGCATCCGCCACGGGGGCCGCGGCCTTCGCTTCGGCCTGGGCCGACGCTTGCGCTTCGGCATCGGCCTTGTCGGCTTGTGCCGCCGCCTGGGCTTGGGCCTGGCCACGCAGCGCGGCTTCCAGGCTGGCCATGGCGGTGCGGATCTTGGCCGCGTCGCCGGTGGCGTTGGCCGCTTCCAGAGCCTTGGCGGCTTCGAGCACCACGCGGTCGTGTTCGCTCATGGCGCTGGCGGCTTTTTCGCGCTCCTGGGTCTTGCGGTTAAACGCGTCGTCTATAGGCTTGCGGAAAGCATCCCACAGCTTTTGTTCGTGTTTACGCTCCATGGGCACGCCTTGTGCTTCGGCCTGCCAGCGGTGTTGCAGCGCCTTGACGGCGTCGATGCGCAGCATAGGCGCGGCGCCCAGCAGCTTGGCCTCTTCGATCATGGCCTGGCGGCGTTCCACGCTTTGCTTCTGAACGGCTTCGAGCGGCGCAGCCGCTTGGCTGATGGCTTGTTTCCACTGCGTTTGCATTTCAGCAAACGCCTTCTCGCCCAGATGTCCGGCATTGCGCCAGCGTTCGCTGAACTGGTGCAACACGCGGTTGAAGCCCTTCCAGTCACCATCCTTGGCGGTGGTGTTGTCGGCGGCCCAGGCCTGCACTTCTTCGATCAGCGCCAGGCGCTGCGCCTTGTGTTCGGCGGACTCGGCCTTGACCTTTTCCAGCCAGGCTTCAACCACTTTGTGGGCTTGGTTGCAGGCTTCGTCAAAGCGCTTCCAGAGGGCGTGGTTGGGCACGCCGCCCTGGTCGGTTTGTTTCCACTGCTCACGCATCTGGCGCAGGGTGTCCTGCATCTTGCGGCCACCCAGGGCATGGCCTTCAGGGCGCTTGAGCAAGCCCTCGGCCTTGATCAGCAGTTCTTCGCGCAGTTGGTCTGCGCGCCAGCGTTGCCAGCCTTCGAGTTCGCCGGCCGCCGCAAGTGCAGTTTGGGCCGCGGTGCTGAGTTTGTCGTCCACCAGACGGCTGTGCTCTTTCAGTGCATTGCGCAAGGACGCGGCGGCCCCGGCGCTGGCCTTGCCGTGGCCTTCTTTGACTTCCTGTTCCACCTTGGCCAGCGCGTCCTGCACCGCCTTGTTGGCGGCTTCGCGCGCAGCCGGGTCTACCGGCGCACGCGCAGCCTGCGCCGGCTGCGCCGCCTTGGCACGGGCCTCGGCTTCGGTGGGCAGGCCACGCGCGGCACGCAGCTCGTCGGCCCACATCGCCACTTGCGGCAAGGGTGCAGCAGCGTCGTCGGCAGCGGTCACGGTCTGCGCAATCGCGGCCTGGAACGCATCCCACACCACCAATAGCTGCGACTTCGAGGCATCGAGCATGGTGGGGAACTTGTTGTCTACGCTGCTCCAGTTACCATCTGCGGCGAGCGAAGCGGCTTGTTCCTGCCAATGCGCCACATCCGCGCCCAGCAGTTCGAGCGCGGCCTGGGCATCGCGCCAAGGCTTGGTCGACAACACCTCGATGCGCTGGGCCATCAACACGGCGGCTTCACGTTGCACCTGCACGCGGTGTTGCAGGTCTTCAATGCCCTTGATGCGGTCGGCCAGTTGTACCTTGAGTGTGGCGAGTGGCTCCTTGCTCAGCGGCGCGCCAGCCTTGGCGGCATCACGCTGCCAGGCCATGGCATCGGCCACGTTCAGGCGCGGTAGCTCCAGCAGCGTGGTGGCCTTGCGCGCCCAATCCGCGGCCAGGCCTTCCTGGCCCTTGGCACGCTTGAGTTCGTCGAGTTTTTCGCGCAAGGGCTTGGCCGCGCCACGGTCGCGCCCGCTGAGGTCCTGAAAAACCTGCTGGATCTGCTCGGGCGTGGGGTTGGTGAGCAACCAGTCGCGGATGCGCTGTGCGCGCTCGCCAGCCGTTTGGGCGGAGAAAGCACCACCGGTCAAGGCGTCCAGTGGGTGCGGCTCTTGGGATTTAGTGGGAGTGGTCACAGCAGTTTGGCTCTCGGGGCTGTTGGCGGGCGTGGATTTGGAGGCGGAAAAACCGAACATGCAATCAATCGTTGGAGAGCGCCCGCTCAATGGGGCAGGCGCGCAGGCATCAAAAAAGGGAATCCATCATGAATAACGCGGATGGCCACCTTGGACCATCAGCCCGTTCCTGACGACATGGCATACAGGTGGGGGCAAGCGCGCTATTTTCGCTGTTTTTTCGCGGGGCTGATTCAAATCCCCTTGGATGGTGCAGCGGCAACCTGCCGCAGGTGCACCATCAGCGAGCAGCAGCTACTGTACATCAGGGCGCAGCCAGCGACAGGTTCGCCCGGGGTGTCCACTTTTCATCCGCTTTGACAAGCTTGGGTGCCCCCAGAAACAGCCTATCGGTGGACAGCTTCTGCGCCGCCAGATAGTCGCGCACGGCGACACCGCGCTGCGTGGCGAGTTCGTGCATGGCCTGATCGGGAATACGCATATTGGCCAGCAGCAACGCTTCCATTTCGGGCACCGGCAGGTCTTTGGCCAGGCCAATGGCATTGCGCGGCTTGGGGAAGTCGGCACGTTTGTAGAGCGCCTTGACCAGCTCGGGGTACTCGGCATCGCTGATCTGGATGTCTGAGGCGTCTGCGCGACCTCCGGGCGTGCTGGCCGCCGCACCGGAACCCGACGCGTTAGCGTCGGCCATGCCCGCACGGCGCTTCTCGGCGCGCATGCGGCGCAACAGGCGCTCGCGTTTATAGGATTCCAGTTCGACGGCTTCGCTGGCCTCGCCCACCACGGTGAGCTTCAGTGCGGGTTTGCTTTCCAGCGCCTTGACCACCTTGTTCAGGTTTTCTTCGGCCGCAGGCGTCAGGTCATCGCTACCAGCCGTGAACACCACGGTGCTCAGTTCGTCGCTGCCGCTGCCACCGCTGAAAGCTTTGCCCAAGGCGCTGAACGGCGCGGCGACGGCTTTGACAATGATGTTGCCCAGGATCTTGAAGATGATGGGCACGATGCTGAACTGCGGGTCGTTGAGCGAGCCGCTGATGGGCAGGTTCAAGTCGATCACACCGTTGGAATCGGACAGCAAAGCCGTCGCCAGCTTCACCGGCAGGCTGGTCGGCGCCCCGGGCACGGCTTCGCCAAAGGTCAACTGATTGAGCACGATGCTGTTTTCAGCGGTGAGCAAACCGTCGGGCTTGATGTTGTAGTGCACGTCCACCGAGAGTTTGCCGCGCTCTATGCCATGGCCCACATACTTAATAGAGTATGGCGACAGCGGCGGCAGCTCCAGATCTTTGACCTTGGCGTTGATATCCAGTGCCAGCGGCTTGGCCAGCGGGTTGAGTTTGCCCTGTATGTCCAGCGAGGCCGTGCCTTCGGCCTTGCCACGCAATTCAAGATCGGCCAGTTGCGGCATGCCCTGCACCGGCACCGATGAGAAAGCGCTGAGCTTGCCGGCCAGTTCACTCAGATCAGCAGAGTAATTGGGCTTGATGAAGAAGTCGGAGAACGCCACCCGGCCATTGACCAGGGTGATGGGGCCGAAGTTGATGACCGGGTCCAGCGGATGCGGGGCTTTGGCCACAACCGGTGTCGAAGCCGCTGCGGTCGCTGGCTTGGCCGCCGCTGTGGCTGGCGCAGCCGAGGTGGCTGCGGCATCGGCCTCGGATGATTTCACCAGATCCTGCAAGTTCAAACGGCCGTTTTCGTTCAGGATGATGCGTGCATAAAAATCGTCCAGCGCGGTTTCCTTGACAACCGCCACCGGCGCCTTGCCGGGGCTCAAGGCCACGTCGACGCCGCGTAGATTCAAGACCTTCCAGCTCAGCAGTTCACGCCCGCGGCGGGCGTTGCTGGAAGCCACGGCGGCGGCCAATTGGGGCGACTCGGCGGCGGCCGCGCTGGGGGCCGCAGGCGTGGTCACCTGCGTTGTACCGTTGGCGCGGAAGTCTTCCACCGTCAGGTTGCCGCCGACTTTGGCCGCGAGCCCGTCCCGCGCCATCGAGACATCGACCTGGCCCTTGAAACTGGTGTCAGCACGCACGAAGCGAACATTCATCAGGTGCGCGACATACGGGTCAGCCACCTGCAACGGCAGGTGCGCCATGTCGACCTGCCCTTTGACGCTCAAGGGTTCGGTTCCCGCCGCACCTTGAAACAGCAACCGGCCCGGCTCGGTATTGCCAGCACGCACTTTCAGCGACAGCGTCACCGGCGATGGTTTTTTGCCGCCCAGAACAAAGCTTTTGGCATCGGCCTTGATTTCCGACAGGTCGACCTGCACCGGCTGGCTGGCCCCATTGTCGACAAAAGCCACTGCCCCGCCTTCCACCAGAAGGCTGTCCACATTCACAGCCCAGCGTGCGGCCCCGGATTCCGCCACCTCCGTCACCGCCTCCACCACGGCGGCGGCCATGGGTGCGTTGTCTTTGAAGCTGCCCTGGGTCGCGCGCATCCAGTGCTCGAACATCCAGGTTTGGTCGGCCGCACGCTCGACACGTGCACGCGGCGTGTTCACGGCCACCCGTTCAATGCTCACCTTGTGGGTGTCGACGCCAATCGAGGCGTTGGTGATCAGCAAAGTCTGCACACTCGCCAATTCATTCGCCAACGCCCCCTTCTTGCCCGCCGTGCGCGTCCCTTTACCGGAAGCCGCAGAAGTGTCGACCAGGCTCAGTTGGTCCAACTGCATCTGACGCGCATGGATCTGCAGCCGGCTGGGCGCATCCCAGGCCACATCCAGGTCAGCGCTGAGTTGCCCTGAAACCGCAGGCACGACGAATACATCCACATAACGCGCGCCTAGCGCCAGAGGCAAAGCGCTGAGCTTGACGTTGACTTTGGCCATTTTGTCGGTGGCCGTGCCTTCGAACGTGATCGGCCCCTTGGCCACTGGCGCGGGCACACCCGCAAGTCTTCGCGCGGCAGGCGCCGCTGTCTGGCCCTGACTTGGGCGCTCGCCCACCGCTTCGACCGAAGCCGTCCCGCTGAAGGCCACCGGGTTGGCGACCGGCCAGGTCACGGCAGATACATCCAGCGCCACATCGTGTGCCAAGTGTTTAACCACACCACCACGCAGGCTGGCGCTATGGTCTTCCCAGCGCATCTGGCCGTCTTTGACACTGGCTTTGGCCAAGGCAACACGCCATTCTGCGGTGGCTTCACCAGGCGCAGGAGAGAGCTGAGGATTGGCATCTTTTGCGGCACTGGCGGCCTTGGATGCTGCGGAGGCAGCTCCTTTTTCAGGAGTCTTCTGGGCTTTTTTGGCTGACTGGCCAGAGTGCGCTGCGTCCGGGGAGCTCGAGCCCTCCAGCAGATTGATCTCACCTTTGGCATCACGCACCAGCTCCAACTCGGGCGCTGTGACTTCAATCGACGCCAGCTTCACCAGCTTCTCCAGCGGGCGGACCTCGTCGAGCACCACTTTCACACCGTCAAAAGCAAGCGCCTGTCGCCCTTGTATGTCGTTGACCTTGAAGTTCTGCGCCTCCAGCTCACCGGTCAGCTTCAGACTAGCCGCAGGCAGTTGCTCAAAATGCAGCTGCAGCTTGGCCTGCACCACACCTGCCTGTAGCTTCAGCGGCAGGTCTTTCGGTAGATAACCCAGATAAGGCGCCAAATCAAAGTTGCTCAATTGCAGCTTTGCATCGGTCTTGCGCGAGTCGGCAAATGGCGTGGATTCAGCCGTTGTCTCGAACTTGCTGCCGTTGAACAGCAGCGACAGATGCGGCAAGACCTTCACCTCCAGCCGGGAGTCAAAGTTGCTCAAGAATGGCAAGCCCAACTGCAAGTCGCGCACCGTGTGCGCCTTGCCCACGGGTTGGTCATCAAAGTCCAAGCTACCGCCTTTGACTTCGACGTTGTAGACCGCAAACTGCAGCGGTTTGCCAGAGGGTTTGTCGGACGGTGCCGTCAAGCGCGCCAGCACATCGTCAAAGTCATACCCGCCATCGGCAAGGCGCGTGACCCGAATTTTCGGCTCGTCCACCGCCACCGCGCGCACCACCGGCGCCAGGCGCACCAGTGATTGCAAGGATGCATCTATATAGAGGCGTTTGATTTCGACCTGGGGCGGCGCACCAGCGACGGCCCCCGCAATCGCAATGTCACCCAGGGCCAACTCCAGCGACCACGGCTTGAAGTCGACGCTGCCTATGCTCAGCGCGCGCCCGAGTTGCTCGCTGCCAATACGCTGCGCCTGGCTCTTCAGAATCGGTGGCACCGCCAGCCAACCCACCACCAGCAGCACGACGAAGGCCAATAAAGCCCATAAAAGGCGACGCAGCCACGGGCGGTTTTGAGCGTTTACGAGTTTCATAGAGTCGATTGTTTTTATGCTGTGGACAAGCATAAAGCACACGTCCGCAAGCCATGGCGTTTCGTTAGGAAATAGCCACTTTGGCGCGTCAAACAACGACCCGAAAATGTAAAAGCCCGGCCGGCTGGTGTAACACCTGCCGTCCGGGCTTGGCGACTGAACTAATGTCCGTGTCACCTGGGTTCGCAACAGGGAGAGTGATGTCCCTCGTTGCGGCGGAGGCAATAGATTGCCTCCATAGGAGACCGGGGCTGCTTCGCGTCATCGTCGCTGAGTGTCAGATGACAACTGGCTCCTACCGGTTGATGCCTGCTGCTGCAGACGTCTTCACTCTAATCAATACACCGGGTGAATTCAAATGTACTTTTCAATCGTTGCCAATGCCGTCATTGGCACGCTTGGATTGACAAGGCAGATGCATGGCTTCACCGCCGAATGATCGCAAATTTTTCGCCAAACAAACCATCCCAATGGATGGGGCAGGCACATGGACGCAGCGGCAAATGTACGTAAAGTTACATTTGCAATAAAAATATCTGTAGAAATATCCAGTAGTCCTCAGCCCCATACCGTTTGCTGCATTTTTGCTAGCGGCAACACGCACGTACACATGCGCATCCTGTGCACCATTTAAATCGGCAAGCCCATCGGGCTACACCAAAGAGCGTGTTTTTTCACGGAAAAAACACCTCTTAATTCTTTTTTAAACATAAAAATAATAATCCATATTCTTGACCGTGTATTTAAACACCCCATAGAATCCGCCCGTTCCTGGAAAGCCAGTGAAGATCGACGCCTCTGGCCAACCCCGGCCAATTCAAATCGCTGCCCAGAACGAAGGCACAGCACGATTTCTGAGGGCGCCCCAAACCAATCGGCGTGGCCAAGACGACCAGACTGAAGAATTCCGTCCCCGTCGTCATTCGCCCACGCGAGATGAGGAGTGTTATGACTGCATTGCAGAAGTTGAGCCAGGGAGTCCGGACCTTTGCGTCCGACATCCTCCAAGGCTTTTTTGAAATTACCCACAATGGATTCGCCCTACTCGGCTTGGTGGTGGCGTTTGCTGCCATCACCGTGACGGCGCGCCCTGATCTGCGTGAAGTTGGCGAAGCACAGCTGATGAGCTGGCTGCAAGAGCGTCGCATCGAAGTGATGGGCATGCAAGGCGTGCAAGTCGAAAACGATGCCGTCGACCGCGCCACGGCGTCGAATCCCAAGGACCTGCCCAAACAGCAGGCGGCTGTAGCCTACTGGCTCAGCAAAAAGTACCGCGTGGCCCCTGAGCCCGTGAGTGCCCTGGTGTCCGAAGCTTATGAAATCGGCCGCTCCGTGAAACTCGACCCGACCTTGATCCTGGCGGTGATGGCCATTGAATCGGGCTTTAACCCGTTCGCGCAGAGCCCCGTGGGTGCGCAAGGCCTGATGCAGGTCATGACCAAGGTGCACACCGACAAATACGAAAACTTCGGTGGCCAGTTTGCTGCCTTTGACCCCCTGACCAACCTGCGGGTAGGCGTCAAGGTGCTGCAGGAGTGCATTGCCCGCGCCGGCTCCGTCGAAGGCGGTCTTCGCTACTACGTGGGTGCAGCCAACCTGACGGACGACGGTGGTTATGCCAACAAGGTTTTGGCAGAACACCAACGCCTGCTGCAAGTCGTGGGTGGCCGCGCCACGCCGTTTGTGGTGCCACGTACCATACCGGTGATGACCCCGATCAAGCCGCAGGCTGAGGCCAGCGAAGAAAAGGTTGCCGGTCTGTACTGAACTGCAAGCTCTGCACTGGTTGTGCCCCGCTTGACCATGCCGCTCTTTGGAGCGGCATTTTCATTGCGCTCTCCCCCAGCGATCAACACTTGCTTTCCTCGGCTATACAGGCCTCGGCTACACTAGGGCGGTACGCAACTGGCGATAGGCATGGCGCTGCAAAGTGCCCATGTTGACGTGGACCACCGTAGCAGCTTCATTTTCACGCTGCTGTCTCCGGGCAACCACTGGGAAGCGTGCCACCAAGGCTTAGGCTTAGGCTTGGGTGTTCAGCCGTTCGCCTGGGCAGCACTTGTCTCGGACAAGTAATCACCCGTATGCAATTTCTGCAAGGACTGCCATGTACGACCGCAATATCCTGATCGAGCAAACCGATCCCGAAATCTTTCGCGCCATCCAGCAAGAGCATGCGCGCCAAGAACATCACATCGAACTGATCGCCAGCGAAAACTACGCCTCGCCCGCCGTCATGGCCGCGCAAGGCTCGCAACTCACCAATAAGTACGCCGAGGGCTACCCAGGCAAGCGTTATTACGGCGGCTGCGAGTACGTCGATGTGGCCGAACAACTGGCCATCGACCGCGTGAAGGTCATTTTTGGCGCTGACGCCGCCAACGTGCAGCCCCATTGCGGCGCGTCGGCCAACGAAGCTGTCTTTCTGGCCTTCCTGAAGCCAGGCGACACCATCATGGGCATGAGCCTGGCCGAAGGCGGTCACCTGACGCACGGCATGCCTTTGAACATGAGCGGCAAGTGGTTCAACGTCGTGTCCTACGGCCTCAACGCCAAGGAAGAGATCGACTACGACGCCATGGAAGCCAAGGCACGCGAACACAAGCCGAAGTTGATCGTGGCCGGTGCCAGCGCCTACTCTCTGGGCATTGACTTCGAACGTTTTGCCAAGGTCGCCAAAGAAATCGGCGCCATCTTCATGGTCGACATGGCCCACTACGCCGGCCTGATCGCCGCTGGCCTCTACCCCAACCCGGTGCCATACGCTGACGTGGTCACCTCCACCACCCACAAGAGCCTGCGCGGCCCACGTGGCGGCATCATCTTGATGAAGTCGCAACACGAAAAAGCCATCAACAGCGCCATTTTCCCCGGCCTGCAAGGCGGCCCACTGATGCACGTCATCGCCGCCAAGGCCGTGGCCTTCAAGGAAGCGCTGCAGCCTGAGTTCAAGCTGTACCAGCAGCAAGTGCTGAAGAACGCCCAGATCATCGCCGACACGCTGACCCAGCGTGGCCTGCGCATCGTGAGCGGCCGCACCGAAAGCCACGTCATGCTGGTCGACCTGCGCGCAAAGGGCATCACCGGCAAGGAAGCCGAAGCCGTGCTGGGCCAAGCCCATATGACGATCAACAAGAACGCCATCCCGAACGACCCGGAAAAACCAATGGTCACCAGCGGCGTGCGCGTGGGCACCCCAGCCATGACCACCCGTGGCTTCAAGGACGAAGAAGCGCGTTTGACGGCCAACCTGATCGCCGACGTGCTGGACAACCCACGCGACGAAGCCAACATCGCCGCCGTGCGTGCCAAGGTCAACGCCTTGACCGCCCGCTTCCCGGTCTACCGCTGATTTGCGCGTCGCACTCTTGACCCGCCGAGCCCAGAAGCCATGAAGTGCCCCTTCTGTGGCCACGCAGAGACGCAGGTTGTCGAAACCCGGGAGTCCGAAGACGGCGACCTGATTCGACGCCGGCGCCGCTGCGGCTCGTGTGAGCAGCGTTTCACCACCTACGAGCGCGCAGAAGTGGCCATGCCCAGCGTGGTCAAGAAAAACGGCAGCCGCATGGACTTTGACGCCAGCAAGCTCCAGGCGTCCATGCGGCTGGCCTTGCGCAAGCGCCCGGTCGCTGTTGAGCAGGTGGATGCAGCCCTGGAACGCATCGAGCGCAAGCTGCTGGTCAGCGGTGCCAAGGAAATCACCACCGCCAAACTGGGTGAGTTGGTGATGCGCGAGCTGAAAAAACTCGACAAAGTGGCCTACGTGCGTTTTGCGTCGGTTTACCGCAGTTTTGAAGACGTGGATGAATTCAGCCGGTTGATTCAGGATATCTAGCCGGCAAAGGTTTGCATCAGAGCACCGCAGGCCAACCCCGGTAGAGGATGCCGTCGCCGCCGCGACTGGCCAAGCGGTCTTCCCAACCAGATCAGCGGCCACAGTTTGCTGCTGCGCAAATGCAGAATAAGGGCATGATTCGCCCCACCACGCCTGCCAGCCGGCTTTGCCGCAACCGACATTCCGGCTTTACCTTGCTGGAAGTATTGGTCACGGTTGCCATCGCCGGCATTCTGGCTGCGCTGGCGGCGCCTTCATTGCGCGATTTTGTGGCGCGCAACAAGATGTCTTCCATTGGAAATGAGTTCACCGGCAGCGTGTTGCGTGCTCGTAATGAAGCGGTCAGCAGGAACACCTGCGTCACCATGTGCTTAAGCACCACAGTCAACGATACTGGTACCGGCAGCAGCGGCCCTCGATGCGCAACGACCGGCCAAGACTGGCAGGTGGGGTGGATCGCTTTCCTAAACCCATCTTGTTCAAGTGCTAGCAACAATCCTGATGCGGATAAGCCGGAAAACTTACTGTTTGTTCGCCAGCCCGTGGCCGGTGAGTACTACTTGAATGCCCTATCGAACACCCGCAAGATCCAGTTCAACAACCGAGGGTTGAACGGTTTGGGAAGTGCCGAGGAGTTCGACCTTGTTTATCAATCGGTTAACCATCCCTGGACACAAAAGTACGGTTTCAATATTTGCCTCAACAAAATGGGGCGAACTCGAACCATATCCGACGCGTCCACTTGCGGCAGCGACTCGAATTGAAAGTCACCATGCGAAAAGCCCCCGCACGAAAACTTGCCCGAGGTTTCACCTTGATCGAGATTCTGGTCGCTATCGTCGTATTGTCGATCGGCCTGCTTGGGATCGCCGGCCTGCAATTAGCGACCACCAAGTACAAGATCAACTCTTGGTCCCGCTCCTCAAACGCCTCGCTGTTCGCCGATTTTTCGGACCGTGTTCGCATGAATCCCAGCCAAGCTGGTCGCAACTACATCACGGGCGCAGACAGCACCTCAGCCTACATCCTCAACAGCGATTGGGCCACCCAACAGGCCGCGACCGATGCTTCACTGACCATCACCCCGAACTGCGAAACCGACTCGTCCGTCACCAGTTGCACACCGCAGCAGCGTGCAGCCTATGACATGGGGGCCTGGCGCCTACGCGTGCGTAATGCACTGCCGCAAGGTGCGGCCCTGGTAGAAGGCAATCGCAGCGATGGCATCACCGTCACATTGATGTGGTTTGACAAAGAAAACACCGATTCTCAACGCCGCATCAATGATGGCACCGCAGTCAATCTGGTCGCGGTTACTACATGCACGAGTCAGCAAACCGGCCTAGCTAGGCAAACCTGCTGCCCCGCCACCGCGTCTGCTCCGGCAGGTGTGCGCTGCGCCCGCTTCTCCTTCGTACCATGAAGCACATGCGCCCCAACCGTGTACATCAGCGTGGCGTCACGATGGTGGAGTTATTGGTCACCATGGTGATCACCCTCTTTTTGGTCACGGCCGCAGCTTACGTTTACCTGGGCACTCGAGATACTCAACGTGCGGTGGAACGAAACAGTGCCAACCAGGAAACCGGGGTGTATGCGCTCGAATTCCTGGGACGAGATATTGCGAATGCTGGCTTTTACCCCACCGTAGCTCCCCCTATTTCGGCAAACTTTCCCAAAATGCGGCGCATTGATGGATATCCACCGGGTCAAGGCATTCCTGTTAGAAACACAGATTGGATTTCCCCCAGCAGCGGAGACAACGCCTATATCACCGGCATTTTTGGTTGCGATGGCGCCAAATTCAATGTCGCGACGGGTACCTGTGGCACCACCTCTTCCACAGCACCCGACTCTCTTGTGATTAACTACTTCTCGAGTGACACCATGGACAGCGCCGTGGTGGGCACGCGGCGAGACTGCAACGGAGCAGATGCCGGCAATGACGCCAGCAATGCCATTCGCAAACTCAACGATGGAACACCTGCCACCGCCGTCAATGCCAATCTTCCGCCACAACTTCCGCTATTCGTGTCAAACCGATATGCAATCGACTCCACCTCCGCCGAGGTTGAAGGGCAAGATGTCCAGACCAAGAGTCTTCAGTGTTCAGGAAATGGCAACACGAATGGCTACCAACCCCTGTTGCTAGGTGTTGAGGACATGCAATTGACTTATGGGATCTACAACAGCGCACTCACTCGAGCCCCCGACCGTTTCTACACCGCTACAGAGATCCAGAGCCTGCAAGCGCTCAACGTCAACGGAATCTCAATTAGCCCGTGGGGCAGAGTTGTCGCAGTACGTGTTTGTCTGATGACCAAAAGTGTCGGCGCGGCTCCGAAGATTGCAGATAAAAGCTCTGCTTTGCGCAAATACATCGACTGCAAAGACCAGGAACAAACGCAAAGCGCAAACGACACATCTTTACGCAAACGATTCGTACAGGTCTTTGCGGTGCAGAACAACATCAACCAATCCTATTAGGGCTCACCATGCCCCAAAGCATCCAGCTCCGCCGTCCCGTTGCTGTGTCATCTGATCAGCAGAAGGGAGTGGCGCTCATCGTCGTTCTATTGTTTTTACTGGCCATCACGGGACTGACCATCTGGGCAGCACGCCAATCCATGTTTGGCGAAGGCATAGCGCGGAATCAACTTGACCAAGAAGTTGCATATCAAGCCGCCGAATCTGCGCTACGGGACGCCGAACGCGACCTCATGCAGATCACCCCCAGCATATTGACCGGGGCCTCTTGCACCCGCAACCGCTCGCGCCCGCCAATCGTTTCGGACTTCACCGAGAACTGCCCGCTCGGCTTGTGCAGGAGAGAGGACGGCACTTACGCCATATCGAACTGGAGTACCGCTGTAGAGGGCTCCTCCACCGCATCTGAACCCTGGTGGCCGGTCAGCAAGGGCGGAGCATGGAACAACAGTTTTGACAACAAACCGAATCGTACTGGCAGCGCCATTGATACCGGGCATTGCAGTTTCAATGGTGCCATTCCTCTGGGTACGTTCACCGGGGTAGCCGCCATACCAGGCGTAGCGCAACAGCCCGAATACATCATTGAACATTTTGTCCGCGCCAGCAACGTCACCTACCAACCCACTGCGGTATATCGCGTGACCGCACGCGGATTTGGTTACTCCATGCGCACCCAGGTCGTCCTTCAGACCTTCTTCGCTCCGCTTCAGGAGTAAACCGTTGACGGGCCTGCATTGCCTCTAAGGATCTACCCCATGAAAACCTTTACGACACCATTCAAGCATCTTTGGGTGTTCAGCGTAGCCCTTTTATCCTTACAGCACCTACAGGCGACCCCCGTCGATGTTTCAACACCCAAACAGGCGGTACCACCCAACATTGTGACCACTTCGAATCGGCCCATGATGATGTTGGCGGCCACCAAGGATCACTCACTGTTTGGCCCCATCTATACGGACTTTGAAGACCTTGATGGGGATGGCGTCATCGACACCACCTTCAAGCCGTCATTCAAATACTACGGGTACTTCGACCCCACGAAGTGCTATGCCTACAGCACGAGCGATGCACGATTCAATCCTGCCGTCAACGCAAACAGCCGAACTGTAACAACAACCAGCGTCACCACAACCACGTCCAGCGGAACCAGCACGTCCACAACGGTCACGACTTCCACCACCGAAGGGAGCACCGGAACAGTCAGCACGACAACCGCCCCCAGTAGCTCAAGCACATCCAGCACTGGAACCGCCGGGACCACCACCACGTCGTCCACGGTTTACTCTTGCCCAAGCTCGCAATCGTACTGGAGCGGAAACTTCCTCAACTGGTCATCCATGACGCGCTTGGACGTTGTGCGGAAGATGCTGTATGGCGGTAAACGCCGTACTGACACGACAACTAGCGGCACGGGAACCACCGTACTTGAGCGTGCACAGCTCACATTCGACGCACACGCGTTCGTCAAGTTTTATCGCGGTACGGACATCCGGGACTACACCCCCTTCAGTACCACCGACCTGATCAAGACCACGGGAGCCAACGCCGGGGTTTATGCAGGCTTGAGTATTTGCAACCTGGGATCGGAGGACAGCTATACATCAAGCTCCAACGCGCCCATCATGCGCATGGTCAAGGGAAATGTCAGGTTCTGGTCTACGGTTGAAGTCCGTCTGTGCCAATGGCGCGAGGATTACGGCCTCGGTACCTTTGGCCCGAAGCTCGCGCGCTACTATCAAGACGCCAACAAGGGGGGCGGAAGCATCGCGCATGAAATCACTATTCCGAGCCGTACCACCGACGGGGCCACCTATGGGGGCATCGGGCCTGAACTCACCGTCAGAGTCAAGGTTTGCGACCCATCTTTGCTAGGCGAAGAGCGCTGCCAGGCCTTCCCCAGCAACTCCGTCACCAACTACAAGCCGTATGGCTTGTTCCAGGAATTTGGTTACTCCACCACGGGTGGAGCTGCCCGCGCCGAATTCGCCGTGATTACCGGCAGTTATGACCTGAACTACACCGCCGGCGCACTTCGCAAAAATATGGGCGACTTCGCCGATGAAATCAATCCGAGCACGGGTGTTTTTTGTCATAGTGCCAGCTCCGGCTGTTCCAGCGCCTTGGCATCACCGGACGGACGCAGTACGGGTGTGGGTGCCATCAAAGCTTTCGACGCCATCGTTCTTTATGGCCGCTCAAATGGCGGCTACGGTAGCTCTGGCACCCCGAGCGGTGTTGCAGAGGGCAGTTTGCCCGCGTGGGGCAATCCGATCGGTGAAATGCTGGTGCAAGCCCTGCAGTATTACGCTTACAACGGCACGACTCCAACCCCAACCAATCCCAGCAGCACCAGTAGGGATGGCAACGTAGGTGCACCCGTTACCGCATGGCGTGACCCGCTGTCCAACAGCAACACGACCCGAAACTCCCTTTACGGAAATTCCGTATGCCGCCCTTTGAACGTCTTGCTGATGTCCAACAGCGCGCTCAGTTTCGATGGCCAAGCCGCCACCCCTTTTGGTACATTGCCGACCGGGCCCAGCATCACGACATATACCAATCGAGTCGGCACGGCAGAGAACTTTGACAACACCCTACGCTCAGTCGGCTCGGTTACCGGCGGTTATGGGACCTCATGTTCGGCTAAAACCATCAGTACCCTGGATCAGGTCTCGGGCATCTGCCCTGAAGCGCCAGCCATGGGGGGAACCTACCAGGTCGCAGGTGCGGCCCTGTACGGAAACACCAACAAAATCCGCACGGTGACCAATCCGCCGAGCGATTTGGCGGCCACTAAAGATGTTCTGAAGGTCAAGACCTTGGCGGCCTCGCTTACCGGGGGAGCACCGCGCATTGATATCCCTGTACCTGGCACCTCGCGTTACGTTTACATCACACCGGAAAGCGTGCAAAACGGTGGCGCCATCAGTGCACCGCTGACCTTTGCCTCTGTCAGCTCCAGTGCCACCCATGGTGCGTTCATCGTGACATGGAACGACGTTTTGATGGGCGGCGACTACGACATGGACATCACTGGCTTCATCCGTTACGACTTGGTGGACCGCGACGGCGTGTCCAACGCCAGTGGTCCTTACATCAAGGTCACAACCGACATCCCAGGAGTCTGCGGCGGCGCGGCAGGCACCCATGGCTTCAGTATTATTGGTGTGACAGATGACACCGGCGCTAGCAAGAACGGGCGTTATCTGACCCATCAGCACTCAGGCAGCAGTGGCACCGCTTATGCGACCTTGTCGGGTATGCCTGCTTCAAGCGAATACCTATGCGGTGACTCCACTTACCGCAACCGGACGATTCGCATTGGCACCACAGACAAGCTGTTCCAAAACACCGTCTGTGCCGTCACCGGCGACGGCAGTACAGGTGATTCCAACATCCCCAACTTGGCAAACTACTGTTCGGTCAAAAACGAAGACTATCCCGTCTCCACGACCTTTAAGATGGTGGGTGAAACCGATGCCCTGTTGAAAGATCCGCTCTACTACGCTGCCAAATACGGAGATTTTGACTCCAGCACCAAGAACGCCGATGGCTCCTATACCGAGGTCTCCATGCCTAGCAGCACAGACAGCTGGGACAAGGTCAAAGCCGATGGTTCTCCCGGGGCCGACGGTGTTCCTGACGGGTACTTTCTGGCACGCCGCCCCGACCTGCTGGAACAGCAACTGCGTAAAGCACTCGACAGTCTGGCCAAGAACTCCAATTCGGCACCAGCATCATCTTCACGACAGCTCACCACGGATGGCTACAAGTACGTAGCCAAGTTCGACTCCACAACCATTTCGGGCAATGTCGAAGCCTACAAAGTGGACTCCACGGGTGAATACAAAAGCGTTCCAGAATGGCGAGCGGGCCAGTTGCTCAGAACCCTCGCCAACAGCACAGCCGGCAGCACTGCGGGCGCTGGCGATTCGCGCAACATCATCACCAACTATGGCAACCGCGGCACGGGCGTGACTGCTGGGGTCCCTTTCCGCTGGGCCTCACTGCCAGAGGCCTACAAGACACAGATGACCGACAACAGCACCAATCGGCTGACGGCTGCCAACGCGACGGTAGTGCTGAACTACCTGCGTGGCGATCAATCCAAGGAAGCAGCTTCGACAGGTTTACGCGAACGCTCAGACAACCTGCTTGGCCCCGTCATCAATGCCACGCCGTGGGTGCAATCACCACCCGCGGCCTTCTATGCTGAGGCGCTCTTCCCTGGTTATCGCTCATACGTAGACAATAACAAGACACGCAGCAAGCTCCTGTGGGTATCCGCCAACGATGGCATGCTGCATGCGTTCAACGCGACTTCTGGCGCTGAAGTCCTGGCCTACGTACCCGGCCCGCTGGCCAACCGCTTGGCCGAGATCCCCATGCAGCGAGGTTCCGTTGGACGCACCCGTTTGGACGGTGCCAACTTCACACGGGACTCGAGCGAAACATTACCTGACGGCAACGTATGGGCTTATGTGGATGGAAGCCCATTCACTGCCGACGTCCAGCTCCCTGGTTCTGGCAGCACTCAAGGCGCATGGAAAACCTACGCGTTCAGCTCGCTGGGCCGCGGCGGCAAGGCGTTTTTCGCCTTGGACGTGACTACAGCCTCCGCCGTCGCATCCGCTGAAGCCGGCACCAACCCCAACGACATTTTCAGGTGGCAGTTCACTTCCGACGACGACAACGACCTGGGCTACAACGTCAATGACGTTTCCATCAACGTCAACTCAGGCCAGGCCAACCCCATCGTCAAGTTGAACAATGGCCGCTTCGCCGTGCTGCTCAACAATGGCTACAAATCAACGAACGGCAAGGCCGTTCTCTATCTGCTCTACGTCGACGGGCCCAATGCCTCCGGTACTTGGGTGAGTGGCACCAACTTTGTCAAGATTGTGGCGGACGTAGGCACTGGCAACGGGCTGTCGCCACCAACCTGGATTGACCTCGACAACAACGGCACCGCCGACGTGGTGTACGCCGGTGACCTCAAGGGCAATATGTGGAAGTTCGACCTCAGCAGTACAGATTCGACAAACTGGGCCGTGGCCTATAAGTCGGGGGGAGCCAATCTGCCGCTGTTCAAGGCCCGTGCCGGCGACGCCGGTACTGGTGATGGGCTGCCCATCACTACGGCCCCCGAGTTCGCTTACCCAGCCTTCGATGGCCTGATCATCACCTTTGCCACAGGCAATGCCTTCGAGACTGGCGACTTTCCCAAAGCATCGGTGACGCAACGCATGTATGGCATCTGGGACCGGCCGGGCTTTGGCACCGGAACAGGTGGACGCACCCTGCCAACCAGCCTTTCCACGCTGGTGTCCCGCAGCTACCAAAGACTCTCCAGCGGCTTGGTGGTCCTGACCGGCACAAACGATGCAATCGACTGGCTTAACAAGGATGGCTGGTACTTCAACCTCCCGGGTAGCTCCGAGATGGTTTTATCCGATCCTGATTTGAGTGCCGGGGTATTGACGTTTACCGCCGTACGCCCAAAGACCGACCAGAACAACTGCAACAACACACCTGACGTGACGCTTTACACCATTGACCCCATCTCCGGTAAAAGTGAACGTAACAGCCAGGGGGAGACCACCGTTGGCTCATCCAAGATACTCGTGTCTGGCACGAGCATCAGCGACCAAAAGGTCGTGGTGGTGAACGATAGAACCAGCAAGCCCTACACCAGGCAATCCTGCGCGGCAGGCTCGGCCGGCTGCACCTGCACGACCAGTAACGGCGTGACCACATGCACCAAGGACACCCCGGCCTGCGCGGACGACCAATATGCAAAAAAGGTCGTAGGCGAAAGCACTGGCGTGACACTTTGCTACAACCCCAACTCTCGCGTGCAATGGCGTGAAATCCCGGGACTTAGGACCTATTGAGATGATGCGAAAAATTCAACGAACACAACAAGGCTTCACACTCATTGAAGTCATGATCACCGTGGTGGTGGTGGCCATCTTGGCCGCGATTGCCTATCCGAGCTATACCGAGCAGGTTGCCAAAGGACGGCGTGCCGAAGCGCAAGCGACCTTGCTGGCCGGTCAGCAATGGATGGAGCGCTTCTACACGGAGAACTACCGCTACGACAAAAATAGCGCGGATACCGCGGTTACCGACTCCAGCCAGTTCCCCGCGCGCTTCAGCCAGTCGCCACCCGACACCACTCAAGCCAAGCTCTACGCCCTGGAAGTGAGTGCCCCCACGAGAGATAGTTACACCATCACCGCGACACGCTCCGCAAGTGGCGCGATGAGGCAAGACCGCTGCGGTGACTTTAGCGTTAATCACCTGGGGCGTCGCTCAATCGCCAACTATTCAACCAAAGCCGGCGCCAGCTTCAACGAAGCCATGGCTTACTGCTGGAAGTAATTGCGCTGCAGCAAAAGCAGGTTGGCATGCGCCGCTCGACGCGATTCAGCGTAGTTGCGGGACTGGTACTGGCAGCGCACGGGGGTGTCCTGTATTGGAGTTGGCCCAGAACCACCACGCGTGTATTGCCGACAGTGCTTTACATCACCGCCAGCATTGACACAGACAAGACCGTTTCCGTAGTCGCAAGACCCGCAGCGCCACTTGCGTCCGAACAGACTGTACCGACCGAACCCGCCAGGGTTGAAAAAGTCTCACCTATGCACAGACCGGTGAAAGAGCCCCACCAGGAGCCTCTTTCCGCAACCGCCTTACCAACTTCGCCACCTCAGACCGGCCCATCACAGCCATTGGCAGAAGCCGCCAGCGCCCCTCCGGTCCTCGACGGCTATTTCTCATTCGACGAGGTTGATCGCCCCGCCAAACCGCTCGGTGATTGGCTCGTTCACCCCGAAACTCTTCCCCGGCTGAGCAGCGTACGGGCCGAAATCTGGGTTTGGATCTCAGCCACCGGTCAAATCGACCGCTGGGAACTCGCCCCGGATGCGCAGCCGCGCGATCTCTTGATGCGCGCGCTCTCGGAGTTCGATCTGACGCAACTCCGGCCCGCCATGCGTAACAATCTGGCCGTTCCCAACTTTCGCCGTATTGAAATCGTCATTAGCCGTGATTGATGGCCTGCGGCAAGACCGATTCCACATGAGGTTAGCTTGAGTTCATCTCCCGATTCACTTCGCCCGCCCACGCTCAACAGCATCCACCACGGCATGGCCCTGGCCCTCGCCCAAGCCGAGCAAGCCAGCCGCATTGCCTCGCCCAACCCTGGAGTCGGCTGTGTGCTGATCAGCCCGCAGGGCGACATCATCGGCAGCGGCCACACCCAACAGGTCGGTGGCCCGCACGCCGAAATCATGGCGCTGCGCGATGCCGCGGCCCAGGGGCACGACGTACGCGGCGCCACGGCCTATGTCACCCTCGAGCCCTGCGCCCACCACGGCCGCACCGGACCCTGCTGTGATGCGCTGGTGGCCGCTGGCATTGGCCGCGTGGTCGCCGCGCTGCCAGACCCCAATCCGCTGGTGGGCGGCCAGGGTTTTGCACGGCTGCGTGCGGCTGGCGTAGAAGTGGAAGTTGGCCCTGGCGCGGCCCAAGCCTGGGCGCAGAACATCGGTTTCTTCAGCCGCATGCTGCGCAAAACGCCTTGGGTGCGGATGAAGGCCGCGACCTCGCTGGATGGCCAAACCGCGCTTGCCAACGGCGCCAGCCAATGGATTACCAGCGAAGCCGCACGTACCGACGGCCATGCCTGGCGCGCACGCGCCTCGGCCATCTTGACCGGCATAGGCACGGTGCTGGAAGACAACCCGCGGCTGGACGTGCGTTTGGTGGATACACCACGCCAGCCCCATCTCGTGGTGGTGGACAGTAGACTTGAAACACCGGTGGACGCTGCACTTTTCATAGCTGGTCGCACCACATACATCTACACCACAAGCCAAAATAATGCCAAGGTTTCGGCAATACAAGCCAAGGGCGCCACGGTGGTCCACATGCCAGGCAGGCAAGCCGGCAGCGAGCAAAAAGTCGATCTGGCGGCCATGCTGTGCGATCTGGCTCAGCGCGAGATCAACGAATTGCATGTGGAAGCAGGCCACAAACTCAATGGTTCGCTGCTGCGCGAAGGGCTGGTCGATGAAATTCTGCTGTACCTCGCGCCCAAGCTGCTGGGCCAAGGCCTGGGCATGAGCAACCTCGGGCCCTACACATCACTGGAGCAAGGCATGGCGCTTGAATTCAAGTCGGTGGAGCGCGTCGGGCCGGACATCCGCATCCTCGCCCAACCGCCGGGCCGTGACCGATTCGGCGCGCTGCCCGTCGCGCTGGAGACCTGATTCGCGCATGATTTGAGGGCCATCCATCCGGACATTGCGCTTTTGCGGCACAAGCTCACGTAAACCCTGCGAAAATAGCGCGATGTTCACCGGAATCATCACCGGCGTGGGGCGCATCGTCGCCGTGCACGACCTGGGTAGCTCTTCTTCGTTCGGCAAGCGTCTCACCATCGAGACCCCGGCCGGGTATCTTGACGACGTGGGCCTGGGGGACAGCATTGCCCTCAATGGCGCCTGCATGACGGCAACGTCGCTGGACCTGGCGCAGCGCCGGTTCACCATCGACATCTCCGCCGAATCCCTAGACAAAACCACCAGCCTCGACGCCCCTGGCCCAGTCAATCTGGAAAAAGCCCTGCGCGCGCACGACCGCCTGGGCGGCCACATTGTTTCGGGCCATGTGGACGGCATTGGCAGCGTGAGCCACTTTGCCCAGGTGGGCGAAAGCTGGCTGCTGACCATTCTGGCGCCGCTGAGCCTGGCCAAGTACCTGGCCTACAAAGGCTCCATCACCGTCAACGGCGTCAGCCTCACGGTGAACAAGGCGATCGACGTGGACGGCGGCTGCGAAGTCCACATCAACCTGATTCCGCACACGGTAGAAAACACCGCCCTGGGCGCGCTGCGCGAGGGTGGCCAGGTCAACCTCGAGATCGACCTGATCGCGCGCTATGTGGAGCGCATGCTCCAGGCCAGCCCTGCCACGGCCGCGCTCAAACCCTTGCCGCCCGTTTAATCTAGATTCGCCGAAAGCTCTCCGCATGTCCACCTCCCTCCCCGCTGGCCTGACCCCAGCCGGCATCTCTCCCGTCGAAGACATCGTGGCCGACATGCGCGCCGGGCGCATGGTCATCCTGGTGGACGAAGAAGACCGTGAAAACGAAGGTGACCTGGTGCTGGCGTCTGACCATGTCACACCCGAAGCCATTAACTTCATGGCGCGTTACGCACGTGGCCTGATCTGCCTCACGCTGTCGCGCGAAATGTGCGAACGCCTGCAACTGCCGCCCATGGTGGCGCGCAACGGCGCCAAACACGCCACCGCCTTTACGGTGTCGATTGAAGCCGCAGAAGGCGTGACCACCGGCATCTCCGCCGCCGACCGCTCGCGCACCGTACAAGCCGCAGTGGCCGCCAACGCCACCGCCGCCGACCTGGTGCAACCCGGCCACATCTTCCCGCTGCAAGCGGTGGATGGTGGCGTGCTGATGCGCGCCGGCCATACCGAAGCCGGTTGCGACCTGGCGGTGATGGCTGGCTGCAGCCCCTCGTCCGTCATCTGCGAAGTGATGAACGACGACGGCACCATGGCCCGCCTGCCGGACCTGCAAATCTTCGCCGCGCAACACGGCCTGAAGATAGGCACCATTGCCGACCTGATCGAGTACCGCAGCCGCAACGATTCGCTGGTCAAGAAGGTTGGCTGCCGCCCGATTCAAACCGCCTTTGGCGCCTTCACCGCCCACGCCTTCCGCGACACCCCCAGCGGCGAATTACACCTGGCGCTGGTCATGGGTGAATGGTCAGCCGAAGCCGTGGTCGATGTACGCGTGCACGAACCGCTGTCGGTGATCGACCTGCTGGAAGTCAACAGCCCCATGCATTCATGGAGCCTGGACGCCAGCCTGCGCCACATCGCCTCCGAAGGCAAAGGTGTGGCCGTGCTGCTGAACTGCGGCGAAAGCGCCAGCGAGTTGCTGTCTCAATTCGAAGGCACAGCCCGCCCGGCCCAGGCGCCCGAGCGTGGCCGCATGGACCTGCGCACCTACGGCGTGGGCGCACAGATTCTGCGCGAATGCGGCGTGACACGCATGCGCCTGCTTGGCCAACCGCGCCGCATGCCCAGCATGACCGGCTACGGGCTGGAGACCGTGGGCTACCTCGCCAAACAAAACACTACGAAGGAATAACAATATGTTTGGTGCCAACCAAGGCCACTACGACCCACAAGCCCCCGAGATGGATGGGCAAAAGCTGCGCATAGGCATTGTGCAGGCGCGCTTCAACGCCGACATCACCAATGCTTTGGCCGCCGCCTGCAAGGCCGAGTTGGCAGAGCTTGGTGTGCAACAGAAAAACGTGGTGCACGTGCAAGTCCCCGGTGCACTCGAAGTGCCGGTGGCCCTGCAAGCCATGGCAGAGCAGGAGCAGTTTGACGCATTGATTGCGCTGGGCTGCATCATCCGCGGCGAAACCTACCACTTTGAACTGGTGGCCAACGAGTCGGGCGCCAGCGTCAGCCGCATCGGGCTGGACTACCAGATGCCCATCGCCAATGCGATCCTGACCACCGAAAACCTTGAACAAGCCGTGGCCCGCCAAACCGACAAAGGCCGCGACGCCGCGCGTGTGGCCGTCGAAATGGCCAACCTGATGGAACAACTGCGATGAGCGATATCCCTGAAAACGCAAGCCCCTCGGCCGACAAGCCAGCCCGCCAATCGCGCGCCGGCCTGACCAGCACCGGTGCACGCAAAGCCTCCGCCAAGTCCGAGCGCAGCCGCGCCCGTGAGTTTGCGCTGCAGGCGCTTTACCAGCACCTGGTGGGCCGCAACACGCCTGCTGCCATCGACGCGTTCACACGCGACCTGGCGGGCTTTCACAAGGCCGACTCGGCGCATTACGACGCGCTGCTGCATGGCTGCATTGCACAAGCCGAAGAGTTGGACACACTCATCACGCCGCTGCTCGACCGCCCCATGGCCGAGATCTCGCCGATTGAACACGGCGTGATGTGGATTGGCGCCTACGAGTTGCAACACTGCCTGGACGTGCCATGGCGTGTGGTGCTGAACGAATGTATTGAGATGGCCAAGGAGTTTGGCGGCACCGACGGCCACAAGTATGTGAACGGCATCCTCAATGGTCTGGCGCAAAAGCTACGCACGACCGAGATCGCCGCCGAGCAGGCCAAGGGCCAAGGCGGCAAGCCGCGCGGCTGACCCTGCCGCTGGGCGCCAAGGCGTGGCCTGCCGCAGGCCACGCTGACTTTTCACTTCTCCAGATCCATTGTTGTTGTCCATGCAGATTTCTCGCCGCGCCGAAGCCATTGAACCGTTTTATGTGATGGAGGTGGCCAAGGCCGCATCCACCTTGGCCCAAGAGGTGGCGCACAGCGACCAGCCGATGATCTTCCTGAACATTGGCGAACCCGACTTCACCGCCCCACCCCTGGTGCAAGAAGCCGCGCAACGCTGCATCAGCGCTGGCAGCACGCAGTACACCCAGGCGCTGGGCCTGCCGGCGCTGCGCGAGCACATCAGCCAGTGGTACCGCAGCCGCTTCGGCCTGGAAGTGCCGGCCAGCCGCATCGTGGTCACGGCCGGGGCCTCGGCTGCCTTGCAGTTGGCCTGCCTGGCGCTGTTCAACCCCGGCGACGAAGTGTTGATGCCTGACCCCAGCTACCCCTGCAACCGCCACTTTGTGAGCGCTGCAGAAGGCAAGGCGGTGTTGATCCCCACCACGGCGGCCGAGCGTTACCAGCTCAGCGCCGAGAAGGTGGCTGCGGCCTGGAGCGACAAGACCCGTGCCGTGCTGCTGGCGTCACCGTCCAACCCCACCGGCACCTCCATCCACCCCGACGCACTGCGGCAAATCATCGACGTGGTGCGCAGCCGTGGCGGCGTGACCTTGATCGACGAGATCTACCTGGGCCTGAGCTACGACGAGACCTTCGGCCACAGCGCGCTGGGCCTGGACGACAACGTCATCAGCGTCAACAGCTTCAGCAAATACTTCAACATGACCGGCTGGCGCCTGGGTTGGCTGGTGGTGCCCGAGGCACTGGTGCCGGTGATTGAGCGCATGGCGCAAAACCTGTTCATCTGCCCCAGCACGGTGTCGCAATACGCGGCACTGGCGTGTTTTGAGCCGGCCTCGCTGGCCGAATACGAACGCCGTCGCGCCGAATTCAAGGCGCGCCGCGACTACTTTGTGCCCGCCCTGCGCGAGCTGGGGTTTGACATTCCGGTCGAGGCCGATGGTGCGTTCTACGTCTGGGCCGACTGCAGCAAACTCTGCCAAAAGCTGGGCATCAAAGACAGCTGGGACTTTGCGTTTGAGGTGATGCACCGCGCCCACCTGGCCATCACGCCAGGACGCGATTTCGGCACAGCTGAGACGGCCAACTTCGTGCGTTTCTCGTTTGCCAATTCCCTCGAACAATTGCAGACCTCGGTGGCACGGCTGCGTGCCATGCTCGGCTAAAGCCGCATGAGCCAAGACCACAGCACGGCCTCGCTTTCCGCCTTCCGCTGGCCCGTTCGCGTGTATTGGGAAGACACGGACGCGGGCGGCATTGTGTTTTATGCCAACTACCTGAAGTTCATGGAGCGCGCACGCACCGAGTGGCTGCGCCAGGCCGGCATTGCGCAAAGCACGCTGAAAGAACAAAGCGGCTGCATGTTTGTGGTCAGCGCCACCAACGTGCAATACCATCGCCCAGCCCGATTGGATGATGAACTTATCATTACAGCTGCCATGGAACAAACTGGCCGCGCCTCGATCTCAATTGCTCAGGAAGTGTTGCTGGTCAACGGCGCAGACCGCGCCCAGGCCCCGCAATTGTTGTGCGCCGGCCAGATCCGCCTCGGCTGGGTACATGCCGAAACCTTCAAACCCATGCGTATTCCGTCCTCCATCTTAGAAGTCCTGAAATGAGCCAAGACCTGTCCATCCTGACGCTGGTAATGAATGCCAGCATCGTCGTGCAAGCGGTGATGCTGCTGCTGGTGTGTGTATCCGTGGCCAGTTGGGCGGCGATCTTCCGCAAGCTGTTTGCGCTCAAGCGTGTACATGCCTTGAACGAAGAATTCGAGCGCGACTTCTGGTCGGGCAACAGCCTGAACGACCTGTACGCCAGCGCCGCCCAGAACGCCAAAAGCGCCGGTCCCATGGAGCGCATTTTTGCCAGCGGCATGCGCGAATACCAAAAGCTGCGTGAACGCCGCATCATCGACCCAGGCACCTTGATGGACGGCGCGCGCCGCGCCATGCGCGCCAGCTTCCAGCGCGAGATGGATGTGGTCGAGTCCAACCTGTCGTTCCTGGCCTCGGTGGGTTCGGTGTCGCCTTACGTGGGCCTGTTCGGCACGGTATGGGGCATCATGCACGCGTTCACCGGGCTGGCCAGCATGGCACAGGTCACGTTGTCCACCGTGGCGCCGGGCATTGCCGAAGCCTTGGTGGCCACGGCCATCGGCCTGTTCTCGGCCATTCCGGCCGTGGTGGCCTACAACCGCTTTGCACGCGACATCGACCGCACCGCCATCCGCCTGGAAACCTTCATCGAAGAGTTCTCCAACATCTTGCAGCGCAACGTGTCGGCACAAGCCTCGCAGCCAGGTCAATCGACCCCGGGCCGCTAAGTCAGGTCGGACAAAGGAGCCTCACCATGCCAGGAACGATTTCCCGGGGACGCGGCCGGCGCACCATCAACGAGATCAACATGGTGCCCTTCATCGACGTGATGCTGGTGCTGTTGATCATCTTTATGGTCACGGCCCCATTGGTCACACCCAGCCTGATCGACCTGCCCAGCGTGGGCAAGGCCGGCAAGCAGCCGGACCGCGTGATCCAGATCGTCATCAACAAAAACGACACGCTGGAGCTGAGCAACAACGGCAAGACCAGCCAGCTCAACGCGCGCGACGTGGCCGCTGAAGTGAAGAAGGCGCAAGGCGACGAGCCGAACACACCGGTGGTCATCAGCGCCGACCGCAACGTCAAGTACGAGTCGGTGGTGAAGATCATGGACACCTTGCAGCGCAACGGCGTGCAGCGCGTGGGCCTGTCGGTTCAGTTGGCTGGTAAATAAAAAGTCGTTCACAAGCCTTTTTGACATGCAGGCCACCCAAGACGCCGTCGACTTCACTCCACCACGCCCCAAGGCCAATCTACGTGCCTTGGGCCTGGCGATCTTCGCCCATTTGTTGTTGCTGGCCGCATTGACCTGGGGTGTGCATTGGAAGTCGAACGACACCCCGGCGGTGGAAGCGGAGATCTGGTCCTCCGTCACCCAGCAGGCCGCACCCCGCGCGGTGGAAGAGCCGGTGAAGCCGGTGGAGCCACCACCACAGCCCCAGCCCGAACCTACGCCACCGCCGCCACCCCGTGTGGAACCCAAGGTAGAACCGCCACCGGCGCCCAAGGTGAACGATGCCGACATCGCGCTGGAACGCGATAAAAAACGCAAAGAGATCGAGAAGCAGAAAGAGCTGGAAGAACAGCGCCAGGAACTCGCCAAACAAAAAGAGCAAGAGCGCCTGAAGAAAATCGCCGCCGACAAAAAGCGCGAAGAACAAAAGCGCAAGGAAGAGGAAGAAGACCGCAAAGAGAAAGCCGAGGCCGACGCCAAACGCAAGAAGGCCGAAGCCGATGCCAAGCGCAAGGCAGAAGCCGCGCAAGAGCAAAAGGACAAGGCCCAGGCCGACGCCAAGGCCAAGGAACAAGCGCAAGCGCGCCAGGCCGAAGCCCTGCGCCAGGAGAACCTGAAGCGCATGCAAGGCCTGGCTGGTGCCTCGGGTGGTGCCAATGCCACCGGCACGGCGTTGAAGTCTTCGGGGCCGTCAAGCAGCTATGGCGGACGAGTCGCCGCCAAGGTGAAGCCCAACATCGTGTTCCCGGACGACATCGCGGGCAACCCGGCTGCTGAAGTCGAAGTACGTGCTGCGCCAGATGGCACCATCACCGGCAAACGCCTGACAAAATCGAGCGGCTCCAAAGCCTGGGACGACGCGGTGCTGCGCGCCATCGACAAGACTGAAACCCTGCCACGTGATACGGATGGCCGCGTGCCGCCCATCATCATCATCACCTTCACACCAAAGGATTGATGCAGAGCGGGTGGAGGCCTGCAAAGCCTCGCCTGCCGTGGCACACTTGTCGCTCTTTGTGACCATCGCGGGTGCGCCTGATCACGGCCCGCTTTTTATTCGCCTCGAAAGGTTTCCATGAGCTACGTTTTCGCTGCCCCTCCTGTGGTTTCGGTGCCGGTTGTCGGCCAGAGCGCGCAGTTCCCCGTGCGCCACATCTATTGCGTGGGCCGCAACTACGAAGATCACGCCAAGGAAATGGGCTTCACCGGCCGCGAGCCGCCGTTCTTCTTCATGAAGCCGGCTGACGCCATCGTGGTCGTGCCAGCAGGCGAAACCGGCAGCGTGCACTACCCCAGCCTGACCAAGAACCTGCACCACGAGATCGAACTCGTGGTGGCCATTGGCAAGGGCGGCAAAAACATCGCCGCTGCCGACGCAGCACAACACATCTTCGGCTACGCCGTGGGCCTGGACATGACGCGCCGCGACCTGCAAAACGACATGAAGAAACAAGGCCGCCCCTGGTGCATAGGCAAGGCCTTTGACGAGTCGGCGCCCATAGGCCCCATCACCCCGGCAGCCCAGGCGATGGGCGTGGAACAAGCCGAAATCTATCTGCAGGTGAACGGCCAGGACCGTCAGCGCAGCCACGTGTCCAAGCTGATCTGGAACATTGGCGAAACCATTGCCCACCTCTCGGCCGCCTGGGAGTTGCAGCCCGGCGACCTGATCTACTCGGGCACGCCTGAAGGCGTGGGTGCCGTGGTCGCGGGAGACGTGCTGCTCGGTGGCGTCGCCGGTTTGGGTGAGTTGTCGATCAAGATCGTCTAACCACTCAACGCCAAAACATGGGGCCTGGCGTTCACGCTGCAGGCCCTATTTTTTTGCCCGTACACTGCTGACCATGATGTTTCGCCCCCCCATCAAACACTGCCGCAATTGCGGCCAAGCCGTTGCCTACTGCGTGCCTGACGATGGCGACACCAAAGAGCGCGCGGTCTGCCCGGCCTGCGGCACGGTGCACTACGAAAACCCGCTCAATGTAGTGGGCACGGTGCCCTTTCTGGGTGACAAGGTGCTGCTGTGCAAGCGCAACATAGAACCGCGCTTTGGCAAGTGGACGCTGCCGGCAGGCTTTATGGAGCTGGGCGAAACCACCGACCAGGGGGCCGCGCGCGAGACCGATGAAGAGGCCGGCGCCCACATCGAGATGGGTCAACTGTTCAGCATCATCAGCGTGATCCCGGTGGGCCAAGTGCATCTGTTTTATCTGGCGCGGCTATTGGACGGTGAGTTCAATCCGGGCTTTGAGACGATTGAAGCCAAGCTGTTCAGCGAGGACGAGATTCCGTGGGAAGAGATCGCCTTTCGCACCGTCAAGCTGACGCTGGAACACTATTTTGCCGACCGCCGCACGGGCAAGTTCACGCTGCACCACGGCGAGATCAAATAACGCCAGCTTAGACCCCAGCAAACACCCAGCGCGAGCGCGCGCCGAGCACCGCGTCTGGGTACGGTGCCTTGCCGCGCGAGCCGTTGTAGCGCCCCAGCGCCATGAACAGGTCACCGTTTTCACGGTCTAGGTAGTGGCGCAGGATCACACAGCCAAAGCGCAGATTGGTTTGCATGTGGAACAACTGGTTGGCATCACCATCGGCCAGTACACGCGTCCAGAACGGCATGACCTGGGTGTAGCCACGCGCCCCTACCGAGCTGATGGCGTGCTGGCGGAAGTTGCTCTCCACCTGGATCAAGCCGAGCAGCAGCGAGGGCTCTATGCCGGCACGCTTGCTCTCGTACCACACGGTGCCCAGAAACTCCTTGCGCACCGACCATTCGGATTTTTTGGGCCGCAGGCGATCACTCATGGCGCCGAGCCAGCGCAGGTACTGCAGCCTGGACTCGAAGTTGTTGAAATGCGGCTCGGGCGGCGCGCCGTTCGCCACAGCCGCGCGCAAGGCCGTGCGCACGGAATCAGCGAGCGGCTCCTCGAGTTGGCCACCGGCTCTGGCTTGCTGCGAAATCAGGAGCTGCCCCAGCATGCCAGTCGTGCCTAGCAAGGCCTTTCTTCTTGAAAATCCTGGCCTATGCAGCACGACACACACACCCGCTGGAACAACTTCTCTTGGCGCTAAAGCAAACTTGCCGGTCACTGGGCGGCAGCGGGCTGCAGCTTGGCCATGACGTGTCCAAAGATGTCAGCCGCAGCGACCTTCACCACTTCGGTTTCGCGGCGCTGCAGGTACTCCACCTGGCCTTCTTTGAGGCCACGGTCGGACAAGGTCACGCGATGCGGCACACCTATCAGTTCCCAGTCGGCAAACATGGCGCCGGGACGCTCGCCACGGTCGTCCAGGATCACGTCCACACCAGCCGCCAACAGTTCGGCGTAGAGCTTTTCGGCGGCGGCCTTCACTTCGGGGCTGCGCTCCGGGCTGATGGGGCACACCGCCACGGTGAACGGCGCCAGTGCGTCGGGCCAGATGATGCCGCGTGCGTCGTGGTTTTGCTCGATGGCAGCGGCCGGCAAACGCGTGATGCCTATGCCGTAGCAACCCATTTCCATGAACTGGGGCTTGCCATTCACGTCCAGGAAGGTGGCGTTCATGGCCTTGCTGTATTTGGTGCCGAGGTAGAACACGTGACCGACTTCGATGCCGCGCTCGATCGCCAGCACACCCTTGCCGTCGGGCGACAGGTCGCCGGCGACGATGTTGCGCAGGTCGGCCACCAGGGTGGGCTCGGGCAGGTCACGGCCCCAGTTCACGCCGGTCATGTGGAAGTCGGCCTCGTTGGCGCCGCAGATCCAGTCGCTCATCACGGCGACTTCGCGGTCGACCACCAGCTTCACTGGTTGCAGCAGGTTCAGCGGGCCCAGGTAGCCGGGCTTGCAGCCGAAGTGGCTTTCGATTTCAGGCAAGGTGGCAAAGCGGAAACCCACGTCCAGGCCCGGCACTTTACCGGCCTTGATTTCGTTCATGTCGTGGTCGCCGCGCAGCAGCAGCAGCCAGACCTGGCTCTTGACCACGGCACCGGCTTCATCCAGCTCGTCGGTGGCGAGCACCAGCGACTTGACGGTCTTTTGCAGTGGCACGTTCAGCAACTCGGCCACGTCGGCACAGGTGGCACGGCCGGGCGTGGCGGTTTTGGCCAAAGCTTCGGTCGCGGCGCCGCGTGGGGCTTGCGGCGCCAGGGCCTCGGCCTTTTCCAGGTTGGCGGCGTATTCGCTGGTGGGACAGTAGACGATGGCGTCTTCACCTGTGGCAGCGATCACCTGGAATTCTTCACTCAGGTCACCACCGATGGCGCCGCTGTCGGCGGCCACGGCGCGGTATTGCAGGCCGAAGCGGTCGAAGATGCGGCGGTAAGCCTGCGCCATCACCTGGTAGCTTTCCTTGGCCGAGACTTGGTCGCGGTCGAAGCTGTAGGCGTCCTTCATGATGAACTCACGGCCACGCATCAAGCCAAAACGTGGACGGCGTTCGTCGCGGAACTTGGTCTGGATCTGGTAGAAGTTCTTCGGCAGCTGTTTGTAGCTGCGCACTTCCTGGCGCGCGATGTCGGTCACCACTTCTTCGCTGGTGGGTTGCACCACGAAGTCGCGGTCGTGACGGTCTTTGATGCGCAGCAACTCCGGGCCCATCTTGTCGAAGCGGCCGGTCTCCTGCCAGTACTCAGCGGGCTGAATCACCGGCATGGACAGCTCGACCGCACCGGCGCGGTTCATCTCCTCGCGCACGATGGCTTCAACCTTGCGCACCACACGCAGGCCCATGGGCATATAGGTATAGATGCCGGCACCCAGCTTCTTGATCATGCCAGCACGTGTCATGAGCTGATGGCTCACCACTTCTGCATCGGCGGGGGCTTCCTTGAGCGTGGAAATGAGGAACTGGGAGGCTTTCATCGGTCGATTCTGAAGATGTACGGGAGGAGAGAGGGAAAGTCAGGACTGGTCCAAAGCTTGATGCACGCCAAACGCTGTGCATAATGGACTCAGTTTAAAAATTTGGGGTTTGATTATGCTTGACCGAGAAGGCTTTAGGCCTAACGTCGGCATCATCTTGCTCAACCAGAGAAATCAGGTGTTTTGGGGTAAGCGTATTCGCACCCACTCCTGGCAGTTTCCGCAAGGTGGTATTGACCGGGGCGAGTCGCCGGAGCAGGCCATGTTCCGGGAACTGCATGAAGAAGTGGGGTTACATCCGGAGCATGTCCGCGTTGTTGCCCGCACCCGCGACTGGTTGCGCTACGAGGTGCCTGATCGGTTCATCCGCCGCGACGCGCGCGGACATTACAAAGGCCAGAAGCAAATCTGGTATCTGCTGCAACTGGTCGGTCACGACTGGGATCTGAACCTGCGCGCCACCAATCACCCAGAGTTCGACGCCTGGCGTTGGAACGACTATTGGGTGCCGCTGGACGTGGTGGTCGAGTTCAAACGTGGTGTGTACGAAATGGCCCTCACTGAGTTGGCCCGTTATCTGCCACGCCATGATTCACGCAATCGTTACCTGCGCAGCAGCATGCGCACGCGCGAGGGTCATGCTGAATCAGAATCCGATTTTGCCCCCCTGCCCGTACCCAGCGTGCACATGGAACTGCCCCCGGGCGCCACTTTCGAGCCCGATCCTCAACAGGCCTTACGCCAGGAAGCCAGTGAAAAACGCCATGCCTCGTCTTAGTTTGCAGCGTCAGAAGTTGGGGGGGAAGATGGGGTATTCGGGCAAACGGGCCATCTGGAACACAGCCAGCCTGATCGGGCTCACCGCACTGCTGACCGCAGCTGCGGCTGTGGCGCAAGTCACCCCAGCCGAAGACCCGGACTGGAAAGAATCGGAAGTACCACCGCCGCCTGCCTTCGATGCCAAAAAGCTGATCCGCATCGACATGGACCGTGTGGTGGAGTTGCGCTACGGCGTAGACCCAGCTTCCATCACCATCAACAATGAAGGTGTGACCCGCTACGTCATGACCACCACCAACGCTGAAGGCATGGTCGCGGCCATGTACGAAGGCCTGCGTTGTGCCACAGGTGAAGTCAAAGTCTATGGCCGCTACAACGAAGGGAAATGGCGAGCCACACCCAACCCCGAGTGGCGTACATTGTTTGGCAACCCTGCCGTGCGGCATTCGCTGGCCTTTGCGCGCCAGGGCGCATGCAGCGGCACGGCACCGCCCAACACGGTGGCAGATCTGGTACGTAACCTGAAGAGCCCGCGCTCCGACTTGCCGCGCTGACGCTACACCTGCGGGGAAGAACTCTGCACAATAAAAATGCGGCCAAACGGCCGCTTTTTTATGGCTGGGTGCAAAGCCTCAACGGCTCAACACCAGATTGTCACGGTGGATCATTTCGGGCTCGGCCGCGTAGCCCAGCAAGGCTTCAAACTCTGATGATGGCTTGCGGCAAATCAGTCGGGCTTCGCTGGACGAGTAGTTCGCCAAGCCACGCGCCAACTCCAGGCCTTGCGGGTCGCGCACGGCAATCACTTCGCCGCGCGAGAAGTCGCCGTCCACGCTGAGCATGCCAATCGGCAGCAGGCTTTTGCCACCGTCACGCACCTTCTCGGCGGCGCCGGCATCAACCACCACGGCGCCACGCATTTGCAGGTGGTCGGCCATCCACTGTTTGCGCGCTTGCTGCTTTTGCGTTTGCGCCACCAGCAGCGTGCCAATCGCCTCTCCAGCCACCAAACGCAGCAAGGCGTCGGGCTCACGGCCCCAAGCGATCACGGTCGATGCACCCGAGCCCGCGGCGCGTTTGCCGGCCAGGATCTTCGTGATCATGCCGCCACGGCCCAGCGAGCTGCCGGCGCCACCGGCCATCACTTCCAGGGCCGGGTCGCCGGCCTTGGCTTCGGTCACAAACTGCGCGCTCGGGTCTTTGCGTGGATCGGCAGTGAACAAGCCCTTCTGATCCGTCAAGATCACCAGGGCATCGGCCTCCACCAGGTTCGCCACCAGGGCCCCCAAGGTGTCGTTGTCGCCAAACTTGATTTCGTCGGTGACCACGGTGTCGTTCTCGTTGATCACCGGGATCACGCCATGCTGCAACAGCGTCAGCAGCGTGGACCGGGCGTTGAGGTAGCGTTCGCGGTCGGCCAAGTCGGCGTGTGTCAGCAGCACCTGGGCGCTGCCCAGGCCGTTTTCACGCAGCTTGGTTTCGTACATCTGTGCCAAACCCATCTGGCCAACCGCCGCCGCTGCCTGCAGTTTGGGCACTTCGCTGGGGCGGGTGGCCCAGCCCAGGCGTTTCATGCCCTCGGCAATGGCACCACTCGACACCATAATGACTTCGCAGCCAGGCGTGCCGTCGGCCTTGACGCGGGTCAAGGCGGCAAGTTGGCGACACCATTCACCAATCGCCGTTTCGTCCAATCCACGGCCTTCGTTGGTGACCAGGCTGGAGCCGACCTTGACCACAATGCGCCGTGCATCACGCAAAACAGTCGATGCAGATTTCACACTCATTTATGCCTCTGAAGCCCACCGCTCATGCGGAAATAGCTCTTTAATTTATAGCACTCAAGAATCCGCTTGTGGCATGAACCGTGGATCAACTTCCACGTGAACCTGCTCCGCATCGTGCTCGGCACGGATGTGTTTGTAGACCGCCT